>JBCDJX010000083.1:0-16002 GCA_038747355.1 Pseudomonadota bacterium | reverse complement strand
TATTGATCCTGTTGCTGGTGCTCGGCGAGTTAATGTTGATCTTCCGGCCCATGGCCAGGGCGGTCGAACGCTCGTTTCGTAGACTGCGCGACGCGAATCGTCGCCTGGCACAAAGCGAGACGCGACTGCAGGATTTTGCCAGCACCGCAGCGCACCAGTTTTGGGAAACCGATCGCGAGCATCGACTTACCTGGATCGACGCCTCCGAGCCCAGCGCACGTCTTCTCGATACGTCGTCCAGCCTGGGTCATCGATTCTGGGAAGTCGACGGCGTGTCGGTCGCCGACGGTGAATCGGACTGGGACTCACTCAGAGCCTCATTGGACGCCCACATCTCCTTCAAGGGCTTCGATTACCCGGCGGTTGACGGTGACGGCAAGACGCGCTGGTGGCGACTGCACGGCCGACCGGTTTACTCGCAGGACGGTGAATTCGAGGGATATCGGGGGACGTCACTGGAGATCACACGAGAGCGGGAGGCACAGCGCCACCTGCGACTGGCCGACCGCATGCGCGCGCTCGGACAGCTCACTGCCGGTGTGGCGCACGACTTCAACAATATCCTCGCGATTATCCAGGGCAGCGCTGACCTGATCCCCAAGGAGGCCAGCGCCGCGGGACGCAAGCAATCGGTCAAGGCCATCAGTGGTGCGGTCGCTCGAGGCACCTCGCTGGTACAGCGACTGCTGGCGTTCGGGCAGGTGCAGCCGCATCGCGACAGCCTGATTGACCTGCGTGTTTTCCTGCACGACATGGAAGAGCTGTTGCAGCGAACCCTCGGTGAGGATTTCAACGTGGCCGTCACGCTGCCATTCGGTGTCCAGCAGGTACTGGCCGACCGTCATCAGCTTGAAGACGCCTGCCTGAATATCGCGCTCAACGCGCGCGACGCCGCGCGGCCGGGCGGTCGACTCTGGGTCGATGTCCGCAAGGTCGAAGCACAAAAACTTGCCGCCAGTCGCGCCGTCGATGTGGCCAACAGGAACTTTGCCTGCATCGCATTTCGAGACAACGGCAGTGGCATGCCCGAGGGTGTGCGCGACCGGATATTCGAACCGTTTTTCTCCACCAAGGAGGTTGGCAAAGGGACCGGGTTGGGGTTGAGCATGGTGTACGGCTTTGCGATGCAGTCCGGTGGATTCATTGATGTGCAGAGTGCGGAAGGTGAGGGCACTACGTTTGAGTTGTACCTGCCATTGGTTGATCAGGTCAGCGAGATCGATGACGAGGTCGAGCATCGTCAACCGCCGTTCGCAGACGGGCTGTCGGCACTGCTGGTGGAAGACAACGACACCTTGCGCCGGGTGACACGAAGACACCTCGAAGCGCTGGGTATCAGTGTCGTCGAGGCCAACGGCGGGGGGTCGGCGCTCGAGCAATTGCAGTACGAAGGTCCGTTCGACGTCCTGATTCTGGATGTCGTTTTGCCGGGGGGCATCGACGGTGTCGAGATCTATCGACAGGCCGTGAAGAAGGATCCCGGTGTCAGGGTGCTGTTTTGTTCGGGTTACACCAGCATCGAGCAAGTCAGCGAAGCCGCAAAAGACATCCCCGGCCCGCTGTTGCGCAAGCCATTCGGCTTTGAGCAACTCACGGAGTCCCTGCAACAGGTACTGGTGGGCGTTGTTGAAGACCCGAACACACCGCCTCGTGACCCGTATCCACACCAGCAGCCGGGCACGAAGCATTGATCGCCACGCTTTGTTCTGGCACCCCTTGCCACGCGGATTAAACGCCCAACACGTCCTGACGCATGATGATCACAGCCTCCGTTTTTCTTGCCGTTCTCCTGTCAGCTCCGTCGTCCATGCCTCAGGGCGAGGAGTTGCACGCGATGATTGCCGAGCACGATGCCAGGCTGTTCTGGGCCGCGTTCGAAGGCTGCGACGTTGATGCACTCGCGCCGCTGTTGGGCGACGATTTCAGGATGGTTCACGACCTGGCCGGCCTTGCGGTTCCCAACCGGGATGCGTTTCTGCGCGGCATGGCCGAGCAGTGCGATGCCAGACAGCCGGGTGGGGATAACGCAGGCTACAAGAATCGGCGACTGGTAACGCCGGGTTCACGTCGCGTCCAGGCACTGGGCGACTGGGGCGCGCTGGAAGAAGGACACCACAGCTTTTTCGAACTGCAGTCTGACGGTCACTGGAAGCTCACTGGAGGTGCCCGATATATCCACGTCTGGGAGTGGAAAGAAGGCAGCTTCGTCCTTAGTGAGAGTATCAGCGTGGATCACGATGCTGTGATGCCGTATCCGCCCGCCGGCGCCGGTGTCGACTGAGCCCGCTCAGGGTGTGACTCACTCAGCCGTACAGCCGCCCATTTCCTCCAGGTATCGAATCACCAGCAGCATGGCATTGCGGTCGCGATAGGCTTCCTTGTTGGCCAGCATGTAGTCGATGATGTCAGGCACGTCGAAAAACTCCGTTGGTGCTCGACAGTAAATCGTCTCCAGATAGTCCGTTTCTTCGTCCAGCATCGCGACAAGGTCAAGGGCACCGCCGACATAAGCCTGCAGGAACGGGAGTCTGGTGCAGTCTCCCTTGTACGATTCACAGACAGAGGAGAATTCGCCCATCGTTAATGCATGGCTCTGTACGGGGGCCAGGGTGGCGAACAGCAGGACGACAAGCACAAGGGGGAATAAACGCATTTCGATACTCCGGTTGCTAAAATTAATGTTTTACGATAATTTATTAAACATTAACAATCATTAATGGAGGCAGTCAATCGTGAGTCGAAAGTTATCGCTGGTCATCGCCTGGGCGTGCTCGCTTATTCTGGTCGTCGCGCCGATCGCTGCGCTGTTTTTTCTCGTCACGCTGGAGGCTTTTGCTCGCCTGGCGCAGGCCAACATCGGTCTGCCGATTCAGTGGTGGACCGTGTCCAGCGGCCAGTGGTACGCACTGTGGCTGCTCACCGTGGCTTATGTGTCTATCGGCCTGACGGGGTTGTTTTTCTTGCGGCGCGCATTCCTGAATTTCGCAAAGGGAGAGTTGTTTAATCTCGCGAACAGTCGCGATCTCAGGCGGTTTTCCGTGTTTTTCTTTGCCCAGGCGCTGGCGACGCCGGTGCATATCGCACTGGCAAGCTTGCTGTTGTCGATGAACCATCCGGCGGGCGAGAAGATGCTGTCGATCGCGTTCGGCAGTCAAGAACTGAAGGCCATAGCGGTGGCGTTGATACTCTGGGTGATGAGCGACCTGCTGGTTGAAGGATGCAAACTGCATTCAGAAAACCAGCAGTTCATCTAGGGCTCCGTCATGACGATTAACGTAACGCTGGACGTGATGCTCGCAAAGCGAAAGATCAAGGGAAAAGAACTGGCCGCGCAGATCGGCATAAGCGAGCAGAACCTGTCGGTTCTGCGGACGGGCAAGGTCAAGGGTGTTCGTTTTGCCACGCTCGCAAAGATCTGCGAAGTACTGGAATGCCAGCCTGGAGATATCCTTGAGTACGTTGAGGATAGACCGTCCGTATAGGCGTCACTGGATGCTGAACGCTGCCGACACACAGTAACTCAATTGCGCGCTACGACAGAGTAAATCCAGCGGCAAGCTACGAACTGATGGTTCATTGCCCGCTGGTACCGCTGGCGTAGCTCCCCTGGACTTTGCCTTTCCAGGCGTCGCTGTCCGGTCCCTAGCACTGAGTTTTTGTCCAACCACCGGGCATTACCGGTCCTCAACCACCTCTGCGGTGGCTTCGAGATGCCACACCTTGGCGACGATTTTCCAGCCGGTCGGTCCTTTTACGAAGGACAAGTGATCGACGAAGACGTTTTCATGCGATTGCAGGCGAAGCTTCACGACAGCGCTGATATCCGACAGCCAGTCGATCGCGATGATGTCATCGCTGCGCCGCTGCCGGCGATCCGACGGCGCGGGCCGTGAGCCGACGTCGTCGCGAAAACTCGCGATCGGATCGACAAAAATGTCACCGTTGTCGGCATCGAACAGGCTCGACTGATCGTGAAATACCGCGTCGAGCTTATGTACGTCGCACGTGTAGATGGCGTCGAAATACACATTGACCGCTTCCAGCAGCGTCGCTGTTTTTTCCACTGTTGTTCTCCCGTTCTCGTGTGGCAGTATGTCAACAATTATCTAAAAAATGCCAAATAGAAACGTGACATCCCCGCCTGAATTCGTGCCAGATGCGGCCCTGGATGCCGGTGCTAATCCGCGCCGACACGTCGTGGCGTTGCTTTATGACGGCTTGTGTACGTTTGAATTCGGCATCGTCGCGGAGGTCTTTGGTCTACCGCGGCCGGAGATGGAGGATGACTGGTATTCGTTCGGTACGGCCTCGGTGGAAGCCGGTCCCCTGCGAGCGACGGGCGGCATTCGCGTCGAATGCAGCCGCGGCCTGGATGCGCTCGTCGGGGCTGACACAGTCGTCGTTCCGGGCTGGCGGGGAATGGATGAGCCGGTGCCGGAGCAACTGGCGTCGGCCATCGCGGATGCCTACGCCGCCGGCTCGCGACTGGTGTCAATCTGCTCGGGTGCATACGTTCTGGCGGCCGCCGGACTGCTCGACGGTCGACGTGCGGCGACCCACTGGCGTTACGCGGAGGATATTCAACGTAAGTACCCGTCCTGCCGAATTGAACTGGATCGTTTGTATGTGGACGAGGACAACATCTACACGTCGGCGGGAAGTTCGGCGGGAATCGATGTCTGCCTGCACATCGTGCGCAACGATTTCGGACCGGAGATTGCCAACCGTGTGGCTCGCCGGCTCGTGATGCACGCCCATCGCCAGGGCGGCCAGGCGCAGTTTATTGACCAACCGGTTCCGCTCGAGTACGAGGCAAACCGACTCTCGGACACGATCGATTTCGCACGAGCCCACCTGGACAAGCGGCACACGGTAGCGTCGCTCGCTGACAGGGCGCACATGAGTGCTCGCACGTTTCAACGGCGCTTCGCGGCACTGGTCGGAATGCCGGTCGGTCAATGGCTTGTCCAGGAGCGACTCGCGCGCGCGTCGGACTTGCTCCAGTCGTCTGACTCGAGTCTTGCTGCGATCAGCTCCGCGGTTGGCTTTAGCAACATCAGCGGCCTGCAATACCACTTCCGCAAAGCCTACGGGGTCAGTCCGGGCGAATACCGAAAGCGCTTTGCGTCGGTGTAAGCCCCGCGCATACCCCTCCCGGAAAATCGCGATGCATTGACATCTGGTCTAATAATGGATAAAAAATATCCATAATAGATGGATGCCGGTTGCGGATCGGCATTTGAGGTCGGCTTGTGAAGATCGGAAAAGGCGTGGAGTGGGGTGCCCACAGCTGTGCGCTGCTGGCGCTGTTACCCCCTGACGCGACGCTGTCGGGTTACGCGTTGGCGGATTTTCTGGGTGTGCCGACGCCGTACCTGGCGAAGCAGTTACAGGCCTTAAGCCGGGCTGGCATTGTCATGGCGAAGCGCGGTGTGGCCGGCGGCTATCGCTTGGCGCAACAGCCTGAGCAACTCACCCTGTGGGACATCACCGCGGCCATTGAGGGCACAACGCCCAGTTTTCGGTGCACCGAGGTCCGACGCAACGGTCCCTGCGGAGCATCCGCTGCCGAATGCAAAAAGCCATGCCCGATCGCGGCGGCGTTTCGACAGGCCGAAGCGAGGTATCGGGACGCTCTGGCCTCGGTCATCTTGACTGACATCATCGCTGACGTCGCCAGCGAGGCGAGGCCGGCACGAAAGAAGCGAATTACTGATTGGGTCAGGCGAAACGCCGCTGCGGCGGCCTGAAACGGCGGCAGCGATCGCTGGCCACATAGAGAGGGGAATACCGTGTTAGCAGAGAATCAACTGCCGACCAATGTCGGCGTCACCGTGGCAGCACGCCTGCTGTTCACGTCCTTGTTTTTGTTGTCGGGTGTTACGCACTTTACAAATATCTCGTACTACGTCGCGCTGATGCCCGAGACGACACCGTACCCGGTCTTCTGGGTCCTTGTGTCCGGCGTCGTTGAGTTGGCGGGGGGCTTGATGATTCTGTTCAACTGGAGGCCTCGCCTTGGCGGCTGGCTCCTGGTTGCGTTCCTGGTGCCGGTTACAGTCGTGGTGCATGGGTATCAGATGATCTACGCGGACGGCGAAGCCATGCGGGCGATTCAGCAAGCGTCGTTTATCAAAGGATTTAGCCTGGTCGGAGCGGCGCTACTGATTACCCAGGTGGGTGTCGTTCACAGCGCCGCCCCACCGCTGCGAAACGATACCTGACACACGATCAGGCGACCGTAAACAGCGGTCTGTTATTCTCTCCCCTCGGACACGTGGTTGGGACCGAGTGTGAGAAACAAGCCATGACACGCCCCGTCTTCCTGGCGAGGCTTGGACTGCTCATTTTTGCGTTCGTGGTTTTTGCCTTTGCGGCGAAAGCAATCGCACACCCCGAGCGTCTGGCGCGATACACACCGCCAGTCGTGATTCACGGTGTGTTGATGCTGGCGTGGATCGGTGTGTTTGCGGCACAGGCAAAACTGATAGCCAGCGGAGGCATGGGTGTCCATCGCCAAGTCGGCAGACTGAGCTGGATCCTGGTTCTGCTTATGGTCACGACCTCGTTTGGCGTTAGTTTCTCGTTGATGGTCGAGTTCCGCTTCACCGAGGTTTTTCTCGCCAACCTGGTGAACCTGGCCTTGTTCATCGGTTTCTTCACGGCTGCGCTGTTCGCTATTGCCAAACAGGATGGCGCGAGTCACAAACGCTACATGCTGTTTGCGACTCTGGCGATTCTGCTGCCGGCTTTTTCTCGCATCGCAGAAGTGTTTGCAGGTAATGAATATCTCGCGTTGCCCATGGTGATCATTGCCACCGTGGGATTGCCGCTGCTCTATGACAAGTCACAGAGTCAGCCCGTCCATCCATCGACGATCATTGGTATCGCAGGGTCCTTGGCCGGCATCGTTTTGATGGTTATCGCGATCGCCTCACCGCTGGGTGACGCCTTGTTGGCGATCGTTGCGTGATGCAGGACGCCTGATAGCGCAGAGGTCGCGAGCGGTGACTTTCGAGGTCTCCGTTATACTGGCGTCCAGCGCAGCATTCGGAGAAACAGGATGCGCATGAAGTTAGGGAAGAGCGGTTGGTTGCTGTGGGGGCTGTACGGCGCATTCGCGGTCTATGCCGTTGCTATCGGCGTGCAGGCGAAAACGTTCGTGTTCAGCGGTCCGCTCGGAGGCATCAAGGCCATGGTCTGGCTGGCGCTTTTCGTGTTTCTTGCCTACAGCGTGTACTGCAGTGTCACCGAAAATTTCTTCCGCAGTGTCCGATCGATCGCAAGCCTTCAATGGGGTCGGCAAATCGGCGCAGATCTCTACCTCGGCCTGTGTCTTTCACTGTTGATCATTTACCTGAATGACGGCTTCTGGGTGGCTGTTGTCTGGTTGCTGCCGATACTGATCTACGCAAACCTGGCGGTGTTGCTTTACGTTGCTCTTCATTTCGACAGCATCGCCGCCAGATTTCTTGGAGCCTGAAACAATGCGATCGATTCTCTTAGTGATCGGCATGGTGCTTTGCGCATCCGCGGCACATGCGCAGGATGCCTTTTCCGCGGACAGGCTCGAGCAGATGGCCATGGCGTTTATCGACGCCAAGAATGCGCGACAACAACCGGATTCAAAGACCGATGATGTAGACGCTTTCCTGGCGCTGCTGTCCGATGACTTTGTCGACGAGCACATCAGGTTCGGCGTGACGGTGACGGACAAGAACGAGCTACGCCGCGGGATGTTACGAAAGCTCGAGGACGAGGTTTTCTTTTCCGCTATCGAGGTTCAACAGCTAATGATCGGGCGTAATGTGGTGTTCGTGAAGTACACCGAAACCGCCAGGGTAAAACCAACGCACCTCGACAACGTCATCGAATACAGCAGCATCAGTATCGTGTCACTTGAGTTCGACGACAACGGGCTGATCACACATATTCGGCGTCACCACGGTTAGGGCGAGTTTTTGAGCCGTGAGTAAGCCGTCAGAGTCATCGTCCGATGTGATGCCCGGTAAATCGATCTGGCTGCCGGTCTGCGCCGTTGTCCTGGCGTGGCCCATCAGCTGGCTGCTTAGTGAAGTCCTGTCGGCTGGTCAGGATGGTCCGGGTAGCGTGCTCGCGGACCAGGTGGGTATCTGGGTGATGCTCGTGATCTGGCTGATTGCGTCGTTGATCCTGGCGATGCGGAGCCGGGGCCGATTCGCGACGTTTGAGGCCCGCGCTAAGTTCGCTATCGTGGGCTCAGTTTTGTGCGTGCCGTTATTTCTCGTTTACGGTGCCGCAACTCAACAGTCCTACTCGCTTCGTGTCGTAAACGACAGTGGCGCTGACATTGAGAGTATTGTCGTGGCATTCGACGGCAGGCGCTTCTCGCACAGCTCAATGAGAGACGGAATCTACGCGGTCAGACACTACCTGCAGTCGCCTCCCGACGGACTCGTCGATATCAGCTGGACCGACAGTGGTGGAAAGGAGCATTCGAAAACGCTCGACGTCTCCGAGCAGATTCCGCGACGCTACGACAACGGCATGCTGACAATTCGCTTCGTCGGCGATGACGACGTTACGACGGGTTTCTTTGTCGATAAGTTTCGATAGCCGGATGCGTCTGCCCTGTCTCTCTACCCGCCGATTGCTCCTGCGTCCCTTCGAGCCCAGCGATGCCACAGCAGTGCAACGCCTTGCAGGGGATGCCAGGGTAGCGGACACGACCAAGAATATTCCACACCCCTACCCGGACGGCGCCGCTGAGGCGTGGATCAGCAGCCATAGAATGTTGATACAAGAAGGCAAGCAGGTTGTATTCGCCATCACAGACCGATCGACGACCGAATTGTGCGGTGCCATCTCTCTGAGGCTATCAGACGAAAAAGAGATAGCGGAGCTTGGCTATTGGACAGGTGTGCCTTTCTGGGGCCAGGGCATTGCGACCGAGGCGACCGAAGCCGTGTGCGGCTACGGGTTCGCAGCACTCAAACTTTATTGGATCGTCGGGTGGCATCTTGTTCGGAATCCGGCGTCCGGACGCGTCATGCAAAAGGCCGGGATGACCGCGGACGCAGGCGTCAGCAAGACGTTGCTCAAGAACGGCAAGCAGGAGCGACTCGTGTCGTGTTCTATTTCCTCGGAACACTGGATGTCATTGCAGCGTTCGTCGGCGCTATGAAGGGCGAAGACAGCAAAAAGCGCATTCGCTTTCGACTGGCGCTGCCAGCCGAGCGCTACCTCGCGTATTACCAGGGCAGCGCACAGGACGTCGTCGTGCGCGCCGACGACAATCGAGTCATTCGTTTTCCGGCCGACGCGATTCGCCAGTTCGTTACG
Source organism: Pseudomonadota bacterium (assembly GCA_038747355.1). Classification (GTDB taxonomy): domain Bacteria; phylum Pseudomonadota; class Gammaproteobacteria; order Steroidobacterales; family Woeseiaceae; genus UBA1847. The sequence goes on along the minus strand of JBCDJX010000083.1, from coordinate 6,681 downwards.
CATGACGGTGTTTTCGGTGACTTCGAAATCACGTTCGATGCTCAGAACAAACTGGTGTCGATCCGTCGAGTCGACTAGTCGGAACGCGCCATAAAGAAGCCTGTGTTCAAATTTGAACGTGATTACCGTTCCGGACGAACCTGAGAAGTTCGCTATACTGGTGGTTAAGAAGGGTGGTTCGAAGGGGCTCTCGGTGACTCAACAAACACAGCAATCCCTGCCCGACAGAATTTACCGCGCGATCCTGGTCGTGGCTGCGGCCGTCGTCTTCGGTGTGCTTGTCTATGGCCTGCTGCCCGACGTCAAACCCTACGTCGGAGAAACGGGAGCGGCGATCTGGTCCTGGGCGCTCATTATCGGCGGAGGCATTACGGCACACCGATTCTTGCCGAGGGCCGACCTGTCGCCGGTATCTCGCGTCCTTTTCTCAGTCTTGTCCAGCGCGCTCGTTGCCGTGTTCGCCGGCCTCATCCTGGTGTTGACTGTGCTGCCCATCGAGTTGGGCGAAATTCCGGCCGTTCTGCTCTCGTTCGGTTTGTCCGCTATCGCGTTTGCCGGCGTCGTTTTCGTGCCGCTGCATCGCGTCGGCGAGCGGTTGGGCGGCAGATCCGGCTTGCTGTGTCTGCTGGCCGGCGCTGTGATTCCGGCGATTACGATCATGGTCATACGGCCCGTCGATCCGAGAGACTTTGTTGGCGACCTGGCGTTCGCCGTGTTCGTCGCTGTCATCGGCGCGTGTTCCGCAATCGGTTTTTCCATCGCGAGCGCGTGGTCCGGCACGAGCCGACTGTCCGAGTCGTAATTCGTGCTCCGCTCACGCGTCTTTGTTGCGGGCGTTGTATTGCTCGGACTTTGCGGCTGCACGCCCGCTTCGGATCCGGTTGAGTACCGCGTTCCGGAAAAAACGGATGACGGTTGGCCGACGGCGTCGCTTGTTGCCCACGGCATTCCAGAGGCGCCTATCGTCGACATGCTCGAGCGCACGCGGGCCGGTGAATACGACGGCGTCAGCAGTGTATTACTCGTTCACAACGGCACTCTCGTCCTTGAGGAATACTTCGGGAAATCCCGCCGAGATGAACTCCACACCACACGATCGGCGTCTAAGGCCATCACGTCAGCCCTTGTAGGCATCGCGATTGATCGGGGCTATGTCGACTCGGTTGATGCCCCGGTGTTGCCGTACTTCCCGGAATACGACGGCGAGATTGATAACTGGGACGACCGCAAACAGGACATTACCGTCGCGCACATTCTGAGCATGACCTCGGGCGTACGCGGTAACGAAGACGCGATGTACCCGACGGACGACTGGATCAAGTTTTACCTTGATCAACCTTTGGTGGCTGCACCGGGCGATGCGTTTTCCTACGCGACCAGCGGCGTTGTTACGCTGGGTAACGTGATCACACGTGCGTCCGGCTTGTCGGTACCTGCGTTCGCCGATCACTACCTGTTCGGCCCGATGGAAATCACCGAGTACCGCTGGCCCATCACTAACTCGCGTGGCAACCAGGGCCTGGCGATGACGGGCGGTGGTTTGAATCTGCGACCGCGAGACATGGCCAAGTTCGGCCAGCTGTATTTAGCGCGCGGTGTCTGGAAGGGCGAGCGTCTGATCTCCGAGTCCTGGATCGAGGCATCGACGCAGAAGCATGCAACCAGCGATCTTTACGGCGAAGATTTCGGCTATCTCTGGCGAATGATCGATCGCGAGATTGACGGTCAGGCGCTTCGCTCGATTGAGGCCTGGGGTAATGGTGGGCAGTTCATCATGGTTTTCCCGACGCTCGAATTGGTCGCGGTGTTCACCGGCGAGAACTTCGGGCGTTTTCCCGAGATGGAGCGGCCGTTTACGATGATGGATCGCCATATTCTGCCGGCGGTTCTCTCGTCATTATGAAACGCCATTGGCTAACAGCGAGTCAGAGCTGACAGTTAACGATGAAGCATGATTTTCGAGGTGATCCGGATTCCGCCCGTGCACAGGCATTTTGTGACTGGCTGGAGAACGAGACGAGCAACGCTTTGCGTAACGACCACGGTAATATCGAGGCGATCAAGTCGTCGGTCTTTCTGTACGTAAACCGTGCATACGAAGCTGGCCTGCCGGACGCCGCAGTCGGCCGACTATTTGGTCGAAGTATCGTGAAAGCCGGGTACTCCGAGGAAGAGCAGGACGCCGTTTTCGATCTGCTGGAATCTCTGGCGCCGGTTGCGAAGTCCGTCCATTTGGCAAAATGAGCCGGTCTCACGGACGAGCGGTGGCCGCAGCAATGCTTTGTACGAGAGAGGTCTGCTCACGTGCTCAAGTCTTCGTGGCGGCGAGGTGAGCGACGAAATCCCCGATGGCCGGTGACGAGCGCAGGATCGACTCTGTCGCTTGTCGTGACGATCGATCTCTACGCGGCCTGCTGGTACATCGGCAGTTCAAACTCAAAACGGGTGCCGGCGTTCAGGGTCGACTCCACCGTAATGCGACTCTCGTGCAGATCGAGAATGCGTTTGACAATCGCAAGCCCAAGGCCGGACGAGTCAGAGCGGGCTTCCTCGCCGTCTTTGGCGCGATAAAAGCGATCAAATATTCTCGGGATGTCTTTTGCCGGTATACCCGGGCCGTTGTCCTCCACGGCGACAGTCAGCGTATCGGATCGCTCGGCGACCGAGATCGTAATCTGCCCGCCTTCCGGCGTGAATTTGACCGCATTACGCACTAGGTTCTCCAGAACACGCTGGATCAGACCGATGTCACCCACCGTCTGCGTGTGCAGTGCGTCGACCTGAATATCGAGTGTCTGCTGCTTGCGTTCCATTTCCACACAGAATTCCTGCGCCGTATCGGAAACGAGTTCCGGCAATGAAAATCGATCGATCTGCGGGGTGACACTGGCGGCGTCCAGTTTGGATAGCTCGAACAGGTCTTCGATCAGTGCGTTAAGTCGCAGCGTGTGTTTGCGGGCAACGCGCAGGAACTTGTCCCGATCAGCCGCCGGCATCGTGTTGCCTTTCAGGATCAGCGTTTCAACGTAACCCTGGATGGCCGACAACGGTGTACGCAGGTCGTGCGAAATGTTGGACACGAGTTCGCGGCGCAGGTGATCGTTCTCTTTTAGCTGATCGATCTGTGTGTTGATGCGCGACGACATGTTCACGAAGCTGCGCGCAAGGTTGTCGATTTCGTCACCGCCGTGTGCCGGTAAGCGGACCTCGGGCAGGGCCTGGAAGTCGCTCTCTGTCACCCGTCGTACGTCGCGATCCAGTCGCTTGATGCGTTGTGTCAGGACGCTGAATACGATCAAGCCAACCACGGCGGTGAAGATCATGATGCCGAGCGCGGCATATGCGCCCATCCGTCCCGTGTAGGAACCGCCGATATCCGCGGCGAGGGCCTCGTAGCGCTGGCCGCCCAGAATGACGTAGAGGTACCCTTCCAGACCCGCATCTGAGCGCACTTCCTGCGCTGAGAAGATCTTTCGATTGCCGTCGGAACGCGGGTCGGTGCCCCGAACGGGCAGATGCGACGGGTTGTTCAGCAGCGCCCGGATCGGCGCGAGATCAACGGACGACCTCAACGCCGTATCGGCCGGCATGCCGTGACCGAGAATGCGGCCATCGGTGTCCAACAGGTAAATTTCGGCGGTTGGATTAATGACCATCGCGCGCGCGGCCAGTTCGTGAAGGCTTTCGATGTCAGGAACACCGTCGCTGATCAGCTGGCGCTGTTCCGTAACGTACATCGCGATGGGCATGTTGAGCGTCTGCGACAGCTCTTCGTAATACACGCTGGTGTTGTGACGATCGACGGCGAACAGGGCGCCGCCCATCAGGACAATCAGTGTCAGCAGCGCGGCAGACAGCCGGGTGGACAGCGTGTTCATTGCGTGGCGCTCGAAAACTTGTAGCCGACACCCCAGACCGTCACGATCATTTCCGGGCGCGCCGGATCTTTCTCAATCTTCGCGCGCAGGCGATTAATGTGCGAATTCACGGTGTGTTCGTAGCCTTCGTGGCCATAGCCCCAGACGCTGTCGAGCAGGTCGGCGCGACGAAATACGCGGCCCGGATGACGCACAAAGTGCTCCAGCAGGTCGAATTCCTTGGCGGTCAGCTCGACCGGTTTGCCGCACAGTGACACTTCTCGTCGCTCCGGGTCGATACTCACTTCGCCGCGGACGATCTGCTCGTCGTGGGTGGTTTCTGCTGGTCGCTCACGCATGCTGTCGACACGACGAACGATGGCTCTGACGCGGGCAACGAGTTCGAGCACGCTGAACGGTTTGGTCAGGTAGTCGTCTGCGCCGGTCTCGAGACCGAGAACACGGTCAAGTTCGGCGCTCTTGGCGGTCAGCATCATGATGGGCTGGTAGCTGCGAGCCTTGCGCACGGCTCGGCAGATCTGCAGGCCGTCGGGACCGGGCAATCGAAGGTCGAGGATGATCAGGGTCCAGTCCGACTCGGTTGCCAGTCGCATGCCGTCGTGGCCGTCGCGTGCAATGACGACCTCATCGCAGAGATCAGCGAGGTGCAGTTCCAGAAGTTCAGCGATATCCGCCTCATCCTCAACAACCAGGATGCGGCGACTCATAGCTCTCGACCTGCCATCTGATGCGTCTCCGGTTTGGGTAGCCGGAGAATAGACCCTGAATCTCACGTAAATATCACAGCCCGATCGCAAGAATTCCTGCGACCGGGCTGCGTCCTCTCACTGGACCCGCTCTATGCGGAATGCAACGGCCGGGTTGTCAAAGCGGTGTTGGTTGTTGAGCGACGATGTAGGGAGCCCATCGTCCTGGCCAACAACACCGGTGTGCATGGCAACTCGATCGTATTCATCGTCCCGTTCGGCGTTGAAACCTTCGCCACCACCGGCTGGGCCAGGGATGTAGATCGCTTGCTCAGTGTCGGCTTCAGTTCCTGCGTCGTAAACGATGGTCCTTCGCGTGACGACATCACCGACAGCCATGTCCTCGATCAACATGCCGTTGATGCCGGAGATCGCATCGTTCGTGTTCACCAGCATAGTGCCCGTGCTCAGGAGCAGCCGTGGCAGCTGGCCCGGTACGATCTCGAAGGTGATGGTCTCACTGCCACCCGGTCCGATCGGTGCGGCGCCGGAGATCATACGGATGGCCTCCAGGTTGGCATCGGCTTCGGCCAGCAGGCTGGCGTTGGATCCGCCTTCGGCGAGCTCTTCAAGCCCGACGGTCGCCGGCTCGCCGACGGTAAACAGCGAGTAACCGGGGTAGTGCGCAATGACCGCCACCGGCGACAGCGGCTGTGCGTTGGTCAGGTTGGTCACGGTCACGTTAAAAATCGCGTTCGGCGGAGCCGGTGGTGTGACCAGCGGCTCGAGCTGCATCGGTTCCGGCGTGTCGCTGTCGCAAGCCTGCACAAACAGGGCTACAGCGATAATGCCGATGGTTCTCAGATTGAGACGTCTCATGGCAGCCTCCTTAGCGTACGGTAACCGTGACGCGGACGACCGGGTTCAGCCAGCGATGAATGCGATTGTCGAGATCGCTGGTACCGCCGGTGGCGTCAGCATCACCGAGTGCACCACGATGGATATGTACCGTCGTGTTGTTATCGGCCATGGCAGCACCTGTGCCGCCGGTGCCGGTACGACCGCCCGGATCGGCTGGCATACCCGGCACGCCCGGTGCGCCGCCGCCAGTGAGCAGTTCGTCGTTGGCTTCCGTGCCGGAGTCGTAGGCCGGCAGGTTGTATACGTAGGTACCCGGTTCTGTCGGGATGCGAATGCTGTTCAGGCCAGCGAATGCATCGTTGGTCGGCAACAGCATGGCGACGACGCTAAGCAGCACGTTGTCGGTGCCGTCCGTGTTCAGGTCAGCGCTGGCGGATTCTGTTGGGGCGAGCAGGCCGCCCGCCGGGTTGGCCGCAATCGTGCCGCCGATGCTCTCAAGCACCGTGACCAGCCCCGCGATATCTCCGCCTTCGGCCATCGCCTGGATCTCGGCGGACGCCGGCTGGCCAACTTCGAACAGGCTGGTGCCTTCCGGGTGTGCACCGACAAGGAACGGCGTGAACCAGATGCCGTTGGTCAGGTTAGTGATTTCAACCGTAAAATCGGTGGCGTGCGAGGCCGGCGATACCGCCAGGCCAGCTGCGAGCGCCGCCGCTGCGAATGTCTTTCTCATGTTGCTCTCCGTTATTGGGCAAAAGTCGGAGCGCAGTGTCAGGCGCAAATCTCACGCAGTTCTCACGCGGGCGTTACAAATCCTGCACCGCGATATAACGCTTTGTCGGCGAACAACATAGAAATAATCAAAGCGGTATAATCCTGGGCCAACGGAGTTCGAGACTGACGATGACTGAAGCGAGCACAAACAACAGCAATCCCACCCAGCTCGGCTGGCTGGCTGTCGCACTGGGCTTCCTGTCGTTTGCCGCTGTCGTCGGCCATTTCTTCATCGGTCCGATCGACCCGCCGCCGCCGATGGAAGTCTCGATCGCTGATGCCGCGGCCAACATTCGAGACGCGACGGTGGCGGCGCTGAAAGGTGAAGAATACGTCGCCGAGGAAGTCGAGCGGGTGCGCACGATCGACGACTACCTGACCTACGCGTTTATCGGCCTCGCACTGCTGGCGATGTTTGTCGCCGTCGTGAGTTTCCTGAGGCACGAGCCGTGGCGGCCGGCGTTCGCCGGTGTGGCTTTCGG
>JBCDJX010000082.1:0-16114 GCA_038747355.1 Pseudomonadota bacterium | reverse complement strand
TGGGTATTGGCTGGGCGATCCTGATGCCGGTGCTGATGCAGATCGCTGAGCGCTTTGATGGTGTAACGCCGTTGCGCGCTGAGCCGGAGCCGGAGCCGGAGCCGGCGGCATGATACTGCTCATGTCGTTCGCTCTCGCAGTGATCGGGCTGATGTCCCTGTGGGTCACTTCGTCACGAGACCTGGACCGCAAACGCCCATCCGCGGCCAGTCGTCTGTCCACGGCCTTTTTGCCGCAACGAGCGATCGTCGTCGCGGAGCGCCGCAAGGCATTGCAGGCGCGAGGAGGCACAAATGACCCGGTTTAGGCAGGCGATCGCGCTGCTGGTTCTTTCACCGCTGCTGTTTGGCTGCGCCTCGTCAAAGTTTCCCGACATGCAAACTGTAGACTACGTCGATCTCGATCGCTTTATGGGCGATTGGTATGTGATCGCGAATATTCCGACCTTCATCGAGAAGGGTGCACACAACGCCGTTGAAACCTACGCCATGAATGACGACGGTACCGTCGACACGGTGTTCAACTTCCGCAAAGACGGATTTGACGGCAAAGCGAAGCGCTACAACCCGAAGGGCTTCATACAAGACGACACCAATGCGCTATGGGGCATGCGCTTCATCTGGCCGATTAAAGCGGATTACCGGATTGTCTATCTCGACGACGATTATTCAGTGACCATCATTGGCCGTCAGAAGCGTGACTTTGTGTGGTTGATGGCACGCAGCCCGCAAATCGACGAGCCGGAACTGCAACGTCTGCTCGGGATCATCGAGGACCTGGGCTACGATATGTCGAAAGTCACGCTGGTGCCGCAGCAATGGCCGGAGGCCGGTAGCTAGCCATGCGGATTGCGATCATCGGCACAGGAATCGCGGGCAACGTTGCCGCCTACAAGCTGCGCGATGATCATGACATTACGGTGTTTGAGGCGGCGCATTACATCGGTGGCCATACCAACACCATCGATGTTGACGAAGGCGGCCGAACGATCCCGGTAGATACCGGGTTTATTGTCTTCAACGACAAGACCTATCCCAACTTTATCGAGCTGCTCGACGAACTTGGCCAGGCATCGCAGCCGAGCGTCATGAGTTTCAGCGTGCGGTCGGAATCCGGCTCGCTGGAATACAACGGTGCGAATCTGAACACGCTGTTCGCGCAGCGCAGAAACCTGTTCCGGCCGTCGTTTCATCGCATGATTCGAGACATCCTTCGCTTCAACCGGGAAGCAGTTGTGGATGAGCCTGGCGTCGACGACGACTACACGCTGGGCCAGTACCTCCGCGAAAACAACTACAGCCGCGAATTCTATGAGCACTACCTGATCCCGATGGCTGCGGCGATCTGGTCGGCAGAACCGGTTGCGGTCAACGATATGCCGATGCGCTTTCTGGTCCGATTCTTCGACAATCACGGGCTGGTCCAGCTGAAAGATCGGCCGCAGTGGCGTGTGATCAAGGGGGGTTCACGGTCTTACGTTGGCAAGCTGGTCGAGGGCCATCACGATCGCATTCGCCTGAATACACCCGTATTGAACGTTCGGCGTGCGACGGACACGGTTGATGTGGTCACCGAGCGATACGGGACTGAGACCTTCGATGCCGTGTTTTTCGCCTGTCACAGCGACCAGGCATTGAACATTCTTGACGACGCAACGCCCGAGGAGATGTCGGTCCTGGGCACGTTCAAGTACCAGGAGAACGAGGCGGTGCTGCACACGGACTCCGGCGTTATGCCAACGCGTCGTGCCGCCTGGGCCGCCTGGAATTACCACCTGCCGCACAACCGCTCAGACCGCGTTGCGCTGACCTACAACATGAACATTCTGCAGTCTTTAGATTCGCGGAAGCACTACTGCGTTACCCTGAATAACGATTCGGCGATTGATCCGTCGAAGATCATCCGGCGAGTCAATTATGCGCACCCCGTGTTTTCACGTGAGACACTCATGGCGCAGGCACAGCAGGGCGAGCTGAACACGGGTCGGACGTTCTATTGTGGCGCTTACTGGCGAAATGGTTTTCACGAAGACGGTGTTGTCAGTGCGTTAGCTGCTGTCGAACACTTCCGCAAGCATCTGGACAATGAAGAGCTGTATCTACGAAGGGCAGGTTAAGCACAGTCGCCGGACACCGAGACCGCACAAGTTTCGCTACCGACTGTTCTACATGTATCTCGATCTCGCCGAGCTCGAGACCGCCTTTCGCGGACGCTGGTTCTGGTCAACCAGCCGGCGTGCTCTGGCCCGGTTTCGCCGGGAAGACCACCTTGGTGATCCCGGTGTCCCGCTGGACACCGCCGTTCGAGACCTCGTCGAGTCGGAGACGGGCGCGCGGCCGTCGGGACCTGTCCGACTCCTCACGCATTTCAGTTACTTCGGCTTCTGCTTTAACCCGGTGAGTTTCTTCTACTGCTATGACGAGGACGGCGAAATCGTTCAAACCATCGTCGCTGAAGTCAACAACACGCCGTGGGGTGAACAGGACATTTACGTGTTGCCGGAATCGGCGAATATCTCTGATGGAAAAATCAAACGATTCCAGCCGTCCAAAAAAATGCACGTGTCACCGTTTATGCCGATGGAAATCGACTACGACTGGTGCTTTTCGGAGCCGGGCGAGCGACTGACCGTGTTCATGGCCAACTACCAGGAGAACGAGCGAATCTTCGATGCTTCGATCGCAATGCGTCGCCGGGATATAACCGGTACATCGCTGGCTCGTGTTTTGGCTTTGTTTCCGCTGATGACCTTTAAGGTCGTTGGTGCAATTTACTGGGAAGCCCTTAAGCTGTGGTTGAAGCGGACGCCGTTTCATTCGCATCCGGGCAAGAAAATCGTGGTGTCACAACAATGAGAACAGAATCCATCGACTCGCGTGATTTCCTTGAAGGATCTCGCAAACCAACCGGCCTTGATAACCTTGCGCGCAAGGTTGTCCGCGCCCGGTTGCAGGAGTTTACCTTCGGCGAACTGAAGTTCACTGAGAACGGACGCACCGAGGTCTTCGGCAGGATGACGCCGGAATTCCCGGTCACGGCGCACATCGAAGTTCACGATCCACGCTTTTTCTCGGACGTCGCCTTTGCCGGCACGATCGGCGCCGGCGAGGCGTTCATGCACCAGCACTGGAGCTGCAGCGATCTGACGTCACTCGTTCGGATTCTCCTCAAGAACCGAGAAGTGATGGAGGGGATGGACAGCGGCGCCGCCTGGTTGACCCGTCCGTTCCAGAAGTTGTTCCACTGGCTGAACCGCAACACGGAAGAGGGCAGTCGCCGTAACATTGCGGCGCACTACGATCTCGGTAACGACTTTTACAGCCTTTGGCTGGATCCGACGATGATGTATTCGAGCGCTTTTTTCGAGTCACCGAAATCGACCCTGGAAGAAGCGTCTATTCGAAAGCTCGACAAGATCTGCCAGCAACTCGAACTGAAACCGGACGACCACGTGGTCGAAATCGGCACTGGGTGGGGCGGTTTCGCGATGCACGCCGCGAAACACTACGGTTGCCGTGTGACCACAACAACCATTTCGAAGGAACAGTACGAGTGGGCACAGCGCTCGGTGCGGGATGCGGGTCTCGACGACCGAATCACCCTGAAGCTCGAGGATTATCGCAAACTGGATGGCCAGTACGACAAACTTGTGTCCATCGAGATGATCGAGGCGGTTGGCCACGAGTTTCACGACACGTTTTTCCGCAAGTGCGCATCGCTGCTTAAGCCGAACGGCCAGATGTTGATCCAGGCTATCAATATCGCGGATCAGCACTACAAGCGCTACACCAAGAGCGTCGATTTCATAAAACGCTATATTTTCCCTGGCGGTTGCCTGACATCGGTCACCGCAATGTCCGAGACGCTGACACGTGTGACCGACATGCGAATTCTCAACATTGAAGATATCGGTCCGCACTATGCGTCGACACTGCGTCACTGGCGTGAGCGCTTTTTCGAGAAGATCGAAGCGGTCCGGGCGCAGGGCTTCTCCGATGAGTTCATCCGGATGTGGCACTACTACCTGTGCTACTGCGAGGGTGCGTTTATCGAGCGTTCCACCGGCGTCATCCAGATGCACGTCGTCCGTCCGCACGCGAGGCCGGCGGCGCTGCCAGCGAGCTAGCGCCACTTTGCCCTGGCAGGGCTCGATCAGTCATACTCCATCGCCTCGACGAGGGGAAAGAGATGCAGGGAATCGTTGTCCGGGTGTTGATCATCATGCTGGGTCTGTTCGTGGCTTCAGCGCTGGTTCCCGGGGTCAGGATCGAGGGCTTGGGCAACTTCATTCTCGCTGCCGTCGTTCTCGGCCTGGTGAACAGTCTCGTTCGACCGGTGGCTTTTCTGCTGACCTTACCGCTGACCATTGTCACGCTCGGCCTGTTTCTGCTGGTTCTCAATGCCGGGATGTTTGGACTGGCCGCAGCGCTGCTGGATGGTTTCGCCGTGTCCGGCTTCTGGGCCGCGCTGTTCGGCGCGATCGTCGTCAGTATTACCGGTACGCTCGCCTCGTGGACGATCGGTCCTAACGGTCGCTATGAGGTGTACGTCGTAACCCGACGATGAGGAATCTCACATGACCACCCGAACGATTGAATACACCGACGGCGACACGACACTCGAAGGTTTTTTTGCCAGTGAGGTGTCCAGTACAGCGCCGGGTGTGCTGGTTTGCCACACCTGGGCGGGGCAGGGTGATTTTGAAGACGGTATCGCGCGTTCCCTGGCGGAACTCGGTTATGCCGCCCTGGCCGGCGACGTGTACGGCACAGGTGTCCGTGGCAGCACACCGGAAGAAAACGCCGCTTTGCTGCAGCCCATGCTGGACGATCGTGCGCTGTTGTTGCGGCGTCTCGAAGCCGGCATTGAGTGTCTGCGTGCGCAACCGGAAGTGGACGAGTCCCGCATTGCTGTTATCGGTTTCTGTTTTGGTGGTCTTTGTGCGCTGGATGTAGCGCGCAGCGGTGCCGACGTTCGCGGAGTCGTCAGTTTCCACGGGCTGCTGGGTTCGCCCGACCTGCCGTCGGGTGAAGTCAGTGCAAAAGTGCTCGCATTGCACGGGTGGGATGATCCACTGGCGACGCCCGACGCCGTGCTGGCCTTTGCGAACGAGATGAGCCGCGTGGGAGCTGACTGGCAAATGCACGCCTACGGCGGCACCGTACATGCATTCACGAATCCTCATGCGGCCGACGCTGACGGCGGCATGTTGTACAGTGAAACCGCGGCCTCGCGGGCCTTCCAGGCGATGCGAAATCTTCTCGAAGAGGTGTTTTGAACGCGGCCTCAGTCGTCGGCGGAGCTTGTTACCCGACCAGCCCCGGTTCAGAACGTTTGCTTCCCCCGTGATGTCTTCCCGGGCACAAGCGCCGTCTGCTAGGCGGCCTGCTGCCCGGATGCCGCCCCGTCATCAGGGTGAACCACCAACACATCGCATTCGATGTGATCCAACGTCCGCTGCGCCGTGTCGCCCACCATGCGACGCTGCAACAACGATCGTGACAGCGCGCCCATGATGACCAGGTCCGCCGAATGCGCGCGGCTGAAGGTCGGCAGAATCTCGTTCGGACGCCCGGGTAGCTGGTGTACGTCGTCTTCGTTGATTTCGTTGGCCCTCGCCAGCTCGTCCAGTAACGCACGGTGTTCGTTGCGCATCTTTTCATCGAGTTCGTCGATCGGCAGGCGGATCGGTTTGAAGGTCCACGTCGCACGACGACCGATTTCAGTCAGGCGCTGATAGGTGTGCAGGAGTAACAGGCGCGAGCCCGCCGAATGTGCGAATCGCTTGCCGTGATCGATGATCATCTGGTCCAGCATTGCCGGCTTGTCGTTCGTGTGTGTCGGGTCGACCGCGGCGATCACGGTAGGCGTTAATGGCATGGCGTGCGGCTTGACGAACCAGAGGGGCTGGCTGAGTTTGCGGATCAACTGCCAGTCGAGATCCGACATGCTAGCGCGCTCCGAGGGGCGATGATAGTGCGTTCCTTTGATGACGTAACTGGGGTCGAGCTCGTGTGCCGCATTGAGTACGCTTTCAACCAGCGACGTGTCCTGATCGAATTGCGTGGTCACGTTGAGATCGTTACCGCGAACCCGGTCGCGGAGTTCTTCAAGTCCTTGCTGATCCAGGGCACGCAGCTCTTCCGCAAGCGCCGCCGCTTCGTCGATTACGATAAAGCTGTTCAGCAACGGCCCTGCATGGCTTTCCGCCATCAGTAGCTTCAGCTCGGCACAAGTCTGCCGGGCCAGCCACGCGCCGCGCTCAGCAACCAGCTCCGGGTAGTTGTCGAGTTCGATGACCGCGAGAATCGTGTTACTCATGGAGGTCTCCCCATAGTCTGGTGTTGCCTTCGATCAAAGTACTCCCGCACCGCATCGACAGCTATAGGTAGCTGTCTTCACGGTCTGCGGTGTGTACCTATCGACGCCTCCGGGACCTATAATCCGGGGCTGGACGACAGAGACAAAACACGATGCGAATGCTGTTCCTGACGCTGATTTTTGCCGCGTCACCGCTGTACGCGGACACGCTCGATACGGTTATCGATGAGTATTGGGCGTATTACCTTGAGGAGTTCCCGCTGGCGGCCAAGCGAGCGGGCCTGAAAACCGGCAATGATCGCCTTGGCCGCGTCGATGGCGAAAGCAGGGCACGACGCCTGCAGGCGGAACGAGGCTTTCTTGAGCGTCTGAACGCGCTCGACACGGACGCCTGGGACGACAACGACCGGATCAACGGCGAGCTGCTGACTTGGATTCTCGAAGATTCCATCGGTGCCTATGAACTGGACCTGTCACGTATCCCGTCCAATACTTTCTGGGGCTTTTTCATGGCGGCACTGTCGGCCAGTGACGGCCTCGCGATGAGAGATGCACAAGACTACGAGGACTACATCGCCCGCCTTAACGACATTCCTCGATATTTTGATGAGAACATCGACAACATGCGTCGCGGCGTGGCCGATGGGTTCGTGTTGCCGCAGATCGTCGTTGACGGCGTACTGCCGACGGTGCAGGCACAGGTAAAAGACGCCGCGGAGGACAGCACCTTCTTCGGTCCGTTCCAAGACATCAGCGACCGTGTCTCAGCCGGCGATCAGGAGTCTATCCGCACCCGCGGCCGACAGGCGATCGAACAAGGTGTTATTCCGGCGTTTGCGGCGGTCGCTGAGTTTCTCGAAAACGAATACGAGGCCTCGCAGTCGTTGGGCGCTGAGCAACTGCCAGACGGCCAGGCGTTCTACGCGCACCAGATTCGCCGCTACACGACACTGACAGACATCAGCAGTGACGATATCCACACTATCGGTCTCGCGGAGGTTGCCCGAATTCGCGCCGAGATGGAGGCGATCATCGAGCGTGTCGGTTTCGACGGTGACTTCAAAGCGTTTACGACGTTTATGCGGACAGATCCGCAGTTTTACGCCAGCACGGCCGAGGAACTGCTGAAGGAAACCGCGTGGATCGCCAAACGCATCGATCACGTAATGCCGGGCTACTTCGCAACGCTGCCGCGACAGAGTTACGGCGTTGTACCGGTGCCGGAAGAGATAGCGCCGAATTACACGACCGGTGCGTACCGTGGTGCGCCGCCGGGCGGCAGCAAAGGCGGTGAGTATTGGGTCAACACCTATGCCCTGGACCAGCGGCCGCTGTATGAAATCGCCGCGTTGACCTTGCACGAGGCGGTGCCCGGCCACCACCACCAAAGCGCGCTGGCGCTGGAGATTCCCGGCGCACCGGCGTTTCGAAAGTCGCTGTACTTCAGCGCCTACGGTGAAGGCTGGGCCTTGTACGCCGAGTTTCTCGGCGAGGAAATGGGAATCTATCGCGACGACTACGAGCGTTTTGGTCGACTAAGCTACGAAATGTGGCGAGCCTGCCGACTGGTCATCGACACCGGCTTGCACGCGAAAGGCTGGTCGCGCGAACGGGCGCAGGCCTACCTGGCGGATAACACCTCGCTGTCAACCGGGAATATCCGTGCCGAGGTTGATCGCTATATCTCCTGGCCGGGACAGGCCCTGTCTTACAAGCTGGGCGAAATCCGGATTCGTGAGCTGCGTGCTTACGCCGAAGAGACCCTGGGCGATCGCTTCGATATCCGGACATTTCATGACGCGCTGCTGGTCAACGGGGCGATGCCGCTGGCGATGCTCGAGCGGCAGGTCCTTCGCTACGTGGAACGAGAACTGGAAGCGGGGCGTTAGCCCTTCTTGCGGAAGCGGCTGAAAAAGCCCTTCTTTTCTTTTTCTTCCTCTTCTTCCTGCTGTGCCAGGGCTTCCGGATCGATCTTCAACGCCTTGAATGTGGCGGTCATGGAAATGTCGATCTGGTCTTCGATGGGCACTGGCGGCGGCTTCGGTGCCTTCTTCTCGGCCGCTGCCGCCTCAGACTTCCTGTTACCGGCTTGAGTACCGCCCGACGCCGGTGTCGGCTTGCCGAGGTTGGCGTTCAGGGCTCTGAGTGTCGCGAGGCGTTGCGATGCCGATGAATCCAGCCCGGCCTCGGGCTGGTTACCTTTGAGATCAATGGTTTCAGCCTCGCCGGGAACTTCGCCCCAGGTGTCTTCGAACTGCTTGCGCAGGTCGTCCTCTGTCTCCGTGGGTTCATCGTCCGACAGGACTTTCGATTCCCCGGTTTGCTCGAGGCTCAGTTCGACGGGCGGGGCATCTTTCGATTCCTGCTCGTCCGCCTCGAGTTTTTCGCGAGCGACCTTCAGCACCTGGGAAGCGACCATGTTGATTTCGTCACCGAACAGGGTCTCGGCGAGTTTGTCGTCCATGTCCTCGAGCGAATTCGCCTTCGACAGGTCTTCCATCATGCGATGCACTTCGGTATCGCTGGGTCCGGACTGTTCATCCTCGTCGTCTTCGGTTTCGCCGTTCTCAGCGGCTCGTGCCGCCGCGAGCTCGGCGGATTCGCGATCCACCTTTTCCTGGATCGAATCGTCGAGCGTGATCTCCGGCACAACCGCGGGTTCCGATTCCTCTTCTTCGGGCTCTTCCTCGACCGGCTCCTGCTGCTCGGCGGCCAGCGCTTCTTCGTCCACGTCCTCGTGGAGCGCAAGTTCGAGCGCGTCCAGGTCGGGACGCAGCTGCGCCAGTGTCGGATCGCGTTCCCACGCCGGTACGTCTTCGGGGTTCGTTTCCGGCGGTGCCTCCGCCACAAGCGGCTCAACGGTTTCGGCGATGTCGGTTACTGTCTCGACACTCGGCACCTCCAGGGGCTCCGCGACGTCCGTGAGCGTTTCAGTCTGTGATTCCTCGATGACCGGGAGTTCAACGGCGGGGTCCTGAGCTTCCGGTTCAGTGACCGGCGCGGGTACCACCGGCTCTTTGACGGTGACTACTTCTTCAAGCGGCGACTCGGCCACCGGAGGCTCGTCAACCGCTTCTTCCACGACATCGTCGGCGGGCGTCTCGTCAATTTCGAGCGCCTCCAGCATCTGTGAGACAGCAGCGAACTCCGCTGTCAGCTCTTTAAGGTCCGGGAGTTGTTCATGGTCGTCATCGAGCTCAGCGGCGATCTCGGCAAGTGTCGGCGTGCGATCTTCCTCTGGCTCATCGATAGCGCTCGGATCCAGTGCCTTGATTTCCGGCTGGGTATCCTGGATCAATTCCGGAATTTCGAAGTCGTCCTCAGCAGCGGCTGGCGTCGGTGCCTCAGCGATCACGGGCGCCGGATTGGCGCGGTGTACCGGAATCTCGGTGGTAATGCCAAACTGGTCGCGGGCGACGTCAGCCAGCGTCGCACAACTGACTTTCTTTTCGCTGGCTGCGGCCGATGCGACGAGACTTGCTTCCGTCAGGTTGTGGGCATCACGAAGAATGCCGCAGCTCAGGATGTGGAGAAGTCCCGCATAGTCTTTGCTGAACAAGGCATCGTAATTGCCACCGGCCTGGGTGACGGCGGATTTGACGAATGATTCCAGTTCGTCGACGGCGAGCGGCCCCATTTCAGCGGTGCCGGCAAGGCGGGTACGCGCCTGCGACAGCGAGTCGTGTTCAATCAGTCCTGGCAGTTCCTCGTCACCGCAAATGACCATCGCGATGCCGGCTTCACTGCTGCACAGCACGTCGATCTCGGCGAGTGTGTCTTCGCCCGTCATTGCCCCATTTTCCACCATGATGACCAGCCGCTTGCTCTCCAGGCGAAGCTGGCAGACCTTGTCCTTGAGTAAGCCGACCTTTTTCAGCGTTCCGCCGGACAGGTCGGTGACGCCCAGCTCCCGCAGGATCTGGTCGACGATCTCGTCGGCACCCAGTTTCGAGCGCCCAACCTTGGCAATAACGAATTCGCCGGGCAGCAGGGTCAGTGCACAGGCGACCGCCACGGATTTACCGCAGCCGGCCGGACCGGCGACGGCCACCGACGGATTTTGCGTTTGCAGCGCCTGCGCGAACAGCGCGATGACCTGCTTCAGCTGGTCACTGGCAAAAAAGAAGTCCGCACCGTTTTTATTCTTAAAAACAGAGTGTTGCAGACCAAAGTGATTCTGGTATTCGCTCATTGAATAGCCCGCAGCTACCTTTTCTGGCTGGTAAATCCTGATAAAGGGCGAGTTTGGCGGCTGAGCAGGGCGATTTCGCGGGTTTATGTCACAAAACAAGCTTTAAGCTGCGCTTGTAACAACCCGTAGCGATTCGAAGAAATCGCTGAAATAGTCGGTCAAATCCTTGAGAATACGCGAAATTTCTTCAGGTCCAGCCAATGCTCCGTACCGTATTGCGAATCGCACTGATCACCGGGATATTGCTCTCGTCGGTGATCGTGATGATGGTGCTCAATTCGACCCGCCCAGAGCCACCAAAACGCGATAGCGTGCCTACCGAATTGTTGGTGGAGACCGTGAGCCTGGAGCAGGTCAACGCCGAATTCAGCGTGCGCAGCCAGGGCACGGTCCTGCCGCGGACCGAGACGGTCCTAAGCGCCGAAGTCTCCGGCACCGTCACGGAAATCTCGCCGAAATTTGTGGCGGGTGGCCTTTTTTCGGCCGGCGAGGTCCTGATGCGGATCGACCCGACCAACTACGACGTTGCCGTACGCCAGGCAGAAGCCGTGCTGGCGCAGCGCCAGATCGAGTTTGACGGCGCGAGCAAGCTTCGGACGCAGGGATTCCGCGCGGAGTCCGAGTACGCCTCCGCCGCCGCCGCGCTGGCGAGCGCCGAAGCCGAGTTGGTTCGCGCCAACCGCAATCTCGAACGCACCTTTATCCGGCTGCCGTACGACGGCCTGGTGCGCTCCAAGGATGCCGATATCGGTCAGTTCGTGAACCCGGGGACTCGACTGGGTGTCACCTTTGCGACGGATGTCGCTGAGGTTCGACTCCCGCTGACCGACCAGGATCTGGCGTTTGTCCGATTACCGGGACCGGACGAGGCAGGTCCGGCCGTGACCTTACTGGCGACGCAAAAAGGGGAGCCGCAACGCTGGGAGGCAGTGATCGTCCGTTCCGAGGGTGTCGTCGACAGCAGCAGCCGCGTTACCTACGCCGTTGCCGAGATTGCGGATCCGTACGCACTGAAATCGGACCACACCGCGATTCCTGTCGGTACGTTTGTCAGTGCAGAAATTGCCGGTACGTCGCTGCAGGATATTCTCCGCGTACCGCGAGCGGCGCTCAGGGGCTCAAACCAACTGATCTTTCGAGATGATGAGAGCCGGTTACGGATCCGTAACGTGTCGATCATCCGCGCTGACGCGGACTTCGCCTACATCGTGGACGGCGCCAATGCCGGCGATGAGATCATCACGACCGCGCTCGAGTCGCCGGTCAACGGGACGCCGGTCAGGACGCTGGACGATGCGTCATCGACGGGCGTGGCCGAGGCGAGTGAGCCTCGCTGATGGCCGGCGCCGAACAAAAAGGCATTATCGCGTGGTTTGCGAGAAACCACGTCGCCGCCAACCTGCTGATGTTCATGATCATCGCGGCCGGCACGCTGTCCGCCTTCGACATCCAGAAACGGACACTGCCGGCGTTCGAGAGCAACACGATCTCGGTGCGTGTTCCTTACCTGGGCGCCGCGCCCCAGGAGGTTGAGGAAGGCGTCGTCATCAAGATCGAGGAAGCGATCCAGGATATCGACGGTATTGAAGACCTGGTTTCCTCGGCAACGGAGGGGATGGGTTCGGTCAGTGTCTTCGTTCGTGAGGGTGACGACGTCGACACGGTCCTGAACGAAGTCAAAACCCGTGTCGATGCGATCTCCACCTTTCCCGGGCTTACCGAGCGACCGGTGATCTACAAGCAGGAGCGGCTGAATCGAGCCGTTTTCGTCGCCGTGTACGGCGATATCGATGAGTACAGTCGCAAGACGCTGGCGCAGCAGGTGGGCGACGAACTCGTCGCACTGCCGAATGTCAGCGAGGTGACCTACCTCGGCGTGCGTGATTTTGAAATCAGCATCGAGGTGACCGAACAGGACCTGCGGAAATACGGCCTGACGATGAGCGAGATTTCGCAGGCCATCCGCAACTCGTCAGTCGATCTGCCGGGCGGTAGCATCAACGCCAGCGGCGGCGACATTCTGCTGCGAACCAAGGGGCAAGCCTACACCGGGACGGAATTCGGACAACTGGTTCTTCGGACGTTCAGCGACGGGACCCGGCTGACGCTTGCGGACATCGCGACGATCGACGACGGCTTTGTCGAAGACCCGGTGCTGGCTCGGTTTAACGGGCGTTCGTCGATTTCCATCCAGATAAACAACACCGACAGGATCAACCAGCTGGACACGTCGCGGGAAGTGGCAGAGTACATCGAGCGCAAGTCAGCCACCTTGCCCGACGGCGTTGCGCTCGAGGTTTGGGGTGATCTGTCGCCGCCTCTGATCGACCGGCTCGACATGTTGCTGGAAAACATGCTCTACGGCTCCTTGCTGGTGTTCCTGATGCTGGCTTTGTTCCTGCGTGCTCGCGTCGCTTTCTGGGTGGTTATCGGTATCCCGGTGACTTTTCTCGGCGCACTGTGGCTGATGCCGTTAGGGCCGACCGCGACAACCATCAACATGCTGAGTCTCTTCGGTTTCATCATGGTGCTGGGCATTGTCGTGGATGATGCCATCATCATCGGAGAGAGTATCTACACCTCCGTGCGCGACCAGGGGCATTCGGTCGATAACGTGATCAGCGGTGCGCACCGCGTTGCGGTGCCGGCAACGTTCGGCGTGCTGACAACGATCGCGGCATTCGTTCCGTTGCTGCTTATCGGTGGAGCGGCTGCGCCGTTTTTTGAGTCGATCTCGGTGGTCATCGTGCTCTGCCTGCTGTTCTCGCTCGTGGAGTCCAAGCTGATCCTGCCGGCGCATCTGGCCGTCACGCCGATACCCGAAGTGGATGAGGATGACCTGTTTAATCCGCAGCGAAAGGTGCCGTGGCGAGAATGGGTGCCGAGGTTCTTTCTACGCATCAACCGGCGGGTGCAGCGCGGACTGCACCACGTCATCGACAATCTCTATCGTCCCGCTTTAGCGGTTGCCCTGGACAATCGCGGCGTCACGCTGGCGTCCTTTGTCGCGCTGTTTATCGTCAGCCTGGGGCTGGTCTCCGGCGGTAAAGTCCGCACCGTGTTGTTCCCGGAAGTGGCGGGCAGCCAGATCCGCGTCACCGCCAGTTTCCGCGACGGAACGCCGCGTGAGGAGCGCGATCGGGCGCTGCTGCAGATCGAAAGGGCACTGACGGATCGGGCGGATGCCTACGACGAAGCGAATCCATCCGAGCCACCCTACATTCGCACGATTGCGAACTTTGCAACGGGTGCGAACAGCGGCCGGCTCATCGCCGAACTGCCTCGAGATGTTGAGCGTGATTTCGACGCACGCGACGTGCTCGCGCGGTGGCGAGAGGACATCGGCGAGATTCCCTCGCTCCGAGACCTGAACTTCGAATTCGGTTTCCCGATTGGCGGCGGTGCACCGATCAGTTTCCAGTTAAACGGCGAAAACCTCGACGCACTGGAGAGCGCAGCGGGTGAGGTTGCTGCACTGCTGACGAATTACGACGGTGTGTTCGACATCGTGAATTCCTCGGCGACCGGTTCGCAGGAAATACGCCTGACGATCAAGCCTGAGGCGGAGGCGCTCGGCCTGTCGCAGGCTGACCTCGGCCGCCAGGTTCGCCAGGCATTTTTTGGAGAAGAAGCGCAGCGTATTCAACGGGGCAAGAACGAAATACGCGTGATGATTCGCTACCCGGAGAGTGAGCGGCGATCGGTTGCGGACCTCGAAAACATGTTCATTCGCACACCGACGGGTCAGGAGGTACCGCTGGGCTCGGTTGCTGATCTCGCGTTCGACAGCGCGTACTCGTCGATCAGTCGCCTCAATCGACTGCGGACTGTGACGGTATCGGCCGACATCGAGCCGGGCATCACTCAGCCTCAGGTGGTGATTGCCGATATGCAGGCCAACAACATCCCGGACATCCTGGCGCGTCACCCGGGCGTTCGCCTGGCGCTTGAGGGCGCTGCGCAGGAGGAGCAGGAGTTCTACGTCAATACAGCGATCGCTTTCGCGGCGGTACTGGCGTTGATTTATGTGCTGATCGCAATTCCGCTTAAATCGTACGCGCAGCCGTTCATCATCATGTCGGTTATCCCGTTTGGAGCCATCGGTGCGATTGTCGGCCATCTTGTGCTGGGCAAGGCCATCAGTATGTTCTCATTCTTCGGCCTGGTTGCGCTCGCGGGGATTGTCGTCAATGACAGTCTGATTATGGTCGACTTCATCAACAAGGCACGGCGCGCTGGTGTGCCGGTGCGCGAGGCGGTCATCGAGTCCGGTGCGCAGCGTTTCAGGGCGATCATTCTTACGTCGGTCACGACCGCTGTCGGCCTGTTCCCGATCATCGTGGAAACCAGCGCGCAGGCGCAGTTCCTGATTCCAATGGCGATCTCGGTCAGTTTCGGCATCATATTCGCGACCGTGATCACGCTGTTTTTGATTCCCTGCCTGTACATGCTGCAGGTTGGCTTCTTCGACACGATGCGCTGGTTATGGGACTTACTCCTTGGCCGTCCGGATCACCGGAGCGCTTCTGAACCCGCCTGACAGCATAGACCGCAACGGCATAGCCATCGGCCTTACAGCGTATCTGCTGTGGGGTGTGCTGCCGCTGTACCTGATCTGGATCAGCGACGTACCGGCGCTCGAGGTACTGGCGCATCGTGTACTTTGGGCGGTGCCGTTCGGTGCAGCGATCCTGACTTACCGAAAGCAGTGGGGCGAGGTCAAACTCGCACTGACCCACAAGCTGGTGTTCCTCGTATTCGTCGCCGCGGCGATCATGATCGCTATCAATTGGCTGCTGTACATCTACGCCGTGCAGAGTGCGCAGGTGTTCCAAGCCAGTCTGGGTTACTACATTAATCCACTGATCTTCGTCGCTGTCGGTATGCTGTTCTTCGGCGAAGACCTGCGAGCACTGCAGCGACTGGCCGTGCTGCTTGCCGCGACCGGTGTCACTGTGCTCACCGTGAGTGGCGGGCAATTCCCGGTCATCGCGATGGTGCTTGCCATCAGCTTTACCGTCTACAGCATTATTCGCAAGAAAGCGGTGATCGGCGCAATGCCGGGTTTGTTTGTCGAGACGGTGATCCTGCTGCCGTTTGCGCTCGGCTACCTCCTGTACACAAGCGTGCAGGGCACGGCAGTCTTCCCAGTCACCACATTGGAGATGCAGCTGCTGCTGATCGCGGCCGGCCCGATTACCGTTGTCCCTCTACTGTGTTTCGCCATCGCCGCCCGTCGTTTGCGAATGGCGACGATCGGCTTCATGCAGTTCCTCGCACCCAGCCTGCAATTCGTTATTGGCTATCTGTACGGTGAGGAGCTCACGCTGCCACATTTGATTTGCTTCTTGTTTATTTGGGCGGCCGTTTTCGCCTTCTCTACGGACGCGATACGGGCCAGCCGGCGGCCCGTGCCGGCGTAAGACGTCGGGTTTCACTGTTCATCGGACGCCGAAGGTCTGCTTTTCCGGTAACAGTGGACGTCTGCTTTCGGCTGTGGATTCAATTGATCGTTGCAACACCTAGACTCTACGCGAGTAGAGAGGAGGATGTTGCAGATGCTGAAGCGCAAGAGACGCCACTACACGCAAGCTGAGAAGT
>JBCDJX010000081.1:0-16493 GCA_038747355.1 Pseudomonadota bacterium | reverse complement strand
GGGTTCGAAGAACGCCTTGTCACTCCACCGAGCCAGTGCGTACGACAGGCCATGATGACCCGCCGGGAACAACGTCGGCGTCGGGTGGCGCCGCTCGAGTTCACGGGCGATGAGCGATGTGTCGCAATAAATATCGGCGCCGATTTGCAGCACGGGGGCTTTCCGATAGCCGCCAGTGAGTGCGGTGAGATCGGGTTTCGGCATGATCATCGGCACCTGGACCGACGACCAGGCGAGGTCCTTGAGTCCAAAAACCAGTCGAATTTTTTCCGCAAAGGGAGAGGGGTCGTGATGGTGTAACACCAGGTCGGTCATGGCCTTGCCCGTCTGACACGCGTCCCCGGCATTACAGCGGCAGGACCTTAAAAAAGCAAGCTGTCCTGTTTTTTTTCCTAAATCGAGACGCTATTATCGGGGTGGGGACTGTGGGACTGAGGATTTAGTATGGCCGCGAAGTTCGAGTACACGCCGCCGGTTAACCCGGACGCACCCGAGGATTCCCTCGAGCACCGTAGCGTTTACAACGACACCGACCTGGGCACGGGTCGTGTGGATGCCGAGCGCTACTACACCGATGAATTCATGCAGCTGGAGTGGGACAGACTCTGGACCCGGGTCTGGCTGATTGCCGGTCCTCGCTCCGACCTCAAAGAGCCTGGCGACTATTTCCGGTTCGACGTGGGTCGTGAATCCATCATCGTGACGCTGAACGATGACGAGGAGGTACGGGCTTTCTACAACGTCTGCCCGCACCGCGGTAACCAGATCGTCCTCAACGACGAGGGCTGTGTTAACCAGTTCACCTGTACCTTCCATTCCTGGCAGTTCGATCTCGACGGCACGTGCACGTCGATCACCGACGAAGAGACATTCCGGCCCGGCGTGATCCACGGCAGACCGAAACTGAAAGCGGTGCGGGTCGAGGAAAAGGCAGGGCTGATCTTCATCAACATGGACGACGACGCCCCGCCGCTCGCTGAGCGTTTCGGTTTACCGGAGGGCTACCTGGAGGGCTACCAGCTCGACAAGATGGTTGCGGTCCGGCACACGATTTCCGAGTGGGCGTCGAACTGGAAAACCGGTGTCGATGCGTTCTACGAGGTGTACCACCTGCACGCCGTGCATCCCCAGACGTCGACCGTCATGGACGACTACGGCACCCAGATCGACATCTACCCGCACGGCTTCAGCCGCATGATTGTGCCGCTCGCGAAAAAGAGCCCGCGAGAAAACGATCAGGAGTCGGTCGATGCCGGCCTGCAGTACATGATCACGGATTCGGGTATGCAGCTTGAGGATTTCGAGGGTGACGCCAAAGACGTTCGCTCGGCCATTCAGCGGTTCAAGCGCGCCCGCGCCGAGCGACTCGACCTCGGTTACGAGGGTCTCGTCGACGGTCAGCTGACCGACAGCTGGGCCACCGGGATTTTTCCGAACGTGCAGATCGGTTTGCATCCCGAGGGCGCGTTCCTGATGCGTTTCATGCCGCACCCGACCGACCCGGAGCGTTTCTACTACGACACCATCACGCTGTATCGGCCGATCGACGACGACACCTTCAAGGTGCCTGACTGGATGGGCTTACCCGAGGGCACCGATGTCAGCGGCGACGTTCGCGCGGAACGTGAGTACATTCCCCTGGGCGCGGAGCCGAATCTCGGTCTCGTGCTCGACCAGGATTCCGAGCTGTTGCCGGTGGTGCAAAAAGGGGTCCGCTCACGCGCCTTCGAAGGCCCGCTGTGGTCAGAGCAGGAGATACGTCTGCGAAACATGCACGCTGAACTGGATCGCTATATCGCCGGTGAGAAGTAACTCGCCGGCTGACGGCTCGCGCTAGCGAATTGCCTCCGGCGCCAGTTCGCGAAGCTTGTCTTCGAGATACTGGTGGAGCTGGTCGAGTTTCTCGGTCCTGGGGTGCGTCATCGTCGCGATGGCGATACCTTCCATCAGGTGCTGCACCAGGCTCAGGGCCAGGTCGAAGTTCTCCGGATCCGATTGCCACTCGGGGAAAACCTCCTGGGCCACCTTGTACCACTCTTCGTCGAACGCCTTTTGCGCCGGGTGCAGGATATCCCGCAGTTCCTTGTCGGTCCGTGCGGCCACCGAGAGTTCGAAGAACGCCACGAAGATCGGGTGCGTCGCGTGCGCCCAGTAAGCATCGGTCGCCGCTTTGATGCGATCGGTGTCCGGCGGGATCGTGGTGACCGACTGTTTGAACGCGTTCAGGCGGCGTTCGTGCAGGTAATCGACGGCGGCCCGGATGATGTCCAGCTTGGAGGGGAAGTGGTGCAGCGTCGCGCCACGGGAGAGGCCCGCGCGCTCCGCAATCTTCATCGTCGTGGTCCGTGAATAGCCCAGTTCCACGATGCAGCGCACGGCGGCGCTCAGTATCTGATCCCTGGTGGCAGCACTCTTTTGTGCCTGCCAGCCCTGCTCGCCAGGGCCTTTTGGTTTAGTCGCCACTACAGCGTCCCCATCCGGTAGCGAAGCGCTAGGGTAACCTATTGCCGACAAAAAACAATCACACGTGATTGAAACAGTCAGGAGTGATTGTTAGCATCGACCGCCCTTTTTGGACCACCTCTGGAGATGACAATGGCAGGCAGAGTAGAGGGCAAGGTGGCCCTGGTTACCGGCGGGGCGTCCGGCCTCGGCAAGGCGGATGCGGAGGCGCTGGCGCGCGAGGGTGCGACGGTCGTCATTACCGACATCAGCGAGAACGGCCAGCAGGTCGCCGACGAGATCGCCGCCTCAAGCGGCGGCAAGGTGGTCTTCAAGCAGCACGATGTCACCAGCGAATCTCGCTGGGCGGAAGTGGTCAGTGAGGTCGAAAGCGAGTTCGGCGGCGTGGACGTGCTGGTCAACAACGCCGGCATCGTCATTATCGCGATGCCCGAAGACACGACGCTCGGGCAGTTCCGGCTCGCCAACGCCGTCATGAACGAGGGCGTATTCCTCGGTTGCAAGGCGGTGTTGCCGTCCATGCGCAAGCGTGGCGGTGGCTCCATCATCAATATGTCGTCGGTCGCGTCTCACCTGGGTTATCCGGTGTTTTTCGCCTACGCCGCGGCCAAGGGCGCGGTGCGCTCGATGACCAAGGCGCTGGCCGTAACCTGCCAGATGCAGGGCGACAAGATTCGCGTGAACTCCGTGCATCCCGGCGCGATTGATACGCCGATGGTGCACACGGCGAACGAAGCCCTCGGCATGCCGCCGCCGGACCCGGACAGCACCGAGGACCCGGTCGGTATCGGCCGCCCCGAGGATGTCGCCAACCTCGTCGTCTACCTGGCCAGCGACGAGTCCCGATTCATGAACGGTGCGGAAATCCTGCTGGATAATGCGCTAACGGTGCAGTAATCGAAAACGCCCGCGGGAGCGGGCGTTCTTTAATCCGGTCGCTGCTGTTTGCCTACTCTTCGGGGGCGATCACGACCTGCAGGCCCTCGAGGGTGTCTGCCAGGCCCACCTGGCAGCTCAAGCGGGATTCGTCTTTGCGATGGTCGAGTGCCTCGAGCAGGTCGCTCTCATCGGCCTCGGGCTCCGGCAATTGGGCGGGCCAGTCGCCGGCGATGTAGACATGGCAGGTCGCGCAGGAGCACATGCCGCCGCAAATGGCCTCCACACCGTAGTCAAGATCGCGGAGCGCCTCCATCAGCGGGATTCCGGCCTCGGTTTCGACGTCATGCGTGTTGCCGTCCCGATCGGTCACAGTGATTTTCATGCTGGTCCTCGTTACCCGTGGTTCTGGCTGCGAAGGATATCACTAAAAACAAACAGTCATGACTGTTTCTTTTGCTCAGGCCGCGACGTATACTGGTTCGCAGCTTTACACGGAGTCGGATTATGGATCTCGGATTGAAGGGCAAGCGTGCCATTGTTACCGGTGCAACCCGCGGTATCGGCCGCGCGATTGCCGAACGGCTGACCGCCGAGGGTGCGCGTGTCGCAATCTGTGCGCGTGACGAGGATGCCGTCAAGGAAGCCGTCGAGGCTATCGGTGGCGACACCATCGGCGATGCGGTCAACGTCAAGAATGCCGAGGAGTACGCCGGCTGGCTCGAGAAGACCGCAGAGACCCTGGGCGGCTGCGACATTTTTGTGCCGAACGTCTCCGGCGGCGGCGGCATGGATTCCGAGAAAAACTGGTGGCGGAATTTTGAGCTCGACGTGCTGCACACGGTGCGCGGCTGCGAAGCCCTGTTGCCGAAACTGAAGGAGTCCGGCGACGGCGCCATTGTAATTATCGGCTCGACCAACGCGGTCGAATTCTTCGGTGGCCCGATGGCCTACAACGCGATGAAAGCCGCGCTGGTCAATTACTCGAGCCAGCTGTCGCAGTTTGTGCGCGCCGAGGGCGTCCGAGTGAATACCGTGTCGCCGGGCCCGATCTACTTCGAAGGCGGTGCCTGGGAGATGATCGAGGGTACGATGCCGAAGTTTTACGAGAGCACCGTTCGCAAGATACCGGCGGGGCGTATGGGGTCACCGGAAGAGGTTGCCAATGTTGTGACCTTCCTTGCCAGTCCTGCGGCCAGCCTCGTGACAGGCACCAACCTGATCGCCGACAACGGCTACACCAAGCGCGTCCAGGTGTAAGCGCCGATGGCGTCTCGCCTGGACATCCTGCTGGTCTGTGGCGGCAAGTACCACGACATCGACTTCGCTCGCCTGGAGCTGCTGAAGCTTCTGGGTGAGCACGAACACTATCGGGTCAGCGTCAGGGAAGACTACACCGACGTCGATGCGATTCGCGCCGCCGATGCGCTGGTGACCTACACCTGCGAGGTCCTGCCCGAGCCTGACGGCGAACAGGCGATAGCCGATTTTTTGAACGCCGGTCGTCGATGGTTTGCGCTGCACGGCACCAACTCGCGCCTGAAGTACATCAAGGGCACCGGCTGGACCGCGCCCAATGATGCACCCCGGTTTATGGAGATGCTCGGCAGCCAGTTTGTCGCGCACCCTCCGATTCAGCCGTTTACGGTCGAGGCGTCGACATCGCATCCGCTGGTGGACGGGATACCGCCGTTCGAGGCCGACGACGAGATTTACCTGTGTCACTTTTTCGGCGAGCACGAGCAACTGCTGCACACGCATTTCACCGGCGAGGCCGAGGGCTTCGAGCACAACGACTGGAGTGACAACGACACGGTGCCGATCATGTACCTGCGGCGCTGGGGCCACGGCGAGGTGCTGTACCTGAATCTCGGGCACGCCCGGGGTCGCTATGACATGCAACCACTGATGGATGAGTACCCGCAGGTCGAGCGGGGAAGCTGGAAACAGGATGCGTTTTACGAATTACTAAGGCGCGGAATGCGGTGGATGACCGACGACGAGCGTATTGGAGCGGCGGCATGACAGAGAAGCACAGCGGCACCCCGCTGGAGAAGGCGCCCGATCCGGAGCTCGGCAACGACATGATTGCCAAAGAGCGCTACACCGACGCCGGGTTCATGCGCCTGGAGTGGGAAAAAGTCTGGACCAAGGTCTGGCTGGTCGGCTGCCTTGAGCGCGACCTCGAAGAGACCGGTGACTACTGCTGCACGGAGATCGGCCCCGAGTCGATCCTGTTGGTTCGCCAGGAAGACGGCAGCGTTCGTGCGTTCTACAACGTCTGCCAGCACCGCGGTAACCGACTCCGCCCGGAGGGTATCGGCAGCACCAAGACGTTCCAGTGCGCCTACCACCACTGGGAATACAAACTCGACGGCAGTTTCGAGCGCATTCCGGATCTTGAAACCTTCCCGCAGGGCGGTCCCTGCACCGGCCTGGAAGAGATTCCCTGTGACGCCTGGGGCGGCTTTGTCTGGTACAGCCTGGATCCGGACATCGAGCCGTTACTCGACTTCCTGAACGTGATCCCGGAACACCTGGATCCCTACAACCTGCCGAAAATGGCGATGACGCGAGACGTCACGGTCGAATGGGACTGCAACTGGAAGGCCTCCGTGGATGCCTTCAATGAGTCCTACCATGTGCAGGGCATTCATCCGCAGCTGCTGTGGCACCTCGATGACCTGAACCTGCAGATCGATTGCTACGACAAGCACAACCGCTACCTGATCCAGTTTGCGACCCTGAGCCCGCGCGTGCGTGTGCCGCCGGCGATTCCGGAGGGCATCAAGGGCGTTATGAAGCAGGCCGGCATGGATCCGGCCGACTACGATGGCCGGGTCAGCGAGATCCGCGAAGACGTGCAGCGTTTCAAACGCGAGCACGGTCGTGAACAGGGTCGGGACTACTCCAAGCTGAACGACGAACAGCTGACCGATGACTACCACTACATGATCTTCCCCAACAACACGATGAACGTGCATGCGGATGATTACTGGTTGTTTCGCCAGCGTCCGCACGCGACCGACCCCAACAAAATGTACTTCGACATCTGGACCTTCGAACTGGTGCCAGACGGTGAAGACTGGCCGGAGCGTCCGGAGCACAAGCAGTTCAAGCACGGCGAACGCAGCATCGGGCTGGTGCTCGACCAGGACGCCGCCAACCTGCCGGGTGTCCAGGCGGGTATGAACTCAAAAGGCTTCCGCGGTCTTTGGCTCGGCAACCAGGAACTCCGGATTCGTCATTTCCACAAGACCATTGACGACTACATCTACGGTCCGGGTGAAAAGCCCGAAGGCGCACTATGACAGAGCTTGATAAAGACGCGCTGCTCGGCGCGTACCGTCGCATGAAGACCATTCGTGAATTCGAGGAGCGATTGCACCTCGAAATCCAGCAGGGCCAGATTGCCGGTTTCACCCACCTCTACTCCGGCCAGGAGGCGGTCGCCGTCGGCGTCTGCGATCACCTGGCAGATGATGACTACATCGTCTCGACGCACCGCGGCCACGGCCACTGCATCGCCAAGGGTTGCGACGTCATCGGCATGATGAAAGAGATCTACGGGCGAGCCGACGGCCTGTGCAAGGGCAAGGGCGGCTCCATGCACATCGCGGATTTCGACAAGGGCATGCTCGGTGCCAACGCGATCGTCGGCGGCGGCCCGCCGCTCGCGGTCGGCGCGGCCATCGCTAACCGCAACGCCGGTGACGGCAAGGTCAGCGTCGCGTTCGGCGGCGACGGCAGCTGCAACCAGGGCACCGTGTTCGAGGCGATGAACATGGCGGTCGTGCTGAAGCTGCCGGCAATCTTCGTGTTCGAGGACAACGGCTACAGCGAACACACCGGCGTCGACTACGCCGTTGGCAGCAAGGACATTGCCAGCCGTTGCGAAGGCTTTGGCATGCCGGCCGAAAAGGTCAACGGTGATGATTTCTTCGCCGTGTTCGACGCAATGGCACGGGCACTGGAGCACAGCCGCGGTGGCAAGGGTCCGTTTGCCCTGGAGTGCACGACGACCCGCTTCTTCGGTCACTTTGAAGGCGACCCGCAAAACTACCGCGCGAAAGACGAAGTCGAACAGCATCGCGAGAACCGCGACTGCCTGAAGATATTCCGGGCAACCGTAACGGCCGATGGCCGTGTGTCGGACGATGAACTGAATGCTGTCGACACAGACGTACTGGCGCTCATCGAGACGGCGGTCGAACAGGCACAGGCGTCGCCGCCGCCGGACGTCAGTGAATTGACCACCGACGTGTACATTTCTTACTAGGGGCGTTTGCCATGGCAGTGACGACATTCCGGCAGGCGCTTAACGACGCAATGTTCGAGGAAATGCGCCGCGACAAGCGGGTCATCATTCTCGGCGAGGATGTCTCCGGCGGTGCCGGCGGCACATCCGGCGAGCGCGACGCATCCGGCGGCATCTTCGGCGTCAGTAAAGGCCTGATCTTCGAATTCGGCGAAAACCGCGTCATCGATACGCCGATCTCGGAGTCCGCCATCATCGGTGCAGGCGCCGGCGCGGCACTGGCGGGCTTGCGGCCGATCTCCGAGATCATGTTTGCCGACTTTGTCGGCGTCTGTATGGACCAGATCTACAACCAGGCGGCGAAGTTTCGCTACATGTTCGGCGGCAAGACGAAGTGTCCGCTCGTGATCCGCACGGCGATGGGCGCCGGTATGAACATGGGCGCCCAGCATTCACAAACGATCTACCCGATCCTGACCGGCGTGCCGGGCCTGAAGATCGCAGTGCCGTCGAATGCGGCCGATGCGAAGGGCCTGCTGAAAACCGCCATTCGCGACGATGATCCCGTCGTGTTTTTCGAGCACAAGGCCCTGTACAACCGCAAGTGCGAAGTCCCGGACGGCGAGCATCTCGTTGAGTTCGGCGAGGCTGCCATGCCGCGTGAAGGCGATGACTGCACCGTGGTCGCGATCGGTCGAATGGTGGTGTTCGCGGAGAAAGCCATCGACGGCCTGAAAGAAGCCGGCATTAGCTGTGACCTGATCGATCCGCGCACCGTGTCGCCGCTGGATACGGAGACCATTTTCGAAAGTCTTGAGCACACGGGCCGCCTCGTTATCGTCGACGAGTCACCGCCGCGTTGCAGCGTTGCCTCTGACATTGCCGGCATCGTTGCCAGCGAAGCGTTCGGCAGCCTGCGCGCGCCGATCAAATTGGTGACCGCACCGCACGCGCCGGTCCCGTTCGCACGCGAACTAGAGCGCGCCTACATGCCCGGCCCCGGCGACATCGCGAAGGCGATCCAAGAGGTGGTGAATGACTGACACGCTGTACCCACTGACGGTGCCCAAGTGGGGCATCGAAATGCAGGAAGGCACGATCACCGGCTGGCAGGTGACGATCGGCACTGCCGTGACCAAGGGCCAGGAACTGATCGATATTGAGACCGACAAGATCGTCAATACGCTGGAAGCGCCGATGGACGGCACCGTGGTCCGCACGCTGGTCGAGGAGGGCGAGACGCTGAAGGTCGGTGAGCTGCTCGGCGTGCTGGCGACCGCGGAGGCGAGTGACGACGAGATCGACGCGTTTGTTCGCGATTTTGTGCCGGCGGATGCGAGTTTCGGCATGGACGGCGACGACCAGGAAACGGTTCCGGCCGCCGCTACGGTAGCGCCCGCGGCGACGACCGAGGAAGCTGCACCCGACGGTCCCGTTCGTGCGAGTCCGGTTGCCAAACGCCTGGCGAAAAAACTCGGCGTCGACCTGTCGACGGTGAAAGGCTCGGGTCGAAACGGCCGGATTTCCGCCGAAGACGTTGAGGCGGCTGCCGCGCAGGGCGGTGATTCTGCGCCGGCAGATGCAACGGCGATACCGTTCACCAGCCGTCGCAAGACCATCGCCCGTCGCCTGGTTGCCGCGAAGCAGGAAATCCCGCACTACTACCTGACGCGTTCCGTCGAGGCGGTGCACGCGCTGTCGCTTAAAGCCGATGGGCACTCGTTGAACGCCGTCATTATGAAGGCGGTCGCCGAGGCGCTCGAGGCACACCCGAACGTGAACTGCCACGTGGTCGACGAGCAGCTGGTTCCGCAGTCCGGCGTGCACATCAACATGGCGGTGGATACGGACCAGGGCCTCAGCGCACCGCTGGTGCGGCATGTTGATTCGCTCGCGCTGGACGCCCTGGGCGCCGCGACGACCGAACTGGCCGAGAAAGCGCGCAGCAACCAGCTGGAGTCACGCGACCTGGAAGCGGGTGGATTTACCGTCTCCAATCTCGGCGCGCTCGGGATCGAGTCCTTTACGGCGATCATCAACCCGCCGCAGGCGGCGATTCTCGCGGTCGGGGCGGTTTCCGAGGGTCACATGAAGGTCACTTTGTCGGCCGATCACCGTGTTATCGACGGCGCCGACGGCGCGCGTTTCTTAAAAACATTTGCAGAACGGATGCAGACTATCGGGGGGTAAGTATGCAGAGGCTTACAGGGATCGCCGCGTTACTGGCGTTGCTCGCAGCATGTTCACAGGAGCCGGAGGCTCCGGTCGTGGAGCCGGCCGAAGAGTCCGTGGCCACGGTCTCCGGCGCCGAGGTCTATGAGGCGCATTGTGCCCAGTGCCACGAGGGCGGTGTGGCCAAGGCGCCGCACAAGATGTTCCTGCAGATGATGGCGCCGGACGCCATTCATGCCTCGATGGTCGACGGCATTATGCAGGCACAGTCGTCAGCGCTGGACGACGGGCAAAAGGCGGCCGTCGCTGAGTACCTCGCCGGCATCAGCCTTGCCGATTACGTTGCACCGTCGCTACCGGCGATGTGCCAGGGTGCGGATGCCGAGTTCGACTTCTCGAAACCGCCGGCGTCCAGCGGCTGGGGCGTGACCCTCGACAGCAACCGTTTCGTCAGCGACGAGGTGGCGGGCCTCGACCGGGGCGACGTCGAAAACCTTAAGCTCAAATGGGCCTTTGCGTTTCCAAACGCGCTGCGCGCACGTTCGGAAGCCGGCATCGCCGGTGGCTCGCTGTTTGTCGGCAGCCAGGACGGCACGGTCTACGCGTTGAATCAGAAAACCGGCTGTATTCGCTGGACATTCCGCGCAACGGCCGAGGTACGAACAGCGATTGTTGTGTCGCCATGGGAGGCGGGCGATGCCCAGGCACAGCCGAGGATTTATTTCGGCGACTTGCTGGCGCGCGCCTACGCGGTCGATGCACAGACCGGTGAACTGATCTGGTCGATGAAGACAGACGATCACCCGAACGCAACGATGACCGGCTCGCCGACGCTGGCGGGTGACCGACTGCTTGTGCCGGTTTCTTCGCTCGAGGTTACCTCCGCGGCGGATCCGGCTTATCCGTGTTGTTCCTTCCGCGGCGCCGTCATGGCGCTGAATACTGACGACGGCAGCGTACTGTGGAAGTCGTACACGATCGATGAGCCGCCGGCCAAGGTTGGTGAGACAGAGAAGGGTACCGACATTCTTGCGCCGTCCGGCGCGCCGGTCTGGAACAGTCCGAGTGTCGATATTGAAAACGGCCGCGTCTACTTCGGCACCGGAACCAACTACTCCAGCCCGCCGGATGGCAACAGCGATGCAGTCATGGCGATCGACCTGAACACCGGCGAGAAACAGTGGGTGTTCCAGGCGACGGAAAACGACGCGTGGAACGTGGCGTGCATGCTGCCGGATGCCCGTTACAACTGTCCGAAGGAGGACGGGCCGGACTTCGACTTCGGCGCCGGCACCATGCTGGTGCAGACCGATGACGGACCGCGTGTGATCGCTGGTCAGAAGTCCGGCGAAGCCTTCGGTATCGACCCGGAAACCGGGGACGTGATCTGGCGCAACCGGCTCGGGCGCGGTGGTATCCAGGCCGGCATTCACTTTGGCATGGCGGCGATGAACGGCGTGGTCTACGTGCCGATTTCCGATTTCGACGATGGCCAGGAGCACGAGCTACCGGCGCGTCCGGGGATGTTCGCGCTGAATGCGGCCGACGGAGAGATCCTGTGGAACACACCGCACGACAATCTGTGTGACGGTCTGGAAGACTGCGACCCGGGAATTTCAGCGCCGGCAACCGCGACCAGCGCCGCGGTATTCGCCGGCGCCATGGATGGCCGGCTCCGCGCCTACGACCCCGACACCGGAGAGATTCTCTGGAGCTACAACACGAAGCGAGAATACGACGCACTGGGTGAGAACACCGGTCAGGGCGGCAGCGTGGGCGGCTCCAGCGGTCCGGTCGTCCGCGACGGCATGGTCTACATGACGTCCGGCTACGGCATCTATTTCCATATGCCGGGCAACGTCTTACTGGCCTTCGCGCCCGAATAAAACCGGCCGACGGAACCTCGCTGCCTGGGTACTTTCAAACAGCTAGCGGGGTATTTGTAACAAAAAAACAGGCAAGCTTGACTTTTTTTATAGCATCCCGGAGCATCGTCCGGGTCTGATAACGCATGAAAAGGGGGACACTGCTCATGCGACACTTCGATCGATTTACCGGGTTCGCCGGTACCGTCGCACTCGCGACCTCGACGTTGGCTCTGGCTTTACCCGGCATCGCGGGCGCACAGCAGCTGGAAGAAATCACCGTAACGGCAACTCGACGCGCCGAGACTGACCTGCAGACAACGCCGGTCGCCGTCTCCTCAGTCAGCCCTGAAGAGTTTGACCGCCTGTTCGCGCAGGACATCGGTGAAATCGCCACCTACGTGCCCGGCTTTTCCGCCGCCACCGTCACCGGCTTTAACGCGGCTTCCTTCGCCATGCGTGGCGCAGCGGAGACCGACATCATCGTGTACTTCGACCCCAAGGTCGGCGTGATTCTCGATGACTTTGTCGTACCTCATGTACAAACCCAGCTTCTTGAGCCCTTTGATATCGAATCCGTCGAAGTGCTGCGCGGTCCGCAGGGCACGCTGTTCGGCAAGAACACGACCTCTGGCGCGATCGTCGTGCGTACCAAGCGCCCGAGTCTCGACGAGACGACGTTCGAGTCACGCGTTCAATACGGCTCATACAAGGACACCAAGCTGACCTTGGCGGCAAACATGCCGCTGAGTGACACTTTGGCGGTACGTTTCGCAGCGCTGAACCAGACGTCGGACGGCTACTACAAAAATGGCAAGATCGATAACCCGATTGATACATTCCTCACGGGCATCGGCGACGCCGGCCAGGCGGACGGTTCCGAGGTTGCTGGAAACGGTGAAAACGTCGGCGGCAAGGAGGTGTTCTCGTCTCGCGCCAAGCTACTCTGGGCGCCAAACGACCGATTGACAGTTTACGGTCAGTTGGAGTTGATTCGCGATCGCAGCGACGCAGTTCCGGTCGTTAATACGACTCCGGCCGGCGCAGGCCAGCTGGCGACGGTGTTCGGATTCCCGGGTATCAGCAACAGTGGTGATCCGCTAGACCAAGCCGGCATTCACGACAGCTCGGTTGTGAGTCTTGATGAAGGTCAACGAGTCGACGTTTTCGGGGCCTACCTGAATTTCGAATACGCACTGGAAAACCACACCATTTACGCAGTCATAGGCAACCGCGAACAGGAATCGCGCCTGCGAAACGAGTACCTGGGAACGGCCTACGAGAGTTTCTTCTCCGCATCGCGTGATGACGACCGCGAGACCTTCCAAACAGAAGTTCGTATCGCATCGGAGAACGACGGCGGTCTCAACTACGTCGCCGGCTTTTTCTATCAGACCAACGATGTCGATTTCTGTGTTCTGCAGCAGTTGGGCCTGACCGAGTTCTTTGGCTCAGCTGTCCCGGGTGTGCTTGATAACAGCAATCCGCTGCTGATTTGTAACCGCCAAGACGCGACGGCGTTCGCACCGTTCGTTGATTTCACCTACGACGTCAACGACCGCTTCTCTATCGGCGCCGGTATTCGCTACACGGACGAGGAGAAGGAGTACATTGCTCGCGAAGGTATACCGACGGCGGTCCTGTTTCCGGACGGTTTCGGCGAGCCGCTCGACGGTCAGAACTTCTCCTCACCGATCGGTACGGTCGATAGCGAGACCAGTGATTGGCAGGAGCCCACTTATCGCCTGACCGGCTCTTATCAGTTCAACGATGACGTGTTTGGCTACGCAACCTTCGCGCGTGGCTTCAAGTCTGGTGGCTACAACGACCAGGCCGGTTCTGGTGGTTTCGCCAACTTCCCGCTCCAGTCTTACGATCCGGAGTTTGCCGACAGCTTCGAAATCGGAATTAAGTCCGATCTCTGGGACGGACGCGCCCGTCTTAACGCCACGGTGTTTACCGTTACCTACGAAGACTTCCAGCGCTCCACCGTGGTGTCCGTGCCGGGCACCGCACTGCAGGAGACGCGTACATTCAACGCAGCTGAAGTTGAGGCCAGCGGTTTGGAGCTTGAGTTCTGGGCTCAGATCACAGACAACTTGTCGCTTCGCGCAAACCTCGGCACCTTGGATGCGAGTTACAACGAATTCCTGCTCGATCGCAATCTCGACGGCGACCTCGAGGATTTCTCCGGTCGCGACGTTGTCCGTGCGCCGGAGATCACGGCGGGAATGGATCTGCTGTACCAGCAGGAACTCGGCTCGGGCGGAAACCTCGCGTACAACATGAACGTCAACTTCGAAGATCAGAACACTTATTACTACAACGATGATCTGGGTTCGGAATTCGATACCATTCTTGAGGAACGCGTCATCGTTAACGCCAGCGTCAGCTGGGAGAGCCCTGATAGCACATTCTACGCCGCCGTTTTCGGCAAGAACCTGACTGATGACCGTTACAAGACGGCATCGCAGGCCGTCGGTGCCCTGTGGACATTTTCAAACTACGGCCCCCCCCGCACGTTTGGCATCGAGGTTGGTTACAACTTCGCTGACTAAAACCACAGGAAGCCACCGCCGGCATCGACAGGTGCCGGCGGTTTTTTTTTGGCCGTAAGGACACGACGTCGACCGGCGATTGAAGCCCGGACCGTGCTAGCATTTTCCCAAGACGAGGAGCGGCGATGGATTCCAACACCGTTGGCGGCGGCGTAAAGAAAGTCCTGTATACCCTGCAGACCTTGCAGCGCATCGGTATCAAGCGATCCGCCAAGGCGCTGTCCTCCAAGAACGCCTGCAAGGCCTGTGCTTACGGCATGGGCGGACAAATGGGGGGCATGACCAACGAGCAGGGCGAGTTTCCGTCGGTCTGCAACAAAAGCGTTCAGGCCCAGTCGACGGATATCCAGCCGGCCATTCCGATTGAGGTTTTCGACCACACACTCGACGACCTACGTGAGCTCTCGCCTCACGAGCTCGAACACATCGGCCGGCTGGCCAATCCGATTCTGAAACGGGCCGGCGACGATCGTTATCGGGTCATCGACTGGGACGATGCCCTGCACCTGGCAGCGCAGCAGCTCGGCGAGACGGATCCCGCTCGCACTTTTTTCTATTCGTCGGGTCGATCCTCCAACGAGGCGGGCTTCCTGTTCCAGTTGCTGGCGCGCGCCTGGGGTACGAACAACGTCAACAACTGTTCCTACTACTGCCACCAGGCGACCAGCGTCGCACTCGGCGCAACGATCGGCACAGGTACGGCCACGGTCGAACTTGCTGACCTGGACCGTTGCGACCTGATTTTCGTGATCGGTGCAAACCCGGCGTCGAACCATCCTCGCTTCATTCATAAACTGAAGGCCTGCCGAGACCGGGGCGGTCATGTCGTGATGATCAACCCGGCACGCGAGGCGGGCCTGGTGAAATTTGCGGTGCCGAAGAGCCCGGGTTCACTGTTGCTCGGCGGCACTGAAATCGCCAGTGCGTATTTACAGCCAAACGTCGGCGAAGACATTGCGCTGTTCAAGGGTATCGCCAAAGCGATTATCGAGTCCGGTCGGCATGACGCGGCGTTTATCGAGGCCAGTGCCGACGGTTTCGAGGCCTTCCTGACCGATATTCGCGAGACCGACTGGTCGCTGATCGAACAGCGCGCCGGGATTGCGCGCGAGAAAATCACGGCGGTGGCTGACTTATATGCCGGGTCGCGCGATACGGTGTTTGCCTGGGGTATGGGCATGACCCATCACCGACACGGCTCGGAGAATATCGAATACATCGCTAACCTCGCGCTGCTGCGCGGGATGATCGGTAAGCCCGGCCGCGGCCTGTTGCCGCTGCGCGGACACTCCAATGTGCAGGGTATCGGCACCATCGGCGTCAAGCCGGTGCTGCCTGAAGACGTGTTCCAGAAACTGCAGCAGCACTTCGGCGTCACGCTACCCACGGCGGCGGGTTGGGACACGATGGCTGCGATGCAGGCCGCGCACGCCGGCGATGTGGATGCGGCCGTGCTCATGGGCGGCAACCTGTACGCCTCCAACCCGAACTCGCGATGGGCAGGCGAAGCACTCGATCGCATCGGCTTCCGTGTGTGCCTGACGACAACCTTGAATCAGTCGCACCTGCATGGCGTGGACGGTGACGTGCTGGTGCTGCCGGTGTCGGCGCGTGATGAGGAATGGGAACCTACCACGCAGGAGTCGATGTTTAATTTCGTGCGGCTCAGCGATGGGCAAATTATCCGCCACGCGAATGTGCGGCCGGAAGTTGTGATTCTGGCGGACCTCGCAACCCGGCTCATGCCCGATTCACCGATCGACTTCCAGTCGTTCAAGCAGCATCGGCGACTGCGTGAAGCGATAGCAGCGACGGTGCCCGGACTGGAACAGCTGGCGGACATCGACGTCGCCAGGCGGGAGTTTCATATTGGCCAGCGGCTAATGCACACCCCGGAATTCAGGACGGCGACAGGCCGTGCTGTGTTTCAGGTGCGCGCGTTGCCGGACGTGGCGGGTGATTCGGAACACGATTTCAGCCTGACAACGGTGCGCAGCGAGGGGCAGTTCAACTCAATTATCTACGAAGAGAAGGACAGCTATCGCAAGACCGATACGCGCTGGTGCGTCATGCTGAACGCGCGCGATATCGATGAGCTCGGCATCAAGCCGGGAGTGCGTATTACGCTCGAGTCCGCGCACGGCCGCATGGCCGACGTGAAGGTGTTCGTTCATGATTTGCCGCCGGGCAATGCGATGGCCTACTACCCGGAGGCTAATTGCCTGACCGGCACCGACGTCGACCCGCGCAGCAAGACGCCGTCGTTCAAACACACGCGCGTGCGCCTGATTCAGGCCACGG
>JBCDJX010000080.1:0-16555 GCA_038747355.1 Pseudomonadota bacterium | reverse complement strand
AGTTTTTAGACAGGTTATAGATAACACTAAGTTTTCGATATTGGGCGCTATTTGGGCACCGCGGCAGATTGAGGGTAGCCTGTAATGCCCTAAACCCTTGAAAAGAATGGCGCGCCCGGAAGGATTCGAACCTCCGACCGCCTGGTTCGTAGCCAGGTACTCTTTAGTAAGAGAATCCGGAGCAGAGCGGATTACGGATCTTGACTTACTAATCCACGGAACCTTGTCACAGCATGGTCACGTGACGGTCACGGCAGCCTTGCCATACCGCCGGATATTCACATAACCCGTTGAAAAAAATGGCGCGCCCGAGAGGATTCGAACCTCTGACCCCTGCCTTCGGAGGGCAGTACTCTATCCAGCTGAGCTACGGGCGCTGCGTGGGCGGATGATTCTACCCATATCCTGCGGCGACGCCAGTCAAAGACGCAACAAACTCGCCAGGTCGCTCACCTGTCAGCGGAAATAACGTCATGTCTGCTGGCGGATTTAAGGCAGTTTTTTCGATCTACAGAATATGGCGACGATTTTTGTAGGGCGAGAGCAAGGATGCTCTCTGAATTTCCGACAAAGGCTGGATGTTATTCACCGCCGCTTCGGCACTTGGCGACGTGTTACTTCCATCCGAAACACTTGCCTCACCCCATGGCGCCGTCATCATGGGCAGGCGCCCGAAACAACAAAAACTCAGGGAAACGATCGACATGACAGATGATCGCTTTAAGACCGGTGGTGCTTTTGAGGCGATGCCGGACCCCGAAGCCCGAGTGGTTGGATCGCTTGGAGGAAAACTGCTTGGCGGTTATAGGGTTGGTGGAATAATCGGCTCGGGCGGTATGGGCTATGTGTTACATGCCGCTCGCGCAGAAGGCGACTTTGATCGCGCCGCAGCGATCAAGGTCGTACCGGCGACACTGGGCTCATCGGAACTCGCACAACGCTTTCGGACCGAAGTGCAGATCCTCGGCAAGTTAAACCATCCGTTCATCGCCCAGCTTTACGACGCCGGCGAGACCGATGAGGGCTGGCCGTACCTGATCATGGAGTACGTTGACGGCAGTCCTATCACGGACTACTGCAGCGCCAGGCAACTCTCCGTCGACGACCGGGTGATTCTGTTGATCGATGTCGCCAGAGCGGTCCGGTTTGCCCACACCCGGCTGGTCGTGCACCGAGACCTGAAGCCGTCCAACGTATTTGTGGACACGCAAGGCCGGCCAAAACTCCTCGACTTCGGCATCGCCAAGCTGCTTGAGCCCGGGACGCCGGAACACACAGTTGGGCATCGACCGATGACGCCGCAATACGCGAGTCCGGAACAACTGCTGGGTGCTGATATCACTACCGGCTCGGACATCTACCAGCTCGGCGTGCTGTTTATCTCGGTGTTGTCGAACGGATCGCCGTTCGAGAGCGTCACGCTAAAAGAGGCGATTCAGAATGCGGCCTCAGGTCACGATGCCGCTATCTCCCGGCAAGCCGCAGCGGAACTGCCCGACGACCTGCTGGCGATCGTCTCTCGCTGCCTGCACTCTGATCCGGACGATCGATACCCGGACGTCAACGCCTTGATCAATGATCTTGTGCGATACAAAGAGGGTTACCCGGTTGATGCGCGCAAGAACACCAGGCTGTATCGACTGAAAAAGCTCGTGCAGCGCAACCTTCCGGCGACAGCATTCGCAACCCTGGCTGCGGTCATCCTTGCCTTCGGTTCGATGACTTACACGATCAACATGGCGGAATCTCGTCGGCTTGCCGAAGACAGAGCCGCCACCGCTAGCCAAACGCTGCAGGCCATGTCCACGCTGATCACGGACACCTACTCCGAACTGATCGAGTCGCGGACGTCGCGAAGTTCCGGGCAGGCGGCCGAGGAACAGCTGAAAAACGAACCCCTGCGACTTCTGCTCGAACGCACGGAGCGTATGATTGACAGTACGGTCACGGACCAACCCGCATTGCGCGCCGAATTGCTGCTGGTCCAGGGCATGACAAACCGGCAGCTCGGACGATTCGATACCTCCGCAGAACAACTCAATGAGGCGCTGGCGATTGTCGAGGGTCGCAAGGATCTCGGCGGTCAGGTTTCCGTCCTGCTCGAGCAGATGAAGCTGGAGTCGATACGGGATCGCATCGCCGCAGCAGACGACGTTGCGCAGAGAGCCCTTGAGCTGCTCGACGAGGTAACTGTCCCCGCGCAACTGCACGGCAGGCTGTTGACCACGGCGGCCGTCATCGCGGGCAAAACGGACAACCTGGAGCGCTCACTCGAGTTCGCGCATCAAGCGGTCGACATCCTCGAAACCGCCGGACCGCAGGCGCGGACCGATCTGGCGCGGGCCTATGCCAATCTCGGCAACGCGTACGGCCATATGGAACAGGCGGAGCCCGTGCGCGAATGGTTTAGCAAAGCGGTTGAGCTCTTTATCGACATCGAGGGTCCCAGTTATCGGGGTCTTTCCCTGGCCTACAACGGGCTTGCACGATCGTACTGTCTGTCCGGGGACCACGAACAGTGTCTGGCCTACATCGATAAAGACCTGGAGGTAGCGCGCGCCAACTTCGGCGAGATTCACGTCGACTTCGCCCTGGGCCTGCAGAATAAGTCCGTTCCGTTGCGACGCCTCAGTCGTAACCGTGACGCCCTTACCGTGCTGAATCGATCCCTGTCGATCTACGACGCGATTCCGGGTGTTTTTGCCGACCGCCAAACAACGATTGCTATCAACCTGGGCAATGTTTACCGCGATATGGGTCGACTGGATGACGCAATGAAGGCCTACGAACGGGGGCTTTCGTTGGCCGACGAACCGGACGTTGGCCGACGACGTATTGCGAGCTTGTTGAACAACTCAGGGAACTTGCTGAAAGACATCGGCCAACTCGATGAGGCGATCACACGGCTGGGCGCTGCCCGGGCGGAAAAAGCAGCGATCTATGGTGCCGACCACATATCAACGGCACGAACGATGCTGCTGCTTGCGGAGGCAAATATCCAGAGGGGCACCTACGACGAAGTTCCAGCACTTCTCGCACTCTCACGCGACATCTATGTCAGTACGTACGGCGCCGACGACAGAAAGCTCTCATTCTTCGAGACCATTAACGGCGACTACCTGCTGGCCATCGGAGACATCGACCAGGCCAGGGCCGTCTTGTTGACCGCGCACCGGCACCGCCTCGAAGAATACAACGCTGACAACCCGATCATTCTGCCGACGCTCATTCTGGTCGCCCGCGCCGAGCTTGCTGCCGGAAATCTTGCAGCGGCGAGAAGCTGGTTAGAGAAGTTCGAGGCGCCGCTCGAGTCATTGCCGGAGTCCGCACCGGAGAGTGTCGAGGCCGCTGTCTTCGAGGCAGAACTGCTTGGCGCAGAAAAGCGATACAGCGACGCGGAGCAAGCCCGCCGCAGAGCACTGCGGCTCATCGATGAGCACGTCCCGGCGAGGCAGGACTGGAAGGCACGTCTGTGAGCGGCACGACGGCGAATCCGGTCTGCTACGCGATTCGGTCTTTGGGAACCGATGCGTCGGTTTCGCGCCAGACGCCTGTCCAGCGTCCGACCTAAGTAGCGGGTCTGTCCAGCCAACGAAAAATGGCTGGCCTGTGCCTTTTCACGACGCAAAAGTCGATATTTTCGCCGCCGTGTGTGATTTTCCCGGCGCCCATGCGAATCACCGGTCAAACAGGTACAAATGGGCGGGCATCGGAGCGTGAGTACGGCCACGGCGACAATCATGGACAACCAGCGCATTTTCAGTGACTTGCTGGAGCAGCACTACGGCATCGTCGGCAAGGTCGTGAGTACGTACTGCTGGCATCCGGACGATCGGGATGAGTTGACGCAGGAAGTCCTGACTCAGCTCTGGCGAGCGTTTCCGCGCTATGACGATTCGCAGTCCTTCTCGACGTGGATGTACCGCGTCGCGCTGAACGTCTCAATCTCGTGGGTACGGCGGCACAGTCTGAGGCTCAGGCACACGGTTACCCTTGACGACGATCTCGATGTCGCGGGCGATATCGGTCGCGACGCGGCCGACGATGAACGCATCGCGTTTTTGCGAACGTTTATCGAGGGCCTCGATACTCTGAACCGCGCGTTGATGCTCCTGTATCTCGAGGAACGAAGCTACAAGGACATTGCCGTGATTCTCGGCATCAGCGAAACCAATGTTGCGACGAAGATCAGTCGCCTGAAACAACGCGTGCGGAAACAGGCTGGCAAAACGGATAAGGAAGGAACAAACGATGGAACTCGATGAATTGAAAACGGCCTGGCAGCAGATGGATCAGGAGCTGCAGAAGCAGCAGCGCATCACGGCCGCACTGATCGAGGAACGTAC
This sequence comes from Pseudomonadota bacterium, assembly GCA_038747355.1. Taxonomy (GTDB): domain Bacteria; phylum Pseudomonadota; class Gammaproteobacteria; order Steroidobacterales; family Woeseiaceae; genus UBA1847. The sequence goes on along the minus strand of JBCDJX010000080.1, from coordinate 12,209 downwards.
CGGCTTGCTCGTGCAGTCCAGCCTGAAGCCACTGTTTCGCTGGCAGGTGTTTCAGATCCTCGTGGGCATCGTGTTTATCACCAAGGGAGCAGGCTTCTGGGTCGAAAATATCGGTGACGCGATGCAGTTTGCCTCTGGAGTCATCGTGCACATTTACGGTGTCGCACTTATCGCGAACGCGGCCTGGATCATTACGCGGATCAAGACCATTGACTACGGTACGTCGGTCACCGAGCTGCAGAAGCGCGTCGCGAAGCTCGAGAAAAGCTACGTCATCAGCGGCTGGATTATTGGGCTGCCATGGTGGTTGCTGTGGATACCAGTGGCGATCGTGCTGTTGCCGTCCATTGGTGTCGACATTACGAAGGCGCCGCTGGAAAGCTGGCTCACGATCAACCTCGTCATCGGTGTTGCCGGCATGGCGATGACACTGGCCTGGTATGCCTGGGCACGACGCTCGAAAAAACCGGGCGTACGCGAGCGACTCGAGCGTTCGGACCGCGGCGCCAGTATCGAGAGAGCGCGGCAGGCGATCGCCGACGTCGAGCGCTTCGAACGCGAAGCGGGCTGAGCGGCAAGGAGGTAGCGTATCTTTATGCATCGATGCTAGTGTTCCGGCTCCTCAACCGCTAGCACACGAAGGTCTCGCTCTTGGAACTCACCGGAAAAATCACCCAGGTACTGGAAGAAAAATCGGGCACCTCTGCTCGCGGACCCTGGCGCAAGCAGGAATACGTCATCGAAACCCCGGGGGAGTACCCGAAGCAGGTCTGCTTCATGGTCTGGGGCGACAAGATCGATCAGTTCCAGATTTCCGAGGGCCAGGAAATCACGGTGCACTTCGATATTGAGAGTCGTGAGTACAACGGTCGCTGGTACACGGACGTGAAAGCCTGGCGCGTGGACGCAGCCGAGGCCGATGGTCCGCCGCCTACCGAGGACAATCCGCCACCGCCAACCGAGGCGCCCCCGACAGAGTTCGACGACGACATCCCGTTCTAGGCGACGCGATTCAGGCCTTGGTTTTCGGGCCGCGGCGTTTGCGCAGTCGGTCGTTTTCCATCCGTTCTTCGCGCATGCGTTTCTTGGTCGCGGCGAACGAACAGATCGGACACTGTTCCAGGTCGTGGAATCGGGCTGGACAATACTCTCGCCCGAAGAAAATGATCTGCAGATGCAGCTTGTTCCAGAGCGACTTCGGGAAAATCCGTTTCAGGTCAGCTTCGGTTCGGGTCACATTAGACCCGTCCGACAGTCCCCAGCGCGCCGCCAATCGATGAATATGGGTATCCACCGGGAAGGCTGGCTCGCCGAACGCCTGTGACATAACGACAGCCGCGGTTTTGTGGCCAACGCCGGGCAGCGCTTCCAGCGCCTCGTAGCTTGAGGGAACGACGCCATCGTTATCCACCAGCATCTCTGACAGGCGGCGAATGTTCTTCGCTTTTTGCGGCGCGAGCCCGAGCTGGCGAATGTAGCCGAGAATGGTCTCCACAGGCAGTGCTGCCATGGTCGCCGGTGTGGGTCCGGCCGCAAACAACGCCGGCGTTACCTCGTTGACCTTTTTGTCGGTTGTCTGTGCCGAGAGCAGCACGGCGATGAGCAGCTCAAAGGTGCTCGTATGGTCCAGCGGAACCGGCGTCTCGGGGTACAGGTCTTCGAGCAGGGCAACGATTCGCTCTGCCTTTTCACTACGTCGCATCGTTTGTATCGCAGATTTTCAGGATCGGGTCGACGGCGCAGAAGCGACCGTTGGCGGTCACCTAGTCTAGCCAGATTACTCCGCTGGATACACAGCTCGCAGCCGGCCGTCACCCCTGTCCTCGTAGGGAAACCAGCCGAGGCCGATGAAATTGATGTGAATGTCGGTTGTCTTTGGACGCACCGGGGTTTCGGTCAGCTCCTCAGCCTGCGCGTCGTAGCTGGTGTCCAGGGCCTTGATCTCCGTTTCCAGCTGGCGGTTCAACTCGGCGATGTCGTGCCGGACTTTTTCAGCGGTTTGCATCGCGCGTTTCACGTCGCCGGCCTCCTTGCGGGCGCTGCCGGCCGAGCGAATGGCTGTACCTACCTTGTTGGCCGTTGTCGTGGACAGGCGTTTGCGACCGAGCACGGCGCCCAGCAAGGCAGTACCGATGGAAATCGCGGTATCCATCTTCTTCTTGCTCGACTGCTGCTGTTCTCGCTGGATCGCCTGTTCGGCGCGCATCAGCCGATTATCCAGCGTGGTCGCCTTGCTGGCGTACCGCTTGCGCAGTTTGGCGATCGCCTGGTCGCGCTTTTCACTGGCCGCCTGCTGAACCCGAACACGAAACTCGCCTTCTGTCTCAAAGGGCTCCGAGACCATGCGGTACTTCGTGCTGCGATACACCGTGATCGTCTCGTTTTGTCGTATCCAGCGTTTTAGCGCTTTCTCCCACTTCGAATAATTGGCCGCGGTCAGCGCGTCGTCAGAGCACTCGGCAAACGATGAGGCGGGCAAGGCCTTTGTGCCGAGTTCGGCGGCCGGGGTCACAATCATCTCGCCGTTGTCCCAGTCGACGGGCACCGGGCCTTCGTCGAATTCGACGGCATACACACCCTCACGAAAATCGTCGATCTTGTAGCGCGCGTTCGTGAACGCCACCTCGGTGGCGGCAACGACGCGCGGGAAATAAACCACCGCATCGGACGACGTCGGCATGAAGTACTGCTTGATTCCGCGCGGCACCACCGGTCCCTGCGCATCGGCGGTCTTTGCGGGCTTTTTCTCAGCAACCACGGGCGCCTGAGCCGGCTTCGCCTGCTTCGTTGTCAAACGTTTGATGTGGTCGCGGGTCAGTGGTCCGGCGAGATACGACATCACCCAGCGGGTGTTGAAAACCACCGGCTCGTCTTCGTGCACGTTGTGCAACAGAAACTGGCGTTTACCCAGTCCGGCGAGCGTCTGCTCCATGCGCTGCTTGTCGAAGTCGCCAGCACGAACACCTTCGAGGCCTTCCATCAGGCGCGCCTTGTCGCGCTCGGTCTGCACGCGGCCGATCATCCAGGTGCCGGCGTTGGACAGGCCACGATAATCAACGTCGACCGGGTTCTGGGTCGCAAGCACGAGTCCAACCCCGAACGCCCGCGCCTGCTTCAACAGGGTCAGCAGGAGTTTTTTCGATGGCGGGTTTTCCACCGGCGGCATGTAGCCGAAGATCTCATCCATGTAGAGGATGGCGCGCAGACTGGACGTACCCGGTTGCGCGCGCATCCACGCGATCAGCTCATTGAGCAACATCGAGACGAAAAACATCCGCTCGTTGTCATCGAGATGCGCAATCGACATGACCGACACACGCGGTTTGCCCTCATCGGTGTAGAGGAGTTTCGACGCGTCCATCGGCGCGCCCTCCATCCACGCCTCGAAGCCCGGGGCTGCCAACAGGTTGTTCAGCTTCATCGCTAGCTCGAAGCGTTTGTTCTCCGGGAAAAACGACTCGAGATCCATCACGCCAACCCGCTTTATCGGCGGTGCCTGGATGTCGCGAATCAGGGCGGCGACGTCGAGATCGCGGCCCGCCCGCCACGCGTGGTCCAGCAGCTGAGAAATGAGAATGTGTTCTCGACTGGACACCGGATCGGCGTCGACGCCCAACAGCGACAACAGCCCGGTGGTGGTCGCCTGGATGCGGTCGCGATACATGTCGGAGTCGTCGAGCAGTGACGCGTCCGGTGCACGGAATGACTGCAGCACCGATACCGGCTGCCCGGCGTTGCTGCCGGGTGTATAGATCGACATGTCCACATTCTTGCGGAGCTGACGAATGCGCTTGCCGGTCTGCCCGGAGTCGGCCAATCCTTTTTTCCAGAGCGCCGCCTGCGACGCTGCGAACTCGTCGGGCGTCTGGCCGTTGTTACTGGCCTCCATGGTATTCACCCATGGGCGAAAATCGTCGGCGGACAGCGACGGAAACGTTAGCAGGAGATTGCCGAGATCCCCCTTCGGATCGATAGCGATAACCGGTATCCGGTCCATCGCCGCCTCTTCCAGAATGCCGATGCCGAGGCCGGTCTTGCCAGACCCGGTCATGCCGATGATGACGGCGTGCGTCGTCAGATCCTTGGAGTCGTACAGCACCAGCTCGTCAGTGGCTTCACCGGTCGCGCTGTCTACCTGTTTGCCGATGTAGAAGGCACCGAGCTTCTCAAAATCGTACATGACGAATGGCTCCTTACTGCAGGCGGGGCGCTGGTTGATGCGCCCACAGGGTTATTGGCCTGAGTCAATCTTGATCCCCGGGGCGTCACTATAGTCGCGTTATCCAACGACACCAATACACCCGGGGCCTTTGCTTTGTGAACTTTCGTTACAGCCACCAGAAATCACGGCCCAGCGACGTACGCTCGTCGCACATGACAACAAAAACCAGTTCAAACGAACCGAGGGGAACATCATGAACCTGCTGGAATTTGCAAAAGACGTTGGCCGTCAGTTGTTCGATACAGACGCTGAGGCTGCCGACAACATCAAACAACACCTCGATATCCGCCTGAGCGGTATTCGCAACGTGGAAGTCACGTTTGACGACGGCGTCGCGACCGTGTGCGGTGACTGCGACAACGAGGCGGTCAAGGAACAGGCCCTGCTCATGGTCGGCAACATCAAGGGCGTCGAGCGAATCGTCGCTGATGACCTAAGAGCGCCGACGCCGAAGCCTGAAGAACGCCCGGTTCAGGACATGTTCTACATCATCGAAAGCGGAGACACTCTGGGCGGTATTTCGAAGAAGTTCTACGGCAATTCGGCGCATTACATGCGCATCTTCAATGCCAACCTCGAAATCATCGATGACCCGAACGTCATCTTCCCCGGCCAGAAAATTCGCATCCCGATCGGCTGAGTCAGCCATTTTTAAGGAGAACGGAATGAACCTACTCAAGCTGTTGCAAGACGCCGGTGGCTCGAAAAGCCTCGGACACCTCGCCGGGGCCATTGGTATTGATGCGACGCAGACCCAAAGCCTGGTATCCGCGGTTGCACCCGCGCTGTTGGGCGGCATGCAGAAGCAGGCCGGTACCGACGGCGGATTCGGGGCGCTGGAAAACGCGCTCACGAACGGCAACCACGCACGCTACGTCGATCAGCCGGAACTGATGCAGGACACGGCAACCCGCCACGACGGCAACAAGATTCTCGGGCACCTGTTTGGCTCCAAGGATGTCAGCAGAAACGTCGCCTCGGACGCTGCGGCGAAAACCGGCATCGATCCGAGGATTATCAAGCAGGCATTACCGTTGGTTGCGGGACTCGCCATGGGCGCATTGAGCAAGCAGAAATCCGGTAACAACCTGGGTGGCTTGTTGAGCACGTTCGTCGGTGACGACGGTGTCGGCGTGGACGACGTCCTGAGCCTCGCCCGAAAGTTTTTCTGAATTAAACAGAGAGGAAGCCAATCATGTCAGTAGCACGAATTACGGAGATCTCGTCGAGCTCCAAGAAGAGCTTTGAAGACGCCATTGAGAAAGGTATCGAGCGCGCTAATGAGACGCTCGACAACATCGAAGGCGCCTGGGCACAGGACCTGAAAGTGGTCTGCAAGGACGGAAAAATCAGCGAATACCGCGTAAACATGAAGGTGACCTTCATCCTTCATTGATCCGTCACTTCTGGCGTAGTGCAGAGCCGGGGCAATGCCCCGGCTTTTTTTGTGAAGAATTGTGAACAACGCCGTGAATTGAAAAATGACTCCTACACTGCATCCCACATCGACGGCGATTGTCGCCGACGAGTCCGGATTTAACGTCAGGAGGAAAACACAATGTCAAAATCTATCGAAGATATCGAAGGCATCGGTCCGTCACACGGCGCAGCACTCCGTGATGCGGGAATTGCCACCGTCGAAAAACTGCTGGAAGAAGGTTCGACCCGCAAAGGTCGTACAGCGATCGTCAAGTCAACGGCGATCTCCGAGACCAAGGTCCTGAAGTGGGTTAACCACGCCGACCTGTTCCGCATCTCCGGTATCGCCGGCCAGTTTGCCGAGCTGCTCGAAGCCGCCGGTGTCGATACGGTGAAGGAACTTCGCAATCGCAACGCCGAAAACCTGTCGGCAAAGATGGCCGAAGTGAACGACGCGAAGAACCTCACGCGCCGCAGCCCGTCTGCTGAAGTCGTCGCCGACTGGATCGAGCAGGCGAAGCAGCTCGACCCGAAAGTGTCATACTAAGAAAGACCAGCACGACCAGCGAAGGTGACGTCATCATCGACGTCACCTTTCGCTGCGACCGACAGCCAAACCGGACCGGTCGCACCACACCAAACAGGGAGAAACCAAGAATGAAACGATCAACAACACTTCTGTCGCTGTCTGCAGTCCTGTTGCTTTCCGCCTGCGAGCAGGCAGAGGAAGCCGCTGTAGAAGCCGGCGACGCCATGGACGCCGCCGGTGAGGTGGTCAGCGATGCTGCGGACGCCGCGGGTGACGCGATGAGCGACGTTGCGGATGCAGCCAGCGACGTAGCAACCGATGCCGCGGATGCGGCGGGTGACATGGCCTCTGACGCGATGGACGCCGCCGGTGAAATGGCCGAGGATGCGAAGGACGCAGCGGCTGCCGGTATGGACGCGGCCGGTGAGCAGGTGGACGAACTCACCGATCAGGCGAAAGACATGGCCTCTGACGCGATGGACAAGGCCGAGAAAAAAGCCGAGGACATGCTCGACAAGACCTAGCAGCACCGTTCAGGCGGCGCAGACCACGACCAACCGCGAACAGACGATTGACCGAAAAATCACCCATGCTCGCCAAGGAAAACCGCATCGCGGTCCGCGATCCCTTCGCCCGACAGTTGATGGACCGCTATATCGGAAAACGCAGGGCTGATATTTCAGCCCTGCGTGTTATGGAAAATCAGGACGACTTTGCGAGCATCAAACGAAAAGGCCACAACCTGTTCGGATCCGGAAGCGCCTACGGTATCGACGCTATCAGCACACTGGGATCCGCCTTGGAAAAGGCGGCAGCGCAGAAGGATCGCAAGGAAATTTGCCGATTGATCGACAAACTTGAGTCCTTCATTACTCACGTAATCATCACGTAAACGCCACTCGCCTCCCATTGAACGGCCGTATCGTTGTACGATGGCCGACCCCGTCGAGAAAAAGCAAAAGATGACGGGTGCCTTCGGAGGGGAACGATTGCGTATCGCACTACTCGAGGACGACGAGGACCAGGCCGACCTGGTGCGTCTCTGGCTGGAAGAAGCCGAACACACGATTAGCGTCTTCGCGAACGGCGCAGACTTTCTGCGTGGCGTTCGTCGCGAGTCGTTTGATCTGTATCTCCTCGACTGGATGCTGCCCGACATCAGCGGCATCGACGTCCTGAAAAAGCTCAGGAGCGGCAACAAGGACGACACGCCGGTCATGCTCGCAACCACGCGACACGAAGAAAAAGACATCGTCGCGGCACTTGAAGCCGGCGCCGATGACTATCTCGTCAAACCGGTCCGGCGTCGCGAGCTGATTGCGCGCCTGGATGCCCTGTGTCGACGGTATGGCGTCGTTAGCGATTCAGAGGAACTCGACGTCGAACCGTACTCGCTGGATCTCGGTAGCAAAACCCTGTCTTTGCGGGGCGAAGCGATTTCGCTGACCAACCGCGAGTTTGAACTCGCATTGTTTCTGTTTCGCCAGGAAGGCAGGGCCATCTCGCGCAACCATATTCTCGAAACGATCTGGGACATCGACAGCCCGGACGTGTCGACCCGCACGGTGGATACACACATCAGCCGTCTGCGAAAAAAAATGCGCGTCAACGAAGACAACGGCTGGAAGCTCGCTGCCATCTATCAGCACGGCTACCGCCTTGAACGAATAACCGACAACAAGAAAAAACAGGATCAGCCATGAGCAAGAAGACGACCACACGTCGAGGCGTATCAAAAGCCGAGGCGGAAGAAGCAGACGGCAATGTCGACAAGATCCGGGACATCCTGTTCGGCAGCCAGATGCGTGACTACGAGCAACGCCTGGAGGCGACCGAGAAGCGGATCATGCAATCCATCGAACGCCTGACCCGAGACATCGACAAACGCCTGGATCGGCTCGACAAATACGCCCGTCGGGAAGTTGAAAAACTCTCGGAGCGGTTGAAAACCGAACGCAAGGAGCGTGTTGCAGACACCAAGAAAGGCAGTGGTGAACTCAACACCTTGCAGCAGCAGCTCGATGCCTCGGTCTCCGACATCGACGAGCAGCTGTCTGCCGAGTCTCGCAGTATGCGCAGCGCCCTGCTGGACCAGGGTGAAGACCTGGCCGCACAACTGCGTGATGCGCAGTCGCAGCTCCAGGAAGCGCTTGATCGGGAGTCCTCGCAATTGCAGGACAAGAAACTCGATCGCGAAGACATGGCAGCGCTGCTCACGGAAGTTGCTATGCGGCTCAACAAAGACTTCAAGTTGCCGAAAGGCTGAATCGCGGACCCATGGAGTCCAAGAACGACCTGGAACAACTGAAGTCGCTGCTGTTCGGCTCTGAGCGCGAAGCGCTCGACTCGATCACCGAGCGCGTGCGCGGTCGCGAGTCGAGGATGGACGACGTGGCGGATGTCCTACCGGAAGCCATCAGACTGAGCTATCAGAAGGACAACGGCCTCACGCGATCGCTGCGACAGCCTGTCGGTGACTGTCTCGGCGAAGCCTTCCACGAGCAACCGGAGAAGTTCGCGAACGCGCTGTACCCGGTTATGGGTCCCGCGATTCGCAAGTCCATCCTCAGCACGCTGCGAGCGTTCGCGCAGCAGATCAACGAGACTATCGAGCAAAGCCTGTCGCTGCGTGGCATGAAATGGCGCCTGGACGCATGGCGCACGGGTGTACCGTTTGGGCAGTACGTCATCCAGCAGACCCTGCTGTACCGCATCGAGCAGGCCTACCTGATCAGTCGCGAGAACGGCTTACTCATCGGGCATGTGCATCACGAGGCCTCGGTCATCAAGGACAGCGACGCCGTCTCGGCGATGTTTACGGCCATACAGGACTTCATCAAGGAGTCGTTTTCACCGGATCGCTCCGGGCGCCTGGAAACGGCGGATATGGGCGAGTTCACCCTGTGGGCGGTACACGGTCCGCACGCCCTGCTGGTCTGCGTCATTCGCGGCGTGCCTCCCGTGACCTTGCGTGGCGAACTGAGCAGCATCCTCGAACGTATTCACTTTCGTAACGCAGACGCGCTTCGCGACTACAGCGGCGACACCACGACCGTCGACGGCGTCGAGGAAGAACTGACAGAGTGCCTGCAGTTTGAAGCACTGCAACCCGAATCCAAACGCTCGATAGCCCGCTGGCCGGTCCTGCTGCTGGGACTGTTGCTGCTGGCCGGAATGGCGTACCTCGGTTACGAGGCCCGGCAAACACAACAAAAGCAGCACGCTCTCGAACAGGCCATCGCGCAAACGCCGGGGTGGCATATCTCTGACATCCAGGCCGACGGCGACGTGTTTCGCATTAGCGGACTGCGCGACCCCCTGGCAGCACCAATAGACGCGGTAACGGCGGCCGCTGGCCTTGATGCGCAACAAGTGATCGCCGACCTGCAGCCGTTCCAGTCACTGGATCCAGACATTGTTCGCCTGCGTGATGTGCAGCAACTTCGTCTCCCGGACGGCGTCAGCGCGACGCCCTCGGATGCGGGACTTTCACTGAGCGGCACCGCGCCGTACGCCTGGATCCTGCGAGCACGCAGCGTCCTGGCAACCGGCGTTATCAGTAACGACGTTGACCTGAGCGGGCTGGATGCCAGCGAGTGGGCGGCACTGGAATCTGAAGCAGAGACCTACCGCGAGACGCGCTTCCGTTTTGATAACGGCGCCGACTTCCTTCCGGCCGATGCCGCCGGCATTGACGAATACGTTACGCGCCTGGCTGACTTTTCGAATCGGGTGAGCGACGTTGGTGGCGCGCTGCGAATCTCCATCGTCGGGTACACGGACGCGGTTGGTACGCCGCAGCGCAACATCGCGGTGGCAGAGGACCGTGTTAATGCCGCGCGCGACAAGTTGCTGGCACAAGGCATCGATGCCGCCTGGATCGACACGACACTCGAAGTCGACTCCAGTGTGGAACAGCAACTTGAACCTGAGAAACGTCGGGTCGGTGTCGACGTCACCGAGGTCCGCTTTCAGTAGTGCGCGCCGTCTCCGCGAAAATTTGCATCCTGGGTGACTTCGCGGTTGGCAAAACCAGCACCGTTGAACGAGTCGTCAACAACCAGTTTTCAGACAAATACCTGACCACGATCGGGGTCAAGGTCGATACCAAGGAGATCGCGCTGCTTGGCGACCTGACGCTCAAGCTCGTCCTTTGGGATGTGGCAGGCTCAGATCGCTTCGGACCGATCGAATTCAACTACCTTCGTGGCGCGGCGGGCTTCGTATTTACCGGCGACGGTACTCGCGCGGCCACACTCGATACGGCACGCGACCTGAAGCAACAGTGCGACGAAAAATTCGGGCGCATTCCGAGCGTCATGCTGGTCAACAAATCGGACCTGGTCGAGGACTGGGACGTCAGCGATGTACGACTTGCGGCCCTCGAACAGACCTTCGACGCGGTGTTCATCACCAGCGCCAAGACCGGCGACAATGTCGAGGACGCCATCACCTCGCTTGGCAAGCAGGTCGCACAGCACGAATTCTCCGTCGACTAGTGGCTTTCCCGGACGCGATACGCCAGCACCTGGAGCAGGACTATCACCTGCGACGGCAGCCGTTCTGCTTCCGTATCGATACCGATGCGCGACTGCAGGACGCCTGGGGCGATGGCACGCCCTACGGACTTTCCGGCTTGCAGACCGGGGATCACATGTTCGACCACGCGCCCTACCTGATCGGCCAGCTGACGGAAACCGCGGTCCGACTTCCGTTTGTGTCCTCCGGTCGGCACGCGTTGGAAGTGCACATTATCCCGGCGGGTGAGGATTTTTTCGTCGTGGTCATGGACGTGTCCGCCGAGCATGATTTTCGGCAGGCCCGTCAGCAGGTCGCCAATGAGCTGCGACTGATGCACGCGGCACGAGAAAAGCTGATCGAGCAACAGGACGCGTTGATTGGTGAATTGATTGAAACAAAGGCGGAGCTCGATCTTCGGCGGCGCGAAGCAGAGCGGGCCAACGAACGGCGCAGCGACTTTTTCGCCATGATGTCACACGAGTTTCGAACCCCGTTGTCGTCGATTGTTAACTACGCGATGCTTGCACAAGACGACAGCGCCGGCGCCGACGTCGTAAAAAAGTGCTCTGAGTCCATATCGCGTGCGGCGCAGCACATGACCCGTCTTGTGGATACCGTGCTCGATGAGGCCCGCCTGGAAACGGGTCGGCTGGTGCTCACCGAAGCCGCGTTTCACTTGCCGGACCTGCTTGCCGATCTGTCCAACATCATTGCGCCGCTCGCGGCGGAGAAGCAGCTGTCTTTTAGTGTTCAGCTTGTCGATGACGTGCCGGCGACGCTGTGGGCTGATGATGCCTGCCTTCGCCAGATCCTGATAAACCTGCTCGGCAACGCCGTCAAATTCACCGACGCCGGTTTCGTGCAGCTGCGGATTGACTGGCAGGACGACGTTTTGTCCGCCGAGGTCAGAGACTCGGGTCCCGGCATACCGCACGAGGACCAGGAGCGTGTGTTCGGTGCCTTCGAGCGCGCGACGCGGGACGACGAAAACACGACGCCGGGCTCAGGGCTTGGGCTGAAGATTACACTCGAACTTGCCCGCCTGATGGGCGGCTCGATCGCGCTGTCTTCTGAGCCGGGACAAGGCTGCACCGTGAACGTACGAGTCCCCGCCCGGCTTGCCGCCGATAAAGTCGACACCGACGCCCTGCCCGAACCGGACGTCACCAAGCACGCGGCACAGCCGGCGACGATATTGATCTGTGATGACGACGAGGACTTACTGGATCTGACCGAGTATTACCTGCTGCGCGCGGGCTATGGTTTGCTGGTGGCCAATGATGGCAGCGAGGCCGTCGATAAAGCGATGTCGCTCAAGCCAGACCTGGTCATCCTAGACATCAACACGCCCGGTATGCCAGGGACACAGGCCGCCAGCGAGCTGAAGCGGCGTGGGTTCTCATCGCCGATCATTGCGCTCACGGCATCGGACACGAGGAAGCTCGACGACACCGTGTTCTATGCCTCCCTGCGCAAACCCATACAGATGCCCCGACTGCTGAGTGCTATCCACCGCTT
>JBCDJX010000079.1:0-17231 GCA_038747355.1 Pseudomonadota bacterium | reverse complement strand
GCGAGCCCGCCGTCAAGATGTCATTCCGTTGACAATGGATTTCACGCACCCGGGGCTTCTCTCGCGATACATTAGACCCATTCTAGAAGCAGCGACGCACAGCGCTTGAGGAACGCAGTCATGACAGACCAGACCCGCTACAAGCCGAAAAACCTGTCCGACCATATCGCACTCGGTTTCACCCGCGTGTTGCGCTTCTTTGCGGACGCCTTTTTCCGACGTCGTTACGGACACCGCGCCGTGGTCCTGGAAACGGTAGCCGCGGTACCCGGCATGGTCGGTGGCCTCCTGCAGCACCTGAAGTCCATTCGCCATATTCGCGACGACCAGGGCTGGATTCACGAGCTGCTCGAAGAAGCCGACAACGAGCGGATGCACCTGATGACCTTCATCCACATTGCACAGCCGTCGATGTTCGAGCGCGGCCTGATCATGGTGGCGCAGTTCATCTTCTACAATGTCTACTTCTTCATCTACCTGTTCGCACCGAAGACCGCGCACCGCATCGTTGGCTACTTCGAGGAAGAGGCCGTGCGCAGTTACACGGACTACCTCGCCGAGGTTGACGAGGGACGGGTCGAAAACGTAGCGGCGCCACAGATCGCGATCGATTACTGGAACCTGCCGGCCAACGCGCGCCTGCGCGACGTCATCATCGCCGTTCGCGAGGACGAAGCGGGCCACCGTGACAAAAACCACGGTTTCGCCGACGCGCTCGTCAAGCGCCGTCGCGAGCCCGCGACCGACAACGCCTGACACCCGACTGCTCTCCCGCGGAAATAAGCCGTTACAAAAAACGCCCGGCATTTAGTTGATACCTAAACTTTAATAATTTAGGTTTAAACTTTATTTCGCCCGGGGAGACCGATGTCTCACCATCGACTGTCGAAGCTCGATTCATCCTGCTGGTTCGCCGTGGTTGAGGCCTACCAGACCTGCAACCGACGCTACTCCGCGATGTTGCGGGAATTCGACCTCACGATTCCGCAGTACGACGTCCTTAGCGCCATCGACAAGCTGGGCGATCAGGCACAGCCAAAACAAATCGCCGACGAGATGCTCGTCACCCGCGGCAATGTCACGGGGCTTCTGACGCGACTGCAGGAACGACGCCTGATCCGGACCCGGCAATCGCAATCCGACGGCCGCTCGTTCCTGTGTGAGCTGACCCGTCGCGGCGAGACGGTATTGGAAGACGCACGCGCTGCGGCCGCTCTGTTCATCACGGAACAACTTGCACCGTTCGACGACAGCTCGAAAACCGAAATGCTATCGACCATGCGACGAGTGCAGGCGCACCTCGAGTCGCTGGATCCGATCGCCATTGTTATGCGCGCCAAGGAGGCTTGACCATGCAGGAAACGGAACTGTGGGAACCGCGCCGCGTTGAGTTGCTACGCGAAGCGCGGGTCGTGTTCGAGGTGGCCAGCATCCTCGGTCCGCTCGCCAGCGGTCGTCTCCGCGACACGCCCAACGGAACCGGGCACCCAATCGTGGTGTTACCGGGCTTCGGCGCCGACGACCGGTATACGGCCGCGATGCGCCGATTCCTGCGCTCGCACGGCCACAATGCGCTGGGCTGGGGCATGGGCAAAAACCTCGGCGGCCTCAATCTGCCGCACGCGCTGGACCGCCTGTCAGACACCTGGCCGGTGGAGGCACGAGACAGCTACAACGGCGAAGCCAGCGTCCCCTATCTGTGCGACCGGTTTATGGAACGCGTGGACGCGATCCACGAGGACTTCGGCGAATCGCTGACACTGGTTGGCTGGAGCCTTGGCGGCTACGTGGCCAGGGAGGCAGCTCGTGACCGACCGGGCAAAGTCCGCCACGTCATCACCCTCGGCAGTCCGGTCATCGGCGGCCCGAAGTACACCGCCACGGCAAGCTACTTTCGCAGCCGCGGCATGGACCTCGAATGGATCGAGGACGTCGTGGCGCAACGCGACCAGCGCCCAATCGAGTCGCAGGTCACGACGATCTACAGCAAGTCAGACGGTGTGGTTGCGTGGCCGGCGACCATCGACCGGCACAGCCCGCGAGTCCGGAATATCGAGACCAATTCGACGCATCTCGGCATGGTGTTTAACCCGCGGATCTGGCGGCACGTCAGCGACGCGATAAAGCGAGCGTCCTGAGCGAGCGCCAGTTATCGGGCGCGGGCTTGCGCGTGGGCTATCCCCGACACAAACCATGGCGCGTTCGACGCCGGCGACAAATCCAAGCCTTGCGCTGAAAAAGCGGCCCTGCGCTGGTTGCTGACCGTAATATGTGCAACTATTTTGCAGCTACAGAAAAGAACAAAAACACACTCGATTCACTGACAGGGGATAATCATGGATCGACGCAAGTTCCTGCGCACGTCCGTCGCGGCTTCCGTAGCCGCATCCACGCCCGCCTGGGCCGACTGGGAAGATGTTCTTTACCGGCCGACAAAGGTCGAAAGCGACATCGACGCGATCAAGCTCGATGGCAGCGAATTCACGCTCAAGCAAGCCGAGGTCCAGGAGCTCAGCGACGCCCTGAAGGGCAAACTGTGGCTGCCGGGTTCCGCAGAATACGATGAAGCGCGAACCCTGCTGGAGCCGTCATTCAACAAGAAGCCGGCATTCGTCATACAGCCCACCGGTCCGGCAGACGTCAGCTCCGCGGTGCGTTTCGCACGCGACAACGAGTTGCTGACCGCGGTCAAATGCGGCGGGCATTCGGCCTCCGGAAAGTCCAGCTGTAACGGCGGCATGCAGATTGATCTGTCGCGTATGCGTGGCGTCTACGTCGACCCGATTGCAAAGACGGCACGCGTCGAAGGCGGCAGTTTGCTGGGCGAGCTGGATCACGAAGCCATGGCGCACGGCCTGGTGACGACCGCTGGCACTGTCTCGCACACCGGCGTCGGCGGCCTGACCCTGGGTGGCGGCTTCGGCCGTGTAGCCAGGCGCTTTGGCCTGTCGCTCGACAACGTCCTGGCGTTCGATGTCGTCACCGCTGACGGTGAAATCCGGCGCGCGAGTCCGGAACAGAACCCGGAGCTCTACTGGGCGCTGCGCGGCGGCGGCGGCAACTTCGGTGTCGTGACGTCCTTCCTGTTCCAGCTGCATCCAATGCAACGCAAGATGATCAGCGGCTCCATCGTGTTCCCGTTCGAACAGGCGAAGCAGGTCCTCACTTATTTTGGGGAGTTTGCTGATGCAGCACCGGACGACATGCACGTCGGCATGTTTATCGGCGGCGGGCCGGATGATTCACCGCCGGCTGCGGGCATGTATTTCGACTACAGCGGCACCGACACGGCCTACATCGATCGCCTGAACGCGGAAACTGCCAAGCTCGGCAACGTCCTCGCCAATACACTCGCTGAAAAAGACTATGTGGCCGTGCAGCGATCCGGCGACTGGGACGATATTCGGTCGTTCAGCGGCTACATGAAGACCGGCTTCATCGGCGACTTCGACGGCATGCTGATCGACGACATCATCGACAATTTTGAATCCGTTCCCGGAAGAAGAACATCGGTGGTTACGCAGCAGGCGGGCGGTGCGATCGGTCGAGTCGCTAACGATGCGACCGCGTTTGCCCACCGCGAGGCGAAGCACAACCTGTTGTCCTTTGTTTCCTGGCAGAACGGCGAGGACGGTGCGAGTCACAAGGACTACATCCGTAGTCACTGGGACACGGTCAAGAGCCATACGCAGGGCTTCTACTCCAATGACCTTTATGACCAGGAAGGCGACGACGTTAGCTTCGCGTATCGCGGGAACTTCGAGCGCCTCCTGACGATCAAGAAGCAATACGATCCGACGAACCTGTTTCGTCTGAACGCCAACATCCGAAGCGCATAACGGGGCCGCAGCGGGCCCCCTAAGGCCCCGCTGCGTTTGCGCGTTTGTTACACCCACACAGGGACACGCTATGAAAATGAAACCCATTCTTCTGGGCCTGCTCGCAGCAGGCCTGGTCGCCGGCTGCGGTGAATCCGCCGAAGAGGCGGCAACCGATACCAGCATGGCAGCCAAGACCATGAGCCTTGACGACTTTCAGTTGGTCGAGCGCAGCACCTATTTCGGCAACCCCGAACGGACCCAGGGCAGAATCAGCCCCGATGGCAGCATGATGAGTTTCATGGCGCCGCTCGATGGCGTCATCAACGTTTGGGTGGCACCGCTGGGTGATTTCGCGTCAGCTAAACCGATTACTGACGATAAACTTCGCGGTATCGGCAGCCACAGCTGGGCAACCAACGGGACACACATTCTGTACACGCGCGACACCGGCGGTGACGAGGATTTCCACATCTACTCAGTCAACGTCGAGACCGGTGAGTCCATCGATCTGACACCGTTTGAGAAGATCCGCGGCATCTTTGTCGGCAGCAGCAGCAAGTACCCCGACGAGTACCTGGTCGGTATCAACAATCGCAACCCGGCCTATCACGACGTCTATCGGGTCAACGTGGTTTCCGGTGAGCGCGACCTGATCCTCGAGCACGACCGTTTCGCCGGTTTCGTCGCCGACATGGAACTGAATATCCGCCTTGGTCTCATCCCGACGCCCGACGGCGGCTTCGACGTTCACAAGATCTTAGAGAGCGGTGATTCGGAAAGCCTAATCACCATCGCCCAGGAAGACGCACTGACGAGCGCACCGGTCAACTTCACCGCCGACGGCAAGCACTTTCACATGCTCGACAGCGCCGGCCGCGACAAGGCTGCGCTGCTGAAAGTGAACATCGACACTGATGAGCGCGAGATTATTGCCGAGAGTGACAAGGCGGATATCGCCGGGGTCATCGTTGATCCGGCGACCAACGAAGCCCAGGCGTTCAGCATTAACTACAAGAAGACCGAGTGGATCCCGATCGGTGACAGCATCACCGCCGACCTCGAAAAGCTCTCGGAACTCGGCGGCACGGTCAGTGTTCTGGCGCAGACGGCTGACAATTCGATGTGGACGGTGGCTGTCGATGGTTCAACCCAGCCGCTCACCTATTACGCGTACGATCGTGAGGCCGGCTCGCTGACCAAGCTGTTCACGGCCCAACCGGAGCTAGAGAACATTCCGCTGGTTGAGATGCATCCGGTGTCGATCACGTCTCGCGACGGCCTGGAGCTCGTCTCTTACCTGTCGCTGCCGCCGCATTCCGATCCCGACGGCGACGGCAGACCGTCGGAGGCCGTACCAATGGTGCTGCTTGTGCACGGTGGACCGTGGGCGCGCGACGAATACGGCTTCTCCGGTTTCGCGCAGTGGATGACCAATCGCGGTTACGCGGTGCTCAGTGTCAACTACCGTGGCTCGACCGGTTTCGGTAAGTCGTTTATCAACGCCAGCAACATGGAGTGGGCCGGCGCCATGCATGACGATCTTATCGATGCAGTGCAGTGGGCGATCAACGAAGACATCGCCATCGAGGACCGGGTGGCCATTGCCGGCGGCTCGTACGGTGGTTACGCCACGCTGGTCGGACTGACCTTCACACCGGAGACCTTTGCCTGCGGCGTCGATATCGTCGGGCCGTCGAACCTGGTGACACTCATCAACAGCGTGCCGCCCTACTGGGAGCCGCTGAAAGCCCTGTTCAAAGCCCGCGTCGGTGACGTGGAAACGGAAGAAGGGCAGCAGTTCCTGCGCTCGCGCTCGCCGTTGTACAAGGCAGACCAGATCACCAAACCGTTGCTGATCGGCCAGGGCGCCAATGACCCGCGCGTGAAGCAGCCGGAGTCGGACCAGATCGTCGACGCAATGGCCGCCAACGAATTGCCGGTCACCTATGTGCTGTATCCGGACGAAGGTCACGGCTTTGCTCGACCGGAAAACCGTGAGTCGTTTTTTGCGGTGATGGAGACTTTCCTCGACGACTGCCTCGACGGCCGGTCACAGACCATGGCCGGTGCCTTTGAAGGCTCGTCGACGACGATTCCCGCGGGTATCGACTACGTCAGCGGACTGGCGGAAGCGCTGGACGGCTTCGAGCCGGTTGTGAAGAACTAGACGCTCTTGCAGACTCGTTGAGTCCGGGCCCGCAAGGTGATTCTTGCGGGCCTTTTTTGTGTCGATGCAACGTCAACGAGCGGCAGCCTGCGCTAGACTCGGCGTTTTCGAATGAAGGCGACCATGGCCAAATCCCGCGAGACGCAAATCGCCCAGGGCTTGCACTACGTCGATTCTGACACCGGCGCGGTGGTGCCGCCGATCCAGGCCTCAACCACGTTCTCCCGCGACGAGCAGTACCAGTTAATCGGCGGGCATCGCAGCTACAGCCGAGACCACAATCCAACCTTCGAACCGGCCGAAGCGATGCTTGAGGCATTGGAAGGTGCATCGGATGCCTGCTTGTTCAGTTCCGGCATGGCAGCGGCGGCAGCGGTGTTCCAGGCGTTAAAGCCCGGCGACCACGTGGTCTACCCGAAGGTGATGTACTGGGGCCTGCGCGGCTGGTTACTGGACTTTGCCGAAACCTGGCAGCTCACATTGTCGTCCTTTGAACCCGGCGTCGACGGTTCGCTGGAGGCGGCTGTCCGCCCCGGTGAGACCCGCTTGGTCTGGATTGAAACACCGTGTAACCCGACCTGGGACATCATCGACATTCAGCACGCGGCAGAGGTCGCGCACGCCGCGGGCGCCGGGCTTGCGGTCGATTCCACGGTGGCAACACCGGTGCTGACGCAGCCGCTGGCGCTGGGTGCTGACATTGTCATGCATTCCGCCACCAAGTATCTGAATGGTCACAGCGACGTCCTCGCCGGCGCGCTGGCAACGCGCAGCGATGACGATTTGTGGCGGCGTATTCGCCAGTTGCGTGCCGAATTGGGCGCCTTGCCCGGCAGTGTCGACGCCTGGCTTTTGCAGCGCGGCATGCGCACGCTGTTCCTGCGCGTTCGCCAGTCCTCGGCATCGGCCATGACGATCGCACAGCATTTTGAAAATCACTCGTCCGTGGAAGGGGTGGCCTACCCGGGACTCGAGTCTCACCCGGGTCACGCGATCGCCAAACAGCAGATGCAGGGCGGCTACTCGGGCATGCTGTCGCTGCTCGTGAAGGGAGACGAGTCGGATGCGCTGGCCGTCGTGAATCGCTGCCGAGTGTTCATTCCCGCGACGTCGCTGGGCAGCGTCGAGAGCCTGATCGAGCATCGCTACACGATCGAAGGACCTGACAGTCCGATTCCGAAAAACCTCATTCGCCTGTCGATCGGTGCCGAGAGCGTGGACGATCTCATCGGCGATCTTGAGCAGGCGCTGGGCCCGGCGTAGACGTTGCGGCTAGTCGCTCTCGCGTCGATAAAACGCGATCAGGCAACCCGCCTCGATGTCATTGCCTTCCAGCTCGCCGGTCTCGGCCGAGACGGATTCGACCCATTGCAGCAGCGATTCCCTCAGTTCCCGCAGCCGCTCGGGACTGCCTTTCATCGCCATACGAACCAGCACGGGCTCAAGCTCGGCGTCCATGGTTTCCAGCGCGTCAACGATTTCGCCCTCGGTATCCGACAGGATCTCCTGCACCGGGCCGACAACCTGGTCAGCGCGGTCGGCAGCGAACAATCCCTGGTCCACCTCGAAGCGACGCGCGGTCGTTCTGAACTGGCGTTCTACGGTGCCCCGCTTTGGCGTCTCACGCGTCACTTTGATAATCCCGGCATCCAGCAGCGCATCCACATGTCGGTAGAGCTTGGTGAGCGGCTCGTCGAGTAGCCCGGCCACATCGGCTGCCGTCCGGTCGGCCTCGGCAAACGCCTGGATCAGCTTCAGTTTGAAGGGATCCGCAAGCAGGCGGACCGTGTCCAGGTCCTTGATGATCTTAATGTCGTCCATGTCTGAGGGTATTTTATTCACGCAGGTCTTGAATATTCACTAGTTGGTGAATATTATTATTCACACTACTGTGAATATTGAGAATACGGCAATGCACCTCATCGATCACCTGTTTATTGTCCTGCTGTTCTTCGTCCAGCCTGTCTACGGCTGGCTGTCTTTTCGAAAGCTGGTGGCAGCCGCCCGGGCGGGCGAGCATATTGACCGCTTGGCGCTCTACCGCGAAACAACCTGGATCGAATGGCTGGCGCTGCTGGTGCTGTTCGCGAGTTGGGCATGGCTGGCCCGTGACTTTTCGCAGCTCGGTCTCAGTGTGCCCGGTGGCGCTGCGTTCTGGTGGTTGCTGCTCGCCTGTTGCGGCGCACTCGCCCTGCTCGCTGTGTCGGTCAACCGGATGCGCACACTCGACGCCGACGAGCGCCAGCGCTACGCCCGACAAATCGGCGATATCGGCTTGTTCCTGCCAATCAACCGTCGCGAGTTGCGTCGCTTTTACGGCGTGTCGATAACGGCCGGCATTGTCGAGGAGATCATTTTCCGCGGTTTCGTGCTCTGGTATCTCGGTACTTTTATGCCCGTCTGGGCGGCCATTGTGTTGTCGTCGCTGGCGTTCGGACTTGCACACAGCTACCAGGGCATTCAGGGAATAGGTCGAACCGCTGCCGTCGGAGCCGGGCTGGGTATGCTGTATGTCGTTAGCGGGTCGATCTGGTTGCCGATCGCCGTCCACGCCCTGTTCGACATGATTCAGGGTGCCCAGGCGCGTGAGCTGTTGCGAGACCGCGACCTGCCCACGCCGGAGACCGTCTGACGGGAGACGCAGTTCACAAGAATACTTGCACTTGATCGTAATTGAGCCGGTATGCAGATAACCTCGGGCGCATGAACGCATCGCCCGATCCGACAACGACCGACACCGGCCCTGAA
The DNA here is from genome assembly GCA_038747355.1 of Pseudomonadota bacterium. Classification (GTDB taxonomy): domain Bacteria; phylum Pseudomonadota; class Gammaproteobacteria; order Steroidobacterales; family Woeseiaceae; genus UBA1847. Next base: position 8,495 of record JBCDJX010000079.1, on the reverse strand, counting down.
TACGCGGCGCGCGCCAAGCGACAGCAGGAGGCACTGGCCTCCTTCGTGTTTGAGGACGCGATCGCACAGGGTGACGTTATCAAGACAGCACGCCGACTGTCGGTCATGGTTTCGAACGCGATCGGCGTCGAACGTGTCGGTATCTGGCTACTTTCTGAGCAAAACGACGAGATGGTGTGCGTCGAACAGTGGCAGGAATCGGAGTCCAGTCACTCCAGCGGCATGACGTTGGTGTCCTCGGACTTTCCCCGCTACTGGGAGGCCCTGCAACAAGACTCGCGGATTACGGCCGACGACGCCCTGAGCCACCCGGCGACCCGGGACTTCGCCGACGTTTTGCTCAAACCACTGGGCATTACGTCGATGCTGGATGCCGGCATTCTCGTCAACGGCGAATTTGCCGGCGTCATTTGCCTTGAACACACCGGCGAGCGGCGTCACTGGCACCAGGACGAGATGACCTTCGCGAGCGCCGCCGCAATTCTGATGTCGCAGGTTTTGGCACAGGACGCCAGGAATCGATCGGAGGCCGAAGGCAAGCGCCTGCAGGAGCGGCTGATCCAGGCCGAAAAAATGGAATCGGTAGGCCGCCTCGCCGGCGGTGTGGCACACGACTTCAACAACATGCTGGCGGTGATTCTCGGCCAGACAGAGATCGCCCTCAGCCAGTTGACCGAGGGCGACCCAGGTTACAACAGTCTGAAGGAAATCCAGCAGGCCGGACAGCGCTCGTCGCGCCTCACCCAGCAGCTGCTGGCGTTCGCCCGCCGACAACCGGTCAACCCGGAAGTCATCGACCTGAACCACTCGCTGGAGAGCATGATCAGCATGCTGCGGCGCCTGATTGGAGAGAGCGTCACGCTGGACTGGCAACTGCAGGACAATCTCTGGCCGGTACGGGTTGACCCGTCGCAGCTTGACCAGATTGTCGTCAACCTGTGCGTGAACGCGCGCGACGCGATGGGCGGCCGTGGTCGCGTCAGGATAGCGACCAACAACCTGCACATCACCGCGGCAGACATCGACGAACTGCCCGAGGCATCCGTCGGTGACTTCGTTCGACTGAGTGTGCGCGATGAAGGCACTGGCATCGAGGCTGCGGACCTGGAAAACCTGTTCGAACCGTTTTTCACAACCAAGCAGACGGACACCGGAACGGGCCTCGGGCTCGCCGTTGTGTACGGCGCCGTCATGCAAAGCGGCGGGTTCATCCATGTGGACTCCGCACCTGACAGGGGCACCACGTTTCATCTCTACTTCCCACGGGAGCGCCACGAGCTGGTCGCCGTGGATGCACCGGAGAAACCGTCCGGCAACAAACGTCAGCGGGAGAAAGTGCTGCTGGTGGAGGACGAAGTTGCGGTCCTGCGCATGACCACGGCGATGCTCGAGCAACTGGGTTACGACGTTGTCCCCGCCCGCTCGGTCAGCGAAGCGCTCAGAATTATCGAATCACCGGACAGCGGTATTCGCCTGCTGGTCACCGACGTCGTGATGCCGGAAATGTCAGGCAAGTCGCTCGCTGAACGAGTGATGGACTCGGTGCCGGATGTTAAAGTGTTGTTCATCTCGGGCTACACGTCGAACGTGCTTGGTTCGGGCGGCACCGTCGACGCGAGTTTCAACTTCCTGCAGAAACCATTTTCTGCGGCCGAGCTGGACGCGAAGATCCAGGAAGCGCTGTCTGGCTAAGTCCGGTTCGTACCGGCAATGACAAAAACAAACAACGCCTCTTCCCTGCGTCGCGACATCGGCTTTTACGGCGCCGCTTTCCTTGTCCTCAACGGCCTGATCGGCGCCGGCATTTTTGCGCTGCCGGGCCGTATCGCGGAAAACGCCGGCTTGCTGAGCCCTTGGTTGTTCCTGATCGTAGGCGCACTGTTTCTGGCTGTCGTCCTGACCTTTGCAGAACTGGCGAGCTACTACGACAAGACCGGCGGACCGGTTCTTTATGCCCAGGACGCTTTCGGCGAGTTCGCCGGATTCAGCACCGGGTGGGCCATTTACCTGAGTCGCGTCACGGCATTTGCCGCCAACGCCAAAGTGCTGTCGGAGTATGCCGCTGATCTGCATCCGATCCTGTCGCCGCCGCCCGCACAGCTCACCGTGTTTGCCGTTGTCACTATCGGCCTGACCTGGGCCAATTACGCGGGCGTGAAGGACGGCGTTCGAACAATGGCGGTGCTCACCTTCCTCAAGCTGACGCCGTTGGCTTTACTGGTTCTGTTGGGTTTGCAGGAGGTCAGCGGTGCCACCTTCATCCCGCCAGCGCCATTTTCGGTCACCGAGCTTGGCGTGACCACGCTCGCGCTTGTCTACGCCTACGTCGGCTTCGAAACCGTCGGCGTTACGGCCGGGGAGACGGATCAACCCCGGCGGAAGATACCGCGCGCCCTGGTCGGCACCTTGATTGCCACCGGTATTTTGTATTTCCTGATCGTACAGGTGTTCGTAGCGGTCATTCCGCCGGAAGCGTATGCGACATCCAGGCTCACGGATGTCGGTCGAGCCCTCGCAGGGCCGATCGGTGGCACCGTCATCGCGCTCGCCGCCGTGTTTTCCATCGGCGGTAACCTGTCGGGCTCGATGCTGTCGGCACCACGCCTCGTGTACGCGATGGCGGAGCAAAAGACGCTGCCCGCCTTCTTCGCGCGCATTCACCCTTCACACGCTACGCCGTACACCTGCATCTTGTTCACCGGCGGTCTCGCGCTGCTGCTCGGCTTCAGCGGTGACTTCCTGGGTCTCGCCGTTGCAAGCACCGTCGTGCGCCTGCTCGGCTACGTCATCTGCATCCTGTCGCTGCCGCGCATACGCAGCCAGGCCAGCGAGGCAGACCGGGCCGAGGCCTACCGACTTCCGGGCGGTTACCTGATTCCGCTGATAGCGCTGGTCATCTGCGTCTGGCTGATGGCACAGTCCAGGGCCGAGTCCTGGCAGATGGTAGGTATGCTGCTGGCGGTGGGCGGCGTCCTGTACAGTATCGAGAAGTTTGTTCTGAAAACCGGCAACACGAGCGAGGAGGCAAGCCGCGAATGACACGATGGATCCTGATAGCGTTGTGCCTGTCGGCGAGCGCCGCGACGGCCGACCCGGCGGTAGTGCGCTTGTCCGACCCCGTTACGGTTACCGACCAGTATGAAACATTCGGTCAGGCGCTGGTCGTGGATAGCGAGATCCGTGGTCTTGCGGACGTCATGAGTAACGCCGAATCACTGACAGACCAGCGACTCCTCATCGAGACACGTGTGAGCCAGGTCTGCCAGAAGAAAGGCTGCTTTTTTATCGCCACCGACGGAGACACGGTGGTTCGCGTGTCGTTTCGCAACTACGGTTTTTTTGTGCCGACCGATATTGGCAGCAAGACGGTGTTGCTGGAGGGTTCGCTCACGAAAGTCGAGCGCAGCCCCGAACAGGCTGCGCACCTGAAGGAAGATGCTCGCAGCGACGATGCATCGCTGGATGCGGGCGTTGTCTACGAGATCGTAGCCGACGCCGTGCGGGTGCCGATCTAGCCGATGTCGTAGTACGTCGGTGTGGCCGGACCAACCGGCATACCCAACACGAACACGTAAATAAAGAAGAACGTACTCCACAGCACGAGAAACGCGACGGAATACGGCAGCATCATCGCGATCAGTGTGCCGACGCCGGCCTTCGGCACGTAGCGAGAGACGAACGCCATAATCAGCCCGAAGTAGCTCATCATCGGTGTGATGATGTTGGTGCTCGAATCACCGATTCGGTACGCCGCCTGGATAACCTCGGGGCTGTAACCGATCAACATCAGCATCGGCACGAAGATCGGCGCCGTAACCGCCCATTGCGCTGACGCCGAACCCAGCATCAGGTTGATAAACGCACAGATCAGGATGAAGAAGAAAAACAGGAAGGGTCCTGTCAGCCCCATCTCTTCGAGGAACGTGGCGCCCGTCACGGCAGTTACCGCACCCAGGTTCGTCCAGCCAAAGAAGGCAACAAACTGCGCGGCAAAAAACACCAGTACGATGTAGAGGCCCAGGGTACTCATCTGCTCGGCCATCGCATTGATAACGTCGCGGTCCGAGCGCATCGCGCCGGTCACCCAACCAAACACGACACCGGGCACCAGGAAAAACACGAAGATCATCGCAACGATACCGCGCAGGAACGGTGAGCCCTTGATCAGGCCCGTCTCCGGATGACGCAGCACGGCGCCTTCGGGCACCACAAGCATCGCAATGCCAAAAATCATCAGCAGCGCCGCAAGCCCGGCCGCCCGCAGTCCCCGCCGCTCTATGTCGGTCAATGGATCAAGTCGATGGTCGTTGAAATCGCCGAGACCAGCCGATGACGGATCGTATTTACCCAGCGTTGGTTCCACGATCTTGATGCTGACGAAGCTCGCGACGAAGGTGATCAGGAACGTGCTCGCAATCATGAAGAACCAGTTGGCGCTGGCGTCGACGGCGTAATCCGGATCGATCAGTTGTGCCGCCTCCTCAGTAATACCGGCAAGCAGCGGATCCACCGTGCCGAGCAGCAGGTTGGCACTGTAGCCACCGGACACACCGGCAAACGCGGCGGCGAGGCCAGCCAGCGGGTGTCGTCCCAGTGACAGGAAAATCACGGCGGCCAGCGGCACGAGCACGACGTAGCCCATTTCCGAGGCGGTATTGGAGATGACACCGGCAAACACGATGGTGACGGTGACCATGCGCGGGTTGGCGTTCAGCACCATCGCACGGATGATGGCCGACAGCAGACCGGACTTCTCGGCAACGCCGACACCCAGCAGCGCGACCAGCACCGTGCCTAAGGGAACGAAGCCGGTGAAGTTGGTCACCAGGTTTTCGATAATCATGCGGAAGCCGTCGCCGTTCATCAGGCTGACGACCTCGATCAGTCCGTTGTCCGCACGCCCCTTGGCCCCCTCCGGACGCGGATCGAGGACAGAAACATCCATCCAGCCAAGCAGACCTGAGAGCAACACAACGCCGGTCGCAAACAGGGCGAACAGCGTGACGGGATGAGGTAATGCGTTGCCCAGTGCTTCGACGACGCGCAGGAAGCGCGCCATGCGATTGGAAGTCTGGGCTGGATCGACGTCCGTGTAGTCGGTCAAACCGGCTCTCCTTTTTGTTCTGTCGGCACTGTAACCGGGCGGCTGGCGGTTTGCCAGCGAACGCCGGACGGATGCTTTAAACTCCGCACAGTGATGAGCTCGAGGCCGACAATCGGAATTCTCGCTGCCTGCGTTCTGTTGCAGGCGCTCATTCCTGTCGGCTATATGCCGGCGAACCTCGCGGGCGGAAGCCCGGTCAAGTTCTGCCCCAGCGGTCTGCCTGATGCCGTCGTTGCCGTCATTTACGGCCAGCATCACCACCATCATCACAGCGACGATATTGATTTCGAGCGCTGCGAAGTCGCGGGCGGGCCCGCGCTTGCCGTCCTCTCCGGCACAACAGAGCATGCCGTTCCACGGCTCGCGCCAGCACCGCTCACCGGGCAGGATTTGTCGGCGCGGCTGGCGAACACACAAGTCTTCAACTACCGGCCGCGTGCGCCGCCGTCTCCAGGAAACGCCTGACTAGACCTTTAAGGCTTCCTTTCTTTCTGGAGAAAAAAATGCAACGCACACTGTTTGTGGCAGCGCTTCTCTGCGCGCTGCCGGCTTATGCCGACATGCGGCCGGATAGCCATGCACCCATCGGGGTCATGGGCGATCATCGTCACGCCGCCGGCGAATTCATGTTTTCCTACCGCTACATGCACATGTCCATGCAGGGCAACCAGGACGGTACGGACGACATCTCACCCGAGACTATCGTCACGACGATCCCCAACCGCTTCGCCAATCCGCCGATGATGCCGCCGACCCTGCGCGTCGTGCCGACGGAGATGACGATGGACATGCACATGTTCGGCATGATGTACGCGCCGAATGACCGGGTCACGCTGATGGGCATGGTGAACTGGATCGACAACGAGATGGACCACCTGACCTTTCAGGGTCCTGCCGGCACGACCGAGCTGGGCACCTTCACCACACGGTCTTCCGGTCTCGGCGACACGCAAGTTTCGGCACTGATCGGCCTGTCGGACCGGTGGCACGCAAATCTCGGGCTGTCCCTCCCCACCGGCGCCACCGATGAAACCGCGACGGTACTGACGCCCATGAATACGCGACCGTCGCTGCGCATGCCCTACCCGATGCAGCTTGGCTCCGGCACCTACGATGTCATCGCCGGCCTGACCTACAACGACAGCCGTGACACCTGGAGCTGGGGGGCGCAGTGGCAGTCGACCCTTCGCACCGGTGACAATGATGAGGGTTACACGCTGGGTGACGAGTTGTTATTGACGGGCTGGGTCGCGAAGCCGGTCGGTCACAACGTGTCGCTGGCCGGTCGCCTGAGTTTCCGCGACCGGGGCGATATCGACGGCATCGACCCGCAAATCATGGCGCCTATCCAGACGGCCAATCCGGACAACTTCGGCCTGTCGAGAATCGACCTTGGCGTAAGCGCGAACCTGGTGGTACCTGATACCAGGCAGCGTCTCGCGCTCGAGCTGACGGTACCGGTTCAGCAGGACCTGGACGGGCCGCAGTTGGAAACCGACTGGGTCGTCACTCTGGGCTGGCAATACGCTCCGTAGACTCGGCCTTCCGCCGGACGAGTGGCCAGAACAGCTGCTCGCCGGCGGACATCGGCTCGAGGTTTTCGACACCCATCCGCTCCGGGTAACGACGCGTGATCCGAGCGGTGCCAAACAGGATGTCCCAGAAGAACAGCAGGTTGCCGTAGTTGCCCTTGTAGTGTGTTGCCGAGTCGTCCAGGTATTTGCCGTGGTGGGCACTGTGCGTGGCGGGCGTTGAAATAACGCGCTCCACAACCCACATGACCGGCGACATCCAGGGTATCCGGTACAGTTTCTCATCCCAGCGCACGTCGCTGTGCGCGCCGTAGATCACGGCCATCTTGATCACGATGAACACGGCATAGGCCCAGCCGAGCCCGAGGTAAATCATCGCACCCGAGAACCACAGCGACGGCATCAGCAGGTAGTAAAAAACATTGTTGCGATACACGATGCGGATCGACAAGTACTCCGCGTTGTGATGTGCGCGATGCAGGTTATACAGCCACTTGGTGTTGTGCGTGATGCGATGCCACCAGTACTGCATCATGTCATCGAACACGAGCAGCAGACCAAACTGCGCGACCAGCGGCAGCGTGGCAAGGACACCGGCCGAGTTCGGTGCGAGCAGACTGGCGACGAAGCCGCCGGCCGCGAGCACAAAAGGTTGGGTAAGCAGGATTAGCGTCATGGTGCTCACGACTTCGACGACGCCGTCGTCGCGGGTCTGGCGCGGTTTGCGAAAGAAGCGCGTAAACAGGATCTCGAGCGTGATAAAGCTCAGGAAGATACTCAGAATGACAATAATTTCCGGTTTCATGGCGCCCCCCGTAGCCGGTCGATCCCGGCTTGCACCGACGCATAGACTACCGCATATTTGCCCGCTCCCGTGAACTCAACGACTTCTGTGAAACCGTCGAATTACAACGCCGCGCTGATCGTATTACTGGGCTTGCTGGCTCTGCTGGTGGTGACGTGCCTGCTGTCGACCATGCACTCCTTTATGGGCGGCAGTCGCACGGACGTGGATTTTGTGGCACTGAACACACTGCAGCGTTACGGCATCGGCTTCTCGATGCTGCTGATCGTGTTGTCGGTCCTGGTGTTTGCGACCTTTCGCGGTGTCCGGCCCGGACTCAGTGTTGCCTGGCAGCACGTCCCGGGTTGGCTGTTGTTCGCCTCCGGAATGCTGATCTTTTTGGCACTGGTCGGTGAGCTGTCTTACTTCCTGATGCGCGACTCCGCGCTGCTGGCCACGGAATGGATCAACCATGCGGCTTTGTTGTGCATGATGTCGTCGTCGGTCGCGGCCTGTTTCGTGTACGCCGTCATCCACGCCGCAAGCGGCGCAGCGCCGTACCTGAAAGAACGCTGGTAACGTCTACTCGGCGACCTCGAACATGATCTCATTGCGGCGCATAAAGCCCGGCACCATCGGCGCGTCATAGCGAGCGAGCATGGCACCCGAGCGAAATTCAACGCCATCACGTTGCAGGGCGGTCATGAGCTCCGAACGCTTGCGTTCGTAAAGACCGTCATTCATTCGCCCGGAAAAACGCGTCACGGCAACCAGGCGCTCCGGACGCTCGACGATCCGAATGCGCGAATCGTTCGGCATCGGCAGCGTGTCCATCGTGTAGCGACGCTCCATGACGAAAGCGTAGGTGTAGCCGTCTCCGCTACTCACCGACTCAACCGGTGCGGTCATCGCCATTTTCTCCCCGACATCCACGGACTCGACCGGCGCCGTCATGTTCATGCGTGTGCGGCTGCGATTGTCGCCGAAAATGTAGTTCGCCAGGATGCGGAAACCGCTGTTGCCGGCCCGAGCCATGCTGCCGCTGACGTCGACTTCCGCAACAAGGTACGGTGCG
>JBCDJX010000078.1:0-17340 GCA_038747355.1 Pseudomonadota bacterium | reverse complement strand
TGTGCCCGGAGGCACTGGCCATTGAGTTGGGCAAGCAGACGGGTGCGCTGGTGGCACCGACAATCTCAGTGGGTATGGCGCAACATCACCTGGGATTCCCGGGCTCGATAACACTGCGACCGTCTACCTTGTTGCTGGTTTTGCAGGACACCGTGAATTCACTGATTCAGCACGGCTTCAACCGTTTCTATTTCCTCAATGGTCACGGCGGCAATATCGCGACCGTGAATGCGGCCTTCTCCGAAATCTACGCACAATCCAGTCTCGGCGCAGCTCCGCGCGGTTACGACGATGTTCGCTGTGTACTGCGCAACTGGTGGGAGGCCAAAGGGGTCATGGCGCTGAGTCGGGACTTGTTCGGCGAAGCGGACGGTAGTCATGCCACCTGCGGCGAGGTCTCGTTGACGCAATACGCGTATCCCCACAGCATCAAGTCCGCCGATATGCATCCGCCCATCGCACCGAACGGGCCGATCTACGATGCGATGGACTACCGTCGTCGCTTTGCCGATGGTCGCATCGGCTCGAATCCGGCCCTCGCGAATCCGGATGCCGGCAAGCAACTGTTCGACATGGCACTCAGCGGACTGATGCTGGATTTCACGCGGTTTGCAGAGAGCAGCGCTTAAGGCGTCAGATGCGACAGGGCGGGGCGGCGCATGGTCTACAGCTTGTTAGCGGATCTTGTCTTCCTGGTGCACTTTGCGTTCGTGTTGTTCGTCATTCTCGGCGTCATCGCTGTGTGGCACGCGCCAAAAGTCGCGTGGCTGCACCTGCCGGCCGCTGGCTGGGGCGTGTTTATCGAATTCTCCGGCCGTATCTGCCCGCTGACTCCGTGGGAACAGAAACTGCGAATGCTGGCCGGAGAGCAGGGGTACACCGGCGGCTTTGTCGAGCACTACCTGTTGCCGATTGTGTATCCACCAGGGCTGACCCGGGAGGTTCAGCTTAGCCTCGGCGTGCTGGTGTTGCTGATCAACGGCGCAGGTTATTTCTTGCTCTGGCGAAAGCTGCGCCGCGCGTCGGAGTCAAGGTGACTTGCCAGGCTTGAGGGCCCGGCCAGGTCGACCGCCCACTGAAGCTCGAAGAGGATGTTATGGACGAATCTCTCAACGTATTTGATGAGCCGCTGGAGCCTTGCAGCGCGGAGCCGCTGACCGGCTTTTTTCGAGATGGGTGTTGCAACACCAACGACCAGGATCGCGGTTCGCACACCGTTTGTGCCGAGCTGACCGCGGAATTCCTCGAGTTTTCACGGTCCCGCGGCAACGACCTCGTTACGCCGCGACCTGAATTCGGATTCCCGGGTTTGACGCCCGGGGACCGCTGGTGTCTGTGCGCCAGCCGCTGGCTGGAAGCCGAGCAGCACGGGGCGGCGCCGCGGGTTTACCTGACGGCAACTCACCGGCGCGCGCTGGAACGCGTGCCGTTGGAAACGCTGAAGAACCACGCGATCGATCTGAGCTGAATCAGCGCCGACACCTGACGACCGGCGTTTCTTCGTTGACATATTTGCACAAATACGCAAATATCACGTCATGGACGAAGCGCAACGACATGAACTGGCAGATCTCCTCAAGGCTTTGGGTGAATTCAACCGATTGTCATTGGTGTGTGAACTCTGCGAGTGCGAAACCCCGCAGAACGCCATGTGCCTTTGCTCATGTTGCAGTGTCGATTCGTCCGTCGTTTCACGGCACCTGAAGGTCCTCGCCCAGGAGGGCGTCGTCCAGATGGAGAAAAAAGGCCGTGAGCGCGTGTATTCCCTCAATCGCAACGACGTTGCCAACAAGCTTCGCTTGCTGGCGGATCAAATTGAGGGCTGAGTAAACAAGTATCGGGATTAAACAATGACGGACGAAAAGTGCCAATGCGAGTGCAAGTCGAGAGAATGCTGCCGGGAAAAGACCTGCGAGTGCTGCAAGGATAAGTGCTGCTGCTGAGTTCGCGGACGCGCATCTGAAGCGCTTTGGATCAGTCCGCGGCTGATCCAAAGCCATCACCGGTCATCCGGTGGACACAACCCTGAAAACCTCGAAAGGTTCAGTGCGCCGCCTTGCCCCCTCGACTTACAAATGCGCGCTGCAAGTCTCGCTCACGTCCTGGGTACATGCGTTCCTGGTCGGCCAGCATGCTTCCCAGCAGCCAGTCCGGAAAGGCACTGACGAGCTGTGCCGGGCCGGTCACTCGAACATGCCCCTTGTCGATTTCATCACGCAGAGAAACAAAGCCTCTCCAAGCGTAGGTGAATGATCTCAACTTCGCTACGACGCGTAAATCCTCATCAAAGCCCGGGTGTTTTAGACAGGCTTGTACTTTCTTGTTTTCAGCCAGTATCCAGAAGTAGCGTTTTTTCGCGGGCTGGTCTTCGAAATCGAAGGCGATGGTTAAGCGACGAGCCGGCATGATCTCGGTGTTCATCCGCATGTGCATGCTCCAGATCAGATGCTCGGGGTCCAGATCATCGGTGACCAGGTCGCGCCCCCAACGATGTCCCCAGATTCCGAGATCAAAAACAACATTGCTGAGTTCAGTCCCCGCCGGCGTCAGAAAATAGAGCGCCTTCTCGTGGTCACCGGGACGCCGTTCAATCACGCCCGCTTCTTCGAGTTTTTTCAGCCGCGCACTCAATGTTGACGCCGAAATCCTGGGCAGGGCGCGTTCCAGCTCTGAAAACCGGTGAAAGCCGTCAGCAAGCACCAGGACAACAAGGATGGTCCAGCGCTCTCCCAGGATTTCCGTTGCCAGGGAAACGGGACAGTATTGTCCGTACTTGCTTTTCATCGGCTCAGTCTGCCGTCAGGCCAGCGATCAAATCAACTTCGAAAATCCTAGTGGATTTTCTTCCGGCCAGCTGAGAGCGTAAGGACCCTTGACGCGAGGAGACTGAAAAATGATTCAAGCGCCTGTTGCCGCCTCCCTGAAGGCCTTATTGCCCATCATCGCCGAACACCGGCGAGAGGCCGACCAACGCCGTCAGCTCACGAGGCAGGTGTTCGATGCCATCTGCGACAGCGGGCTGCTGGGCATGCCCGTCACGTCTGCGCACGGCGGGCTCGGAACCTCATTGCCGGAGATTTTGCAGGTGTACGAAGCCATTGCCCGCGAGGACGCCGCGGTGAGTTGGGTCATCTGGAACGCGGGACTCATCGGATTTTATTCGCGTTTCATGCCGGAGACCCTGAGAGACGTGTTGTTCAACGGCAGCAAACAGTTGATCTGTCAGTCGACGATCCCTGCGGGCGAGATCGAGTTTCGGGATGACGACACGGTTGTCCGCGGTCGCTGGCCGCTGATGTCGGGCAGCCCGGGCGCTGACTGGGCCGTTCTGAGCTGCCGGAAGTTTGTCAACGGCACGCCGGTCGTGGATGCGTCCGGAGCGCCGGAGCTTGTGCTCGCCGCTGTTCCCCGCGAAGCATTCGAGATCAAAGATACGTGGCATTCCAGCGGTCTGCGAGGCACGGGTAGCCATGATATTGAGGTCGACGACGTCGTCGTTCCTGCTGATCACACGTTTTCTATCGCGAACGACGCCGTGGTCAGCGGGCCGACGGATCGCCTGCCGATTTTCGCCTGCGTTTCCGCCATTTTTGCAGCGCAACTGCTTGGCGTTGCTCGCGCAGTGTACGAACACGCATTGGAGCGAGGCCGCTCTACCGTAACCCCAAGTCCCATGCCGGATCCGCGTGATCGCCAGGATTATCAGATTGCGATTGCGCAACATGGAGAAGCCTTGGCGGTCGCGAGGAATCGACTGCAATCGGCAGCCCAATCGGTCTGGACACAGGCGGACGCGGGGCAGCCACCTGACCCCGAACTGAGTACGGCCCTGTATGCGGCCGTGTTTTTCGTCATCGATGCGGCGAAGGCAGCCGTCAATGAACTGCACGGGCTGAGTGGGACGTCCGGGCTTTACGAAGACTCGCCGATCGAGAAGCCCGCACGAGACCTGCACGCCATGCTTCGACATATCGTCGCGCAACCGGCGATGCAGGCCGATGTCGGGCGAGTCCGCATGGGATTAAAGCCGGAGTGGCCGCTGTTCTTTGTCTGATTGCCGTGGAGACACTGACTGGCCCGTGCGAGAAGAGTTGGTGGGCCCGCCAGGACTCGAACCTGGGACCAAGGGATTCACTAGACCCGACCGTTTCCGGACGGAGCGGACTATCTCATCACCCTCGACCGAATCGTTAGGGGCGGGACGCTCTAGCCTGTTATCAAGAACACTGAAGTTCCCAGGTAGTCTCTGCACCTTCCGGCGGTGTACCGCCGGCTTGGCTCAGGATTGCCATCGGCATTACCCGTTAAGGTTTCCCTGAATTCATCCCGTTCATTTCAACCCTTTCGGGTCAAACGCACCATTTGATGAGTCCCCTGCTCTAACCAACTGAGCTACAGGCCCAACTCTTCCAGGGCGCACTGTCCGCGCCGAGGAGCGGAGATGTTACAGGCTCTTTGGGTCAAAATCGACGTGAGTATCCATCATTAGTCGACAGGTTTTCAGCTGTTTCCGAGAGCGGCTTTTCACTAACCTGGTTCGATGACATCAGTCTGCGCCGTCTGCTCGGCATCGCTAAGAAACAGGCAACGAAAGTACTGCTCCAGAGCCTGCAAGAACGCGTCGACGAACACTCGCCATCAAAATTATCGAAGTCAGCAAACGAGAGGTCGGGCACGAAAGCTTGAGCTGGTGCGTCGACCGGGCGGAGAGTGCGAGGTGTGTGGATATCGAAGAAACCATGCCGCCCTGGAGTTTCACCATGTGAAGCCTGGCGAGAAGGCATTTCCGCTGGACCTAAGGTCTTTGTCTAACCGCCGCTGGTCTGTTGTGCTCAAGGAAGTCGCAAAATGTCGACTGCTGTGTTCCAACTGCCACAAGGAAATCCACAACCCTGAGTGCCACATGTAAAAAAAGCCGGGCAGGGCCCGGCTTCTTGGTGCTTTCTGAGTCTGCGCCTAGTCTTCGATCAGGAAGCTGCGCAGCTGGTCCGAACGGGTCGGATGACGCAGCTTGCGAAGCGCCTTGGCCTCGATCTGTCGAATGCGCTCGCGGGTGACGTCGAACTGTTTGCCGACCTCTTCCAGCGTGTGATCGGTATTCATATCGATACCGAAACGCATGCGAAGAACCTTGGCTTCGCGCGGCGTCAGGCCGGCGAGGACGTTGTGCGTTGTTTCCTTGAGGCCCGACGAGGTCGCTGAATCGATCGGCGAATGGACCGTCTGGTCTTCGATGAAGTCGCCGAGGTGTGAATCCTCGTCGTCGCCGATCGGCGTTTCCATCGAGATCGGCTCCTTGGCGATCTTCAAAACCTTGCGGACCTTGTCTTCCGGCATTTCCATGCGTTCGGCCAGTTCGTCCGGCAACGGCTCGCGCCCCATCTCCTGCAGCATCTGGCGCGAGATACGATTCAGCTTGTTGATCGTCTCGATCATGTGCACCGGGATACGGATGGTGCGTGCCTGGTCAGCGATGGAACGCGTGATGGCCTGGCGAATCCACCAGGTCGCATACGTCGAGAACTTGTAACCACGACGGTATTCAAACTTGTCCACCGCCTTCATGAGACCGATGTTGCCTTCCTGGATCAAGTCGAGGAACTGCAGGCCGCGGTTGGTGTACTTTTTCGCGATGGAGATCACGAGACGCAGGTTGGCCTCGACCATCTCTTTCTTCGCACGACGGGCTTTCGCTTCGCCGATCGACATCTGGCGATTGATTTCCTTGATCTCGTCGATCTTCAGAACCGTCTCTTCCTCGATACCGATCAACTTGCGCTGCGCACGGACAATGTCGTCCTTGAGGCGGGCCAGAATCGACGAGTGCTTGCGCTTGGCACGAATGTGCTTGTCGACCCAGCTCAGGTCGGTTTCGTTTTTCGGGAAGCTGGCGAGGAAGTCCTTTCGTGGCATGCCGGCGTCACGCACACAGATGCGCATCACGGCACGTTCCTGAGAGCGGACCACTTCGATGACTTCACGCAGATTGCGGACCAGCATATCGAACAGCTTCGGCGACAGCTTCAGCTCCATCAGCTGGTCAGCGAGGTCCGACTGGATCTTGGTGGTCTTCTTGTCCTTGAAGCCGTTGGTATCGATCGACTTCATAATGCGGTTGTGCAGGCGCTTGATCACCTTGACGCGTGCCTTGACCTCTTCCGGATCCGGTCCGGTGTCGACGACTTCATCCTCATCGTCATCATCGTCGGTTTTCGGCGCCGGGGGCTTGATCTCGTCCGGTTCGTTCGGGTCGATAAAGCCAACCACAAAATCCTGCATACGCGTTTCGCCGGCCTCGACCGCTGCGGCAACGGCCAGCAACAGTTTGATCGTCGGCGGGAAATGCGACATGTGCCATTTGACCTGGTTGAGGCCGTCTTCGATGCGCTTGGCGATTTCAATCTCGCCCTGGCGGGTCAGCAGTTCGACCGTGCCCATCTCGCGCATGTACATGCGAACGGGATCGGTGGTGCGACCAAACTCGGCGTCGACACTGGCGAGCGCCGCCTCGGCTTCCTCCGCCGCGTCATCGTCGTTGGAGACCGCAGCGTCGGACAACAGGATCGACTCGGCGTCCGGTGCCTTCTCGTGCACGGTGATGCCCATGTCGTTAATCATGTTGACGATATCCTCGATCTGCTCGGGATCGACGATGTCGTTAGGCAAATGATCGTTGACTTCCGCGTAGGTCAGGTAACCCTGCTCCTTACCGCGGGCGATCAAATCCTTAAGCTGCTGCGCCTGTTTACTGGCGCCAATTACTGAACGTTTCTCGCTCAAGACGAAACGCCTCCATGCAAAAAATGCAAACGCGAAATCATACTGGTTTGACCCTACCTAATCCAGAAAAATTCCGCTGAAAAATGCTCTAAATGAGCCCCTTGAGTTCGGCCTTCTCAGCATCTGTTAGCGGCCCAACTCGTTGTTTCTTAATCAATAAATCGACACGGTCCTTGCGCCCGGCCGTTTCCAGCTGGGAAATGCAGTCAACAAGTTCCGCTTCCGGGTCAAAATCGAGGTCGTCGGGGAGTTCGGTGGCAGCCAGCTTGCCGAGATGACGACCTTGTTCGTCATGCCGCCAGCGCTCCAACAGCCCCGCGGTGGAAATAGTGGGTTCGGATTGCGTGGTTTCAATCAGCTTGGTGAGCAAATCCACGCCCGGTCGCTCGACACCGCTGAGACGCGATGCGTCCAGGGTCCGGCCCGTCTGCGGGTGGTTCAAAAGCAGCGTGATCGCGCGCCGAACCACCGACGGACCTTGTCCGGACGGGGTTTGCCGGCGCACCGACGCGGATCCGGTTCGCTGGGCCTGTGTTGATGGCGCGATCATCGCATCCAGCTTCGACGACGACAGTCCCACCTTGTCACCCAGCGACTGCAGCAGCAGCTCACGGTAAACACCCGTCGTTACGCGGCCCAGCAGCGGTTTGGCGAGTTCAGCGAGCCTCGCCCGGCCATCGACGGTGTCGAGTTCGACCTGCGATGCCAGCTCCTCGATCAGGTAATTCGACATGGCCATGCCGCCGTCGAGCAGTTCGATAAAGGCCTGGGTGCCGTGTTCGTTGACGTAGGTGTCCGGATCGTGGCCTTCGGCCAGGAAAACGAAATGCACCTGGCGGCCGTCGCGGATCAGCGGCAGCGCCGTTTCCATGGCTCGCCAGGCCGCCTTGCGACCGGCACGGTCGCCGTCGAAACAGAAATCGACCTTGTCCGTCAGGCGAAATAGCAGGTTCAGGTGGTCGGCGGTCGTCGCCGTACCGAGCGTCGCCACGGCGAACTGGATGCCGTTACGCGCAAGTGCCACGACGTCCATGTAGCCCTCGACAACCACGAGGCGCTCGATATGCCTCAGTGCCTGGCGGGCTTCAAACAGGCCGTAGAGCTCCCGGCCCTTGTGGAATAACACCGTTTCGGGCGAATTCAGGTACTTCGGCTCGCCGTCACCCATAGCGCGGCCGCCGAAGGCAATTGTGCGACCGCGTGAATCGCGAATCGGGAACATGATGCGGTCGCGGAAGCGATCGTACTGGCGCCCTTTGTCGTTCTGGATCACGAGACCGGCCGCGAGCAGCCGTTCGAGTTTCTCCGGGCTCTGCCCGAACTGGTCGATCACGCCACTCCAGCCGTCGGGTGCGTATCCGACGCCATAGCGCTTGGCCGTTGCGCCGTCCACGTCACGACCCTTCAGGTAGTCGACGGCCGCAGGGTGCCCGGGCAGGGTGGCCTGCCAGTGTTTTGCTACAGCGCTCATCAGTTCAAACAGTTCGTCGTATCGTCTCGCGGGGCGGTCACTTTCGTCGCGGGGCACCTCGACCCCCATGCTGGAAGCCAGTGCCTCGATCGCATCCGGAAAATCGAGGTGGTCGTATTCCATCAGGAAGCCGATCGCCGTACCGTGCGCGCCGCAGCCAAAGCAGTGGTAAAACCCCTTGTTCGGGCTAACGGTAAACGACGGTGTCTTTTCGTCGTGAAACGGGCAGCAGGCCTTGTACTCGCGACCTGCTTTCTTCAGCTCGATGCGCCGGCCCACAACCTCAACGATGTCGGCTCGTGCGACAAGATCGTCTATGAAGTCCTGCGGGATACGTCCGGGCATTGTCTGATTAACGCCAGCTCCGTGGTTTGGGGGTTTGCCAGTCTTGTTATTGTTCTTTGGTCGACCGTGATCCGCCGACTGTGTCTAGCATAGCGCCTTGTGGGCGAAATGCACTTCTTCGGACGTGCACCGACCGGCGGCAGCCGTGTCGCTGCTTGCCGCCTATCCGGCGAGCTTCGCCTTGACCTTACCGCCGACGACGCCCATGTCGGCCTGGCCTGCAACTCTGGCCTTGATCGCGCCCATCACCTTACCCATGTCGCGAATGCTCTCCGCGCCGGTGTCAGTAATCGCGCTGGCGACGATGGCGTCGATCTCGTCGTCGCTGAGCTGCTCAGGCAGATAGGTCTCAAGGATGGTTATTTCATCTCGCTCGATCGTGGCGAGATCGTCCCGACCGCCCTTGGTGTACTGCTCCACCGAGTCCCGGCGCTGTTTGACCATCTTCTCGAGAACACCGAGCACGGCGGTATCGTCGAGCTCGCTGCGCGAGTCGACCTCGACTTGTTTGATCGCGGCCAGGATCAGGCGAATGACCTTCAATCGGTCTTTTTCGCCGGCCTTCATGGCCGTTTTCATGTCATCGACAATGGAGTCTTTCAGGGACATGGCGTACGGGCCTCGCGGACGCGAGGCCGCGACAGGTGATTGATTTAGTAGAGACGTTTGCGCTTCGACTCTTCACGAGACAGGCGTTTCAGGTGACGCTTAACAGCGGCTGCCTTCTTACGCTTGCGCTCCTGCGTGGGCTTTTCATAAAACTCACGGCGACGCAGCTCGGTCAGAACGCCGGCTTTCTCACACGCGCGCTTGAAGCGGCGCAGGGCGGCGTCGAAGTACTCGTTCTCTTTTACGCGAACACTTGGCATGGGTTCTGGTTTTCCGTCCAAACACAAAAAATCCCCGGCATTGAGCCGGGGAGCCGCGCATTATAACGGCAGGAATCGAGCCGTGCCAAGCCCAAATCGCCTGTTTTCGGGTATCCGGCAGGCCCGATCGGGTACACTCGCGCCGCTATGTTGATCCTCGGCATCGAATCCAGTTGTGACGAGACCGGTATCGCCCTGTACGACACCGAGAAAGGTCTGCTCGCGGACGCCCTGCACAGCCAGGTGGACCTGCATGCGGTCTACGGCGGCGTCGTCCCGGAAATCGCCTCGCGTGACCACCTGAAACGGATGCTGCCCCTGGTTCGAAAGGTGCTGGACGATGCGGGCATTGAGCGTCCCGACGCGATCGCGCACACGGCCGGGCCAGGCCTTGTCGGGGCCTTGATGGTGGCCGGCGGAATGGCTGGTGGTCTGGGTCTCGCCTGGGGCTGCCCCGTCATTCCGGTGCATCACATGGAAGGCCACCTGCTTGCGCCGATGCTCGAGGAGGACCCGCCCGAATATCCGTTCCTGGCGCTGCTGGTGTCCGGCGGACATACGATGCTGATCGCGGTGACAGGGCTCGGCGACTACACCGTGATGGGCAGCACCCTGGATGACGCCGCCGGCGAAGCCTTCGACAAGACCGCCAAAATCCTCGGGCTGGCCTACCCTGGCGGACCCGCGCTGGCGGCGCTGGCGGAAGACGGTCGTCCCGACGCCTACAGCTTTCCGCGGCCGATGATGAAGAAACCCGGCTACGACTTCAGTTTCAGCGGCCTGAAAACCGCGGTACTGATCGAGGTCAAGCGACTGCAGTCTGAGGGCCGTCTCGACGAGGAGCGAGCCGACATTGCCGCCTCGTTTCAGGCTGCGGTCGTGGACGTACTGGTCGGCAAGGCTCTGAGGGCAGCAAAAAACGCGCGGTTCGAGCGCATCGTCGTGTCCGGCGGGGTCGGCGCGAATCGTCGACTGCGCGAAGAAATGCGCGACCGCTTTTCGGGCTCTGTGTACTATCCGCGCCTCGCTTACTGCACCGACAACGGTGCGATGATTGCGCTGGCCGGCGCCCTGCGCCACGGCGAGGCGCGCCGGGTGTCTGAGATTCCGGCCCGGGCGCGCTGGTCATTGGACACACTGGCGCCGCCAGCGGATTGAGGACTGAAATGGACATCATTTATCTGCACGGGCTGCGCGTCGAGGCTGTCATTGGCATCTGGGAATGGGAAAAGCGCATTCGTCAGATCATCGAGATTGACCTCGAGATGGCGACCGATATTCGACAGGCGGCGGCGTCCGACGATGTCGCCGATACCTTGAACTACAAGGCGGTTTCCAAGCGCGTCCAGACCTTCATCGAGGACAATCGCTTTGAGCTGGTGGAGACCCTCGCCGAGCGCATCGCCGCCATCATCATGGAAGAATTCGACGTGCCCTGGGTGCGGGTCAGGCTGAACAAGCCCGGCGCGATTCGCGGTTCTCGCGCGGTCGGTGTCCTGATCGAGCGAGGCAGTCAGGGGTGACCCGGGTGTATTTCGGTCTCGGCAGCAATGTCGACCCGTTGCCGAACATACGACTGGGCATCCGCGAGCTTGAGCGTCGTTTTGGCACGTTGGACCTGTCGCCCACCTATCGCGGCGCCGCCGTCGGCTTCGAGGGGGACGATTTCCTGAACCTGGTGGCCGGATGTGATTCAGCGCTGTCACCTGCGCAGGTTGTCGAGCAGATTGAAGAGATCCACCAGGTCGCAGGCCGACAGCGCGACACGGAGAAGTTCAACGCCAGGACCCTCGATATTGACCTGCTGCTTTATGGCGACCTGGTCACCGACGAACCGACCCGCCTGCCGCGCCAGGACGTGCTGGAATTCGCCTTTGTGCTAAAGCCAATGGTCGACATCGTGCCCGACTTGCGCCATCCTGAGACTGGCCGGACGCTCCGCGAACATTGGTCAGAGTTTGACCAGTTGAGCCAGCCACTGACGGAGGTAAGCCTGGACGAACCGGCCTAAACGAAAAGGGCGGGCGCCGAATGCCGCGCCGCCAAGGAGAAACACCATGAAACGGATATCAGTGCTCTTTGTGACCGCATTCCTGACTGCCTGTGGCGGCGGCGGAGGTGGTGGCGCCCAGGCACCCGCGCCAACCACGCCGCCGGTGTCCAATGATCCCTGTTCAATCACGGGCCAGAACCAGTTCGTGCTCGACGTGATGAACGATTGGTACTTCTGGAATGACCTGCTGCCGACCGACGTCAATGTGGGCAGTTATGCGTCACCGGAGGAACTGCTGGGTTTCCTGACGTCGTTCCAGCCGGTCGACCGGTTCAGCTTCATCGGCAGCGCCGCAGCCGATTCCGCGTTTTTTGGCGAAGGCCAGTTCGAAGGCTACGGCTTTCGCTACCGCTTCGTTGCCGACAATACACCGCAGCTGTTGCTCGTTTACGAAGACGGTCCGGCGTTCCGTGCCGGTCTGCGTCGAGGCCAGGTGTTCGTCGCCCTGAACGGCCGCAGCATCGCCGAGATCCAGGACAACGAGGGCATCAGCGCCATCTTTGACCTGCCGTCCGTTGACGTCACGATTCGCAACCTGGACAACAGCGAGTTCACGGTCACCATGACCCAAGACATCGTAACCATCGACCCGGTGCCCCAGTTCCGCATCATTGATGCCGGCGCAGGCCGAAGTGTCGGCTACCTCGAACTGACGACCTTCATCAGTACGGCCAACGGCCAAATGGATGAAGCCATCAACCAGTTCCGCATCAACGGTGTTACCGAAGTCATTCTCGACTTGCGCTACAACGGTGGCGGCCTGGTGAGCACGGCAAACCTGCTGGGAGACCTGCTCGGTGGCGGCAACTTCGACACCCTGGAGTTTTCGGAAACCCGCTTCAACGCCGACCGGGCGGCAGCGCAGAACAACGCCGAGTTCTTTGAGCGGCGTACCGGCTCGATGAACCTGGAGCGAATGGTCGTGATTGCGTCCCGTGGAACCGCATCGGCCAGTGAACTGGTCACCAATAGCATGGATGCTTACGTCACCCTCGGCATTGTCGGTGACCGCACTTTCGGCAAGCCGGTCGGGCAAAGTGGTTTCACTTTCTGCGAGAAGATTCTGCGCCCGACGACCTTCGAGACGGTGAATGCCCTCGACTTCGGCGACTACTTCAACGGTTTGCCGGCAAACTGCAACGCGGCGGATGATCCGGCTATCCCGGTCGGCGATGACACGGACCCGAACATCGTCGCGGCACTGCAGTTCCTCGAGGACCAGAGCTGTTCGCCCGTGACGAGTACACCGGACGCATCGTCAAAGCCATTTGGTGGCGAATTCGAGCAACCGTTGTACCGGCCCGGACCGCCGCATCGGGAACTGCTCGACTCGTACTAGCCTACCAACCCGCTGAGCGGCCGCCGTCCACCGCAATGATCTGGCCGGTGATGTAGCCGGCCTCGGTCACGAGAAAGCGGACGCAGCCGGCGATATCGCGAGGCTCGCCGCGGCGGGCCAGCGGCACCTGCTGCAAGACGGCGGCCTTGGCCTCGTCGCTCATGCCGTCCTTCGGCCACAGGATCGCGCCCGGCGACACGCCGTTGACGCGAATCTCCGGCCCCAGCTCTTTCGCCAGTCCGCGCGTCAGCATTGCCAGTCCGGCTTTCGCCGGGCCGTAGACCACGTGGTGTTTCAGTGGCCGTGTCGCGTGAATGTCGACGATGTTGACGATGTTTCCGTTGACCGCTTTCAGATGCGGTGCCGCCGCTTGCGACAGGAACAGCGGTGCCTTGAGGTTGCTGCCGATGAGATCGTCCCAGTGTTGCTCGGTGATTGTGCCGACGGGTGTTGCATAAAAACTCGACGCGTTGTTGACCAGAATGTCGAGGCGTCCCTTCCATTGGGCGACGTCTGTGACCATTGGCTCGAGACTGGCGGTCGACAGCAGGTCCGCCCGTACCGTCATTGCGGACCCGGGTCTCGCGTCGTTCAGTTCGGTGGCCAATTCGTCAGCCGGCGTTGACGAGCTGCGGTAGTGAATCGCGACGTCTGCCCCGACACGATGCAGTTCACGTACAATTTCGGCGCCGACACGTATGGCACTCCCTGTGACCAGCGCGACTTTACCGTCGAGCCGAGTTGATTCCGACATAGCTCCTGTCCAGCCTTGGGCGGGTGATGAAGACCATGACATGCCTGCTTTACCCGAGCCCGATCCACACAGTTTGACACAGACTGCCAAGGCCGCCGATGCCATCCGCAACGCGATGGATCGAGCCGGCGGCGAGCTCGACTTCGCGTCGTTTGTGCACGAGGCGCTCTATGCGCCGGGCCTTGGATACTACACCGGAGGTTCAGCCAAGCTCGGGGCGAACGGTGATTTCGTCACGGCACCCGAGATCTCCGAGCTTTTCGGTCACTGCATCGCGCGGCAGATCGCGCCTGTTATCGAGTCCACCGGTGGCTGCGTTCTGGAGTTCGGCGCCGGGCGCGGGACGCTCGCGGTTGCGCTGCTGCAGCGCCTGGAGACCCTAGGAGTCCTGCCCCGAGAATACCTGGTGCTGGAAGTCTCACCAGACCTCGCCGAGCGACAAAGGGCGCTGATCGAGTCGCAACTGCCACAGCTCGCGGGGCGAGTACGCTGGATCGACGAACCGCCGTCTTCGTTCGATGGCGTCATGCTGGCCAACGAGGTGCTCGATGCGATTCCCTTCAGTCGCTTTGTAAAACGCAGCGGAGCCGTCAAGGAGCTCACTGTCGGCTACAACCCCTCAGGCTTTCACTATCGCGAACGAAACCCGTCGGGGTCTCTGCGGGCAGCGGTGGCAGCCATCGAAGCCGATCTCGGCCAGGCCCTGCCGGACGGCTACACCTCTGAAGTGTGCCTTGCGGCGCAGACGTGGACGGCGGATCTTGTGCAGCGCCTGCAACAGGGGCTCCTGCTGCTGTTCGATTACGGGGTCGATCGTCGCTCGTACTACGCGGCTGATCGATCAGAAGGCTGGCTGCGTTGCCATTTTCGTCACTACGCCCATAATGACGCGCTGCTTTATCCGGGCATCCAGGACATCACCACGTGGATCGACTTTTCCGCCATTGCTGAGACCGCGGTTACCGCGGGTGCGTCGGTGGCGGGCTACGTTACGCAGGCACATTTCCTGATGGCCGCCGGGCTGGACGAGGAGTTGGCCGAATTGGCTGACCAGCCGCTGGAGCGACAGATGCACGTCGCGGCCGGGGTTCGAACACTGACCTTGCCCGGCGAGATGGGTGAACACATCAAGGCGATCGGATTGAGCAAGGGCGAGATCCCGATACCCGATGCGTTGACGCTGATGGACAGAACACCGGCTCTCTAGACGGAGCCCGAAAGGACAAACCGACATGACATGGCTACAGGTTGTCGTACTTGCGATCGTGCAGGGCATTAGTGAGTTCCTGCCGATTTCCAGCTCCGGGCATCTCGTGCTCGTGCCGGTCGCTTTCGGCTGGTCTGATCAGGGTCTGGCCTTCGATGTGGCGGTCCATTTCGGCTCGCTGATTGCGGTCTGTCTGTTCTTCTGGGACGACATCAAGGCGATGATCCGGGGTGGTCTGAACCTGCTCGGATTGAAGTTCGATGGCCCCGAGGCAACGATGGCCCTCGGGATCGCGCTGGGCACGATTCCGGCCGCGGTTGCCGGCCTGACGATGGCCGGATGGATCGAGGCAAACCTTCGTGATCCGTCGGTCATCGTGTTTACCCTGGCGGGCTACGGCATCCTGATGGTGGTTGCTGACCGTCTTGGCAAACGCGACAAAAACATCACCGACATCACACTGAAGCACGCCTTCATCATCGGCTGCGCGCAGGCGCTGGCGCTGATTCCGGGCACGTCGCGATCGGGCGTCACCATCACAGCGGGTCGTTTTCTGGGATTCGACCGTCGGGATGCGGCGCGCTTCTCCTTTCTGCTGTCGGTGCCGGTCATCCTGCTCGCCACCGTTTACGAGATGGGCAGTCTGGTCGTGCGAGATGCGGACGTGCCGTGGGCGCAATTCGGGGTTGCCGTTGTCGTCTCCGCGATTGTTGCCTATATCAGTATCGACTTCTTTATGCGCGTCGTGTCCCGCATTGGCCTGCTGCCGTTTGCGATCTACCGCATCGTGCTGGCTGCGGTGATTCTCTACCTGCTGGTCTGAGCCCGCTTCACGCGCTTGATAGCGGCGGCGCGAGCCTTGCGAATCGCCACTGGAATCTCCGTTCCCTCGCTCTCCGCTGCGATGCGGCCGGCGTCAATGCCGCTGGCCGCTGCGAAGGCTTCTCGGAGATAGTCCGCCTGCGGATAGTCGCGTTCCTCAAGCCCTGTTCTGCCGCGCGCGTCAGCCTCGCAGCACAGCAGGAACTTCTCGAATCGCTCGGGCCGACGAAAACCGTCACAGGCCTCGATCACTTTCAACACCGTCGCGGCCTTCAGCTCGAAGGCGCGATGGCAGTGCAGGTGGTATTGCGCGACAACGACGCCGAGATCGCGGTGGTTCTTCGGCAACGGCAGGCGTTGGGCCATGGTCTTGACCAGCCGGACGCCCCTGCCTTCGTGGCCAGGATGACTCGGCAGATCCTGTTGTCGGGTGGTTGCCTTGCCCAGATCGTGCACCAGCGCAGCGAAGCGAACATCCGAGTCCGGCGACAGGCGTTCAGCCTGATCCAGCACCAGCATCGTGTGCAGACCGGTATCAACTTCGGGGTGGTAGTCCTTGCGCTGCGGAACACCGAACAGCGCGTCGATTTCCGGGAAGACGGCCTTCAGCGCGCCGCAGTCTCGCAGGGTTTCGAAAAAGACACGCGCGTTGGAGGATCGCAAGGCGGTTTCAGTCTCACGCCAGACCCGGTCCGGCACCAGGGCGTCGACCTCGCCGTCATCGACCATGCGGCGCATTAACGCCAGCGTCTCGTCCGCAATCGTGAAACCCATGGAATGAAATCGGGCGGCGAATTTTGCGACGCGAAGAATGCGCACCGGGTCTTCGATGAACGCATCCGACACGTGTCGCAGGACGCGATTCTCCAGGTCTCGCATGCCGCCGTAGGGGTCAACGAGACGATCGTCCGCATCCCGTGCCATCGCATTCACCGTGAGATCGCGACGTGCGAGATCTTCCTCGATCGTCACCTCGGGCGACGTGTTAAACGCAAAGCCGTGATAGCCGGCAGCCGTCTTGCGCTCCGTGCGCGCAAGCGCATATTCCTCGCCGGTCTCTGGGTGCAGGAACACCGGGAAATCCTTGCCGACGGGACGAAACTTGCGCTCGGTCATCGCCTGTGGCGTCGTGCCGGTCACGCACCAGTCACGCTCCCCGACGGGAAGCCCCAACGCCGCGTCTCTGACGGCACCACCAACGAGGTAGACTTGCATGCATGCAGTCTAACAAGCTCAACGCCGCCGTCATCCTGTTGCTGTCGTCACTGCTGAGCGGCTGCTACTACATGCAGGCGGCCGGCGGCCACCTCGAGGTCATGAACAAGCGGGAACCGATCGAGGCGCTGCTCGAAGACCCGTCGACGCCCGAGGAACTCGCGCGGCGACTGCAACTGGTCTCCGCGGCCCGCGATTTTTCCATTGATACGCTGGGCTTGCCGGATAACGACAGCTACCGTAGTTATTCCGATCTTGATCGCAACTACGTCCTCTGGAACCTGTTCGCCGCACCGACGTATTCGCTCGCACCGAAAACCTGGTGCTACCCGATCGTGGGCTGTCTCGGCTATCGCGGCTACTTCGACGAGGCGCGCGCGCAAAGACACGCGGAGCGACTGAGAGAGCAGGGGCTGGACGTCGCCGTCGGCGGTGTCGTCGCGTACTCGACGCTGGGACGGTTCAGTGATCCGGTGGTCAACACC
>JBCDJX010000077.1:0-17345 GCA_038747355.1 Pseudomonadota bacterium | reverse complement strand
GAGGACCGGAGTGGACGTATCTCTGGTGTTCCGGTTGTCACGCCAGTGGCATTGCCGGGTAGCTATATACGGACGGGATAACCGCTGAAAGCATCTAAGCGGGAAGCCCCCTTCAAGATTAGGTTTCCCTGGACCCTTGAGGTCCCTGAAGTGCCCTCGAAGACTACGAGGTTGATAGGCTGGGTGTGGAAGTTCAGTAATGGATGAAGCTAACCAGTACTAATTGCACGTGAGGCTTGGTCATATAACGCCAAAACGCTTTGGTGTTGACCGCGATATGTGTGCGACAACTTAATCGTCAAAACTTGCCCAGATTGTTAACCCAATTCTGGATGTCGATTTATCGATATCTAACCAGTTTGCCTGGCGGCAATAGCGAGTGGGAACCACCCGATCCCATCCCGAACTCGGAAGTGAAAACGCTCAGCGCCGATGGTAGTGTGGGGTCTCCCCATGTGAGAGTAGGACACCGCCAGGCTCTAACTTCAAAAGGCCGTATCCATTTGGGTACGGCCTTTTTCTATGCACGAGCGACAGGCATTGTCAGCGACAAACGATGACCAATTGTCTTAACTGTGGTGCGACGGTCAGCGGATCATTCTGTTCCGAATGTGGTCAGCCAGTTCGCAGCCGTCTCACGCTGTTGGGCGTTTTCCGTTCGTCCTTTTTGGCCTTTTTCGACTCGGATTCGGGCTTCGTTGCCACCCTTCTTGCACTTTTCAAAAACCCCGGTCGTCTGGTCAGTCGCTACGTCTCCGG
Organism: Pseudomonadota bacterium; assembly: GCA_038747355.1. GTDB lineage: Bacteria > Pseudomonadota > Gammaproteobacteria > Steroidobacterales > Woeseiaceae > UBA1847. The sequence continues at coordinate 16,586 of JBCDJX010000077.1, read as the reverse complement.
CGTGACCGTCCCGTACGTGCATCCCGCCCGCTACCTGATTGTTACTATCGCAGCGCTGCAACTCACGATAGGCCTGACTGGTGGCATCAGCGACTTTGCCGCCGGCTTTGTCGAGGCGACCGGCGACCTGGAAAACCTGAGCCAGGCACAGCAAGACTCCAATGACTTGTTCCAGAATTACCTGTTTGTCGTCATGCTGCTCGGACTGCCGCTGACGGCGGCGTTTCAACGGCTGGTGTTCTGGTCGTCGGGTCGAAATTTTGTCGAACACTTTGTCTGCATGACCTACGTGTACGCCCAGCAACTCGTGATAATCAATCTGCTGCTCGTCACGGACGCCTTGTTGCCGACGCCACCCGTTCAGCTCCTGTCACTGCTGTTTTTCGTTCTCCCAAGTGTTTATTACGCTTGGACTCTCGTGGTTTTTAACGCGTCGAGGTTACTGACGGGCACCATTCAGGCGCTGTTGATGCTCCTGATTTCAGCGTTTGTCAACGCCGTGGTTGTCGCCTTCGTGCTGGGTATCATCCGCGGCATGCGCAACGCTGCCGGCACCTGAGCAAGCAGGATGAGCCAGCCACGGCCGTCGTCGACGACAAGCTCACTCAAGAAAACGTTCATCCGTCTGCGGTAGACTCGGGCACCTGTGCTGTCTGTCTGACGCAATCCGGGGGATTGAAGATGCTCACCAAGAAGTTCGCCGTCGCGCTGTTCGCCGCCGTCGCCGTGTTGCCCGTATACGCCGAGTCACCGTCGGAACTGGAGCTTGATGCACGTCTTCGCGCGGCCGAGACCTGGTTCGACATGAAGATGACAAGAGAGCTGGTTCCGGCGGGGACCGTCGCGTTGGTGCACGACCAGGACATCGTCTGGGAACATGCCTACGGCTTCGCAGATATCGACGATGGTCGACCGGCGGAGCCGGGCACCACGTTCAGCATTTGTTCGATTTCCAAGCTGTTTACGTCGATCGCGGTTATGGATCTTGTTGAGGAGGGCCGCATCGACCTAGACGGCGAGATTCAGGACTACCTGCCCGATCTCAGGCTGGACACCAACGACGACATCGTCGTCGAACCCCTGACGATCCGGGGATTGCTCAGTCATGCCTCCGGGTTGCCGCGTGAAGGGGCTGGCACGTACTGGAATACGACCGACTTTCCTGACACCGCCAGTCTCGAGGACACCGTGAACTCGCTGGGGCTGCAGTTCACGCCGTACACCAATTACCAGTATTCAAACATCGGCATGTCGCTGCTCGGCAAGCTGGTTGCGTCCGTGTCAGACCTTGATTACGCGACCTATGTGGAAACCCGCATTCTGCAACCACTGGGTTTAGAGACAATCAGCACAGACCTGCCGCTGGACGGTGACGGTGGGCGCTTCGCCACCGGCTACACCCAACACGATGCGAGCGGAACGCGCAGGCCGGTAGCACCGTACCGGTTAAACGCATTCGCACCGGCCGCGGGATTTGCCGCCTCGGTGCGCGATCTTGGCAACTTCGCCGCCTGGCAATTTCGTCTGCTGGAAACCGGCGACCCGGAAGTGCTGGAGCGACAAACGCTGCGCAATATGCAGCGCGTGCACTGGATGGACCCTGGCGATCCGGAAAGCGGGATTTTCGGGCTCGGCTTCAGCCATTCCAAGATCGGTGATACACCGGTAGTTGGTCATGGCGGCTATTGCCTAGGACACCGTTCGTACCTTGCCATGGACACCAAAAACAAGATCGCAGTAACGGCCATGGTGAACGTCAACGACGTGGCGCCGACGGCCCTGGTCAAGGTGGTGCATGGTCTCGCGTCGGCAGCACTCAAGGCGGTCGACAGTTCGGTAAGCAGCGACGCCGTTGGTGACTTGGCGGACGATAAAATCTCTTCGATCATGGAGTACGAGGGGGCTTACCAGTGGCCTGACTTCCCGATGGGTGTGTACGTCATTCCGACGGCCAAGGGTGAGTTGCAGACGATTTCCCTGTTTTCTGACAACCCGACGGATTCACCGGCCTCCTATGTTCGGATTGAAGGCGATACGTTCCGCTACAAGCGAAAGGACGACGATTTAGGTGCGACGCTCACCTTTGAAAGAGACTCGGCGGGCAACATCGTGTCCCTGGTTTATGACGGCTATCGCAGCCTGCGGATCCACTGACTTCGGGGATTGCAGCGGACCGACCGGGCTCAACGATCGCCTCTACGCGACATCGTTCCAGTCATACTCCATTTTCATCGCGGTGTTTGTGGCAAGCGACGCGTCGGCAAACCGCCTGACGAGGTGAAGGCTCATATCGATGCCGGCCGAAATGCCGGCCGAGGTTGTCAACGGGCCGTCTTCAACCCAGCGACGATTCCTGACGACATTTAGAGCAGGAAAGCGCTCCTGCAAATCGTCGATGTCTTCCCAGTGTGTCGTCACTGTCTGCGTTTCGATGACCTTCGCCTGGGCGAGAAGAAACGCTCCTGTGCAAACAGACGCGACGTGCGTAGCTGTTTTTGATTGCGCAGAAATCCAGTCGATGACCGGTGTGCGCTGCATTTGCGGCTCATGAACTCCGCCGGCAATCAGCAGCAGATCGATGTCCGGATGGTCACTCATGGCGTAATGCGGCAGCACCGTGTAGCCGGCGCGAGCGACAACCGGGTCCGCGGTTTCGGCAACGATAAACGCATTGAACAGATCCGCATCGGCGGACACGCGACTGGCTGTCGAAAACACTTCGAACGGGCCCGAGAAATCCAGAACCTCGGCGCCCGCGTAAACAAAAATGGCAACGTTCATAACAACCTCCTGTCTCTGGTTTCAGACCGCGGCGGTACCACGATGGCATGACGCAACCGCAGACCGACGAGGTCCGCGTCCCTTCGCGTGGTCAACGGCGGTCCTCCTTGTCGACCTCGTCAAAACGCGCCCGGTAAAAGCTCGGATTCACGCCTAGCACGCGCTCAAAAGCTCGCCGAAAGCTGTCCGCACTTTTGAATCCGACGCTGGACGCCGTCGCGGATATCGAGACGCTGGGTGATCTGAGAATGTCTTGTGCCTGCGAGATCCGCAGCTGCTCCACGAAGTTGGACGCCGTTTGGCCAAAGTCCTGCTTGAACCGTCGCTGGAAGTTTCTCTCGCTCATGCCCACCCTGTCCGCTAACGCCGGAACGGAGAGGTCGGTCTGCAGGTTGTTGTGTATCCAGTAAATCAGCTCGGCAAAACGTTTCGAGGTGGTCTGAGCTCGCATCACCTCGCTGTATTGCGCCTGACCGCCGGGTCGGTGGAGATACACCACCAGCTCGCGCGCAACCGCCGCGGCCACGCTGGCGCCGTGATCGCGGCTGACGAGGGCAAGGCACACGTCGATACCGGCAGTCACACCGGCGGATGACCAGAACGTCCCATCGGTGGCGTACAGTTGGTCGTCCTGCAGACGGCAAGTCGGATAGGCCTGCCGCAACTCATCCTGGTGACGCCAGTGTGTCGTGACGCGTTTACCGTCGATCAGGCCGAGGCGGCCAGCCAGGAATGCGCCGGTGCAGATGGACACAACGCGCCGCGCGCCCGCAGCCAGCGTGCAAAGCCGTTCACGGGCGCGTTGATCCGGGTGCAGGCGTCGAATGCCCGCGCCACCGACGATGACAAACGTATCCGGTGGATCGACGTCATAGATCGCACTGTCCGGGAGAATCGCCGGGCCAGCGCTTGGCAGCACTGGCGAGGCCTCAAAGCTCACCGTCGACAGTGCGTAGGCCGACGCTTTGGTGTCATTCGTGCTGGAAAAAACCGACACCGGTCCGGCCAGGTCCAGCGGCTGAAAGCCGTCTGCGACGAAAAACTGTACGGAGCGCGTCTTCATGTCGACAGGAATACTAGCCGGCATGCAGGGCTGGCGCCATGTCAAAGATCCGACGATATGCGCCAAACACGGGCGAATTCAGTCGTGCTCATCACACCCGGAAAAGGCAACCCCGTTTGGCGCTCAACGCGGCCAGCGGTTGCACCCGTCCATCCGCTTCGCGGTCCTCAATCTTTTGTGGCCGGGTTCGTGCCGCGTTCCAGGCGCTCCAGTTTTGATCTAACGCTCGGACAAGACCGCGCTACACATCGATAACAACTTTGCCGACGGCTTGTCCGCTGCTGAGCCGTTCGTACGCCTGATCAACGTCGGCGAGGGCAAACCGCTGCGAATCGAGAATCGGCCTGAGCGCACCGTCGTCCACGATGTCGCTAAGTCGCGAGAGAATGTCACCGTGCTCCTGCCGATTGTGGTTGTGCAACATCGGAATGAGCATGAACACCACGTGCAGGGACAGCCCTTTGAAGTGGACCGTCGTCAGGTCGATCTCCAGCAGCGAAACCGTCGATACGACCTGCGCATTGAGGGCTGCCGCTTCGAACGAGTTCGTCATATTGGCGCCGCCGACTGAGTCATAGATCACGTCAAAGCCTGCGCCGGCCGTGTGTTTCGCGACGTAGTCACTGACCGATTCGTTTCTGTAGTCGATCGGCGTAGCGCCGAGATCTTCAATCAGTCCCAGCTTTTCCGGCCCCGAGCCGGTGGCGAAAACGTCGGCGCCAAGATGTCTGGCCAACTGCAGCGCGATGTGTCCGACGCCGCCTGCGCCGCCGTGCACCAGTACTTTTTGGCCGGCCGCCACGCCGGCGCGAAACAGTCCTTCGTAGGCCGTGATGCCAACCAGCGGAATGGCGGCGGCCTCGCGCATCGACAGTGTTTTCGGTTTGTGAGCGATCAGGCGAGCATCCGCCAGCATGTAGTCGGCGAGTGCCCCGGGCAGGTCAGCGAGGCCACCGGCGCATCCGTACACCTCGTCCCCTGGCTTGAAACCGCTGACGCCGTCGCCGACCGACTCAATCGTTCCGGCGAAGTCCATGCCCAGGAGCGCCGGCAGATCCGGTGATAACGGCAGGTCTTTTTGGCCGAGCTGACGAATCATGGTGTCGACCGTGTTCACGCTCGTCGCGGCAACGCGCACCAGGACATGACCGTCAGTCACTTGAGGATTCGGCAACTCCGCACGCTGAAAAGCTGCGTTTTCGCCGTATTCGTTCAGGATCATTGCTTTCATTGAGGCGCTCCAGAGCAGTTGATGTTCGGGTCGAGACGGTAGGTCCTAGCGAGTGACACTTTAATAATCGTTGTTTTTCAAATAAAGAGGGTATTATTGGAATGATTATTCGAAAAAGTTTGATAAATGGACGTCGAATCCCTTCGTCTTTTCCTGCGAATTGCCGATCTTGGCTCAGTAACGGCCGCCGCCCGCGACCTGTCTCTGTCCCCCGCGGCGGCCAGCGCGCGGCTTGGAAAATTCGAACAGACGCTGGGCTTCCGACTGTTCAACCGGACCACCCGAGCGATCTCCCTGACCACGGACGGTGCTGAATTCCTGCCTTACGCCGAGCAGGCCATCGAGACGCTGGCATCGGGTGTTCGCGCCGTCAGAGGTGAGGGTGCTGAGGCGCAGGGGCTGCTGAGAATGACCATGCCGGGGTCGTTCGGACGCTTGCACGTCATCCCCGCACTTGCCGAGTTCCAGAAACGTCATCCCAATGTAAGCCTAGACATCCGTCTGTCCGACGAAGTGCTCGATGTCGTCGAGGGCGCCTATGACCTGATCATTCGAAACGCGCCGCTGCAGGACAGTACACTGGTCGCGCGCAAGCTTGCCCGCGACCAGCGACTGCTTGTCGCGTCGAGCGACTACGTCGAGCGGTACGGTGCTCCGTCTTCGCTGGATGAACTTAAACAGCATCGCTGTGTGGTGCTCGCCGGTCATGCGAAATGGAAGTTTGAGTCGGGCGCCGTCGTGACTCCGACACGTGTACTGGCGGTCAATGACGGTGAGGCGATGCGCAGTCTGACGGAACAAGGCCTGGGGATCAGCGTCCAGTCGCGCTGGATCGCCCGGCAACATCTCGACGACGGTCGTTTTATCGCACTGATGACGGACCGTCCGCTGGCAACTGAGTCCGCTATCTGGGCACTGTATCCAAGTCACCGAATCGTTGCGCCGAAAGTGCGCGCGATGATCGATTTTCTGCAGGACCAGTTCCAGCCAGTACCGCCATGGGAACGTTAATTGGCAGATGACTGGTTCCTCGTTAACGCCGGGTTTTGGACAGGCCGGCCGGGAAGGCTCGCGCCAACTAGTTGTTCACATAGTAGGCGTACGCGTGAAACTCCTGATTCGTGATTTCGTATCCCTTGCGTTCGTAGAGGCGCTGTCCGGCGTGGTTGTCATGCGCCGTTAGCAGGTCGATTCGACCGGCATCGTTCTCGCGCGCCCAGCGGGCTGCCCGATCCATCAGTGCGTCCCCAATGCCGGTTCTTCGGTGGGCTTCGTCCACGTAAAGATCGTAGAGAATGTAAATCTTCATCAGTTCGACTGAGCAAAATGACGGATACAGCTGAGTGAATCCGACGATATCGTCGTCGATCCGGGCGACAAAAATATCGGACTCACCCCGTTCGATTCGCTCGGTGATAAACGTCCGTGCGGCGTGCAGGTCAGGGTCACACTGGTAAAACTGGCGATACAGGTCAAAGAGACGTGCGACCTGTTCGATGTGTCTTTGCTCGGCTTTCTCGATCCGCATGGCGTGCCCCGGTTGCTGGTGCCCGTCGCATTGTGATTCGTTCATCCCTTCAGCACAAAGCCGGCTGTGCGCGACCTGCTGGTCAGTCGCTGCCCGCAAAAAGCCAGCGAATGCCTTCGAGGAAGACATAGGGTGGCGTCGACATGTGCGAATGCCCCTCGAATTGCCGTACCTCAAGTGTCAGGGTCGGTTCCCTGCGTGTCCAGTGATCGATCCACAACAACAGCGGTTCCCGGAACTGCGGGTCGTCGTTGGTTCCTGCACCCACGAACAGCCGGGCGCCCGCCGCGGCCGGCGGTGTGGTCGCAAGATAGAAATCGAGATTGCGATGCAGTGCCGGATTGCTGGCGATGTGACCCCAGAACAACCCCGGATCGGTTTGTGCGGAATACAGCGAGAACTGGCCGCCCAGCGAGTGTCCGAAGACGATGCGTCGGTCAGGATCACTGCGGTACTGTTGCTCGATCAAGGGAATCAGGGATGTTTCGAGAAACGACTGGAAGGCCGGGGCACCACCCCAGAAATCGCGTTCGATCGATGGTGCTGTAAAGTCCGTGCTGCGGTAATTGCCGCCGGCGAAATTTCTCGATCCATAGCTGATGCCGACGATCAGCATCTTTGGCACATCCTCACTGAACTCGACGTACCGGTAGTAGGCCGACAGCATCGGGAACAAGCCGCCACCATCAAGCAGGTAAAGCGTCGGATAGTCGCGGTCTTCATCAGCGTAGCCTTCCGGCTTGCTGACGTAAATGTGAAAGCCGCGTTCGAGCTCAGCCGATTCCACCCGCTGGTAATCGATATCTCTAAGGCCGTGCAACGGCGACGTCGGGAAGTCATCAGCATGGGCAGTGCCGACGAGGAGGGCAATGAGCAGCAGTAGGTATTTCATAGATCCTCTGACCTTATCTGGCAAGAAGGGTTCTGCCAAAGCTGAATCCTGTCGGGTGTTTGCAGCGCACCTGCAGTGGGCGAATCTACAACTGGTGTGCGCGTGCCTCGTCGCGATGCTTTTTCAGGTACTTCATAAACGGCGTGCCGCCGGTGCCGACATCGGTTGAGTTTCCATCGCTGCCGCGGGACTGTTTGTGGATGTAGCTGGCAGCGTATTCGAGATGACGCGTACGAAACTTGGTGAGCCGATCAAGACAGTCGTTGTAGGCCTCGGTCAGCGAGCCGTCGGACAGTTGCTGAACGGCGTCTCGAACCTGGCTGCTGGCGCGGACATCGTCGATAAAGCGACGGTGCCCGGGTGGCCGGTAGACATGCAGCTCATCCAGATAGCCCCGGAGGGGGTCATGGCCGTGGGCCACGCCGAGGAAGGCGTCCATCACCGGTACGATTGAGGACTGGGATCCGGTCTGGCCGCGGAATGCCTTCGGTTTGCCGTGAAAAGCATCCACGCCGTCGTACACCAAGCCGTCGGGCAGGGCCGGGTTGTCTTTCCAGCCGTGTATCCACGGCCGTACTCGCTGAAAGTAGATATACGGGTCGCAGCGTTCCGGCATGCGATCAAAAATAGCAATCATGCGATCCCAGGCATCGATCATGCCGGACAGCGATCGACCGAGCGCTCGTTGGTCACGCACCGCCGCGGCTTCCACGGCTGTCGGCAGCAGGCTGAGCAGGCCGGCTGCCTGCGCTTCGATGGCAACGTGAATCAGGATGAACCAGGCTTCGTCCTCACCACCGAGAAACGGCTGAACGGTCGCCGTGTTTTCGAGGTCGATCGCTCCCTTGGGGTCCAGCCGCGTCCAGTTGTCCAGCACGTATTGGCTGTAGGTCAGGATAGGTGGTTGCCCGACGCGATTTGCCAGGCGCCAAAGCGGTCGCGCGATGCACGCCGGCAGCTGCGTTGGTGCGCTGTCCTCGCCCCAGACATAGGCTTGTGCCATGAAGCTGTAGTCGACCAGCGAACAGCGCAGCTGCGCGTTGTCATCGATAGCATCGATGCTCGCGTCATCGACCGTTGCCAGATGCTCCAGATCACGGCGGACATGGCCCGTGAGCAGATGACTGGGTAGCGACCGGGCCATCGCGCGCGCATCCTTGAGTGGCGCAGGCGGCGGGATGATCGAAGCGTCGAAAGCGGCGAGAAAACCCCGTTCGGAACTGACGTCGTAGTCGCTGAGTTGATGCAAAGGCATGCGGTTGCTCCGCTGAAGCATAGCTAAAGTTGCCTGTATCTTAGTGTTGGAAATGCGCAATTTTTCAGCGATATAAGTCGTCGTAACTCAAAAAAGTCGTCTAAAATTGCACGATGGACAGAATTGACGAACAAATATTGCAGGCGCTGCAAAAAGACGGCCGACTGAGCAACACCCGCCTCGCTGAGCAGGTCGGATTGTCACCGTCGGCGTGCCTGCGCCGCGTGCAGGCATTAGAAACGTCGGGCGTCATTCGGGGTTACCGGGCCATTGTGGACCGGGCGGCCGTCGGTGGCGCGATTACCGTGTTCGTGACGGTTGGGCTGTCGGAACACGGGCGCAAGGCCGCCCGAAATTTTGAGCGAGCACTGGAATCCGCCGGCGAAGTCCGGGAATGCCACAACGTCACTGGGTCTGTCGAATACCTGCTACGCGTCGAGGTGGCCGATCTCGAAGGCTATAAGTCGTTTCACGACAACCTGCTGGGAATGCTGCCAAATGTTCACAGCATCACCTCGCATATCTGCTTGTCCTCGCCGAAGGACGAGCGCGCGTGAATGCACGACTATGGGGTCTGTTTGCGGATATGCCGGGCCAGCAGTGAAAAGATTTCCTCGGAACCATAGGGTTTATGCAGAAACCCGGCGATCCCCTCAAGGTCGCTGATGTCCGCCGCGGTAACCTGACCGCTGGAAATGATGACCGGAACGGACGCGTCGATCTTGCGAATCTCCCGATAGCATTCGCGCCCATCCATTTCGGGCATCACCAGGTCGAGAATCACGGCATCGATCTCGGCACGCTGGTCCTTGAAGCGCTGCAGCGCATCGACACCGTCTTTCGCTAACATCACCTCGTAGCCCGCGTGGCCCAACAAGCCCTTTGCAAGGTCCCGAATCGACTGGTCGTCGTCCACAAACAACACCGTGGCGTCGGTCATCGGCTGTTGCGGCGACGTCACGTCGCCGTCGCACGCGTCGTCGATCGCCGCAAGGGGCAGAGCAATAGTAAAGCGCGTGCCGCGACCTTCCTCCGACCGAACCTCGACGGCGCCGTCGTGCGACTTGATGATTCCGAGGACAGCGGCCAGACCCAGGCCGCGGCCTTTTTTCTTGGTTGTGAAAAAAGGATCGAATATTCGTCGAATGGTCGCCTCGTCCATGCCAACGCCATCGTCAGACACGGAAAGGATGGCGAAGTCGCCCGGTTGAATGTCGTTGCCTAACTGGTAGTCGGACAGATCCTGCTGGCTTAACGACCTTTCAGAAGCCTCGATCGTGATTTCGCCGCCGTGGTCCGCCACCGCATCGGCCGCGTTGGTAATCAGGTTCATGACAACTTGGCGGATCTGCGTACCGTCGCCGACGATACTCAGGGGCTTATCCGGCAACCGGTAATCGATCCGAGTTTTTCGTGTCGCTGCGACATCCAGCAGACGCCCCATCTCCAGGACCAACTCGCCGAGGTCGAGTTGTTTGACTGCAAATTTGCCCCGGCCGGCGTAAGCGAGCAGCTGCTCACAGAGTTCTGCGGCGCGCTTTGACCCTTCGATCACGCGATCCATCGGCTCCTTGGCCTTTTTCTGGCCGCCAAGCCCGAGCATGGCGATCTGCGCGTTACCGATGATGCCCATCAACAGGTTGTTGAAGTCGTGCGCGATGCCGCCGGCAAGAACACCGAGACTTTCCAGCTTCTGCGCCTGTTGCATCTGCAGTTGATGTCGTTGCCGTTCGCGCTCGAGGTGTTTCTCCGCAGACATGTCTCGAATGTGCGAGACGTAGTAGAGCGGTTCATCAGTCTCATCCCGAATCAGCGACGTGCTTAGCAGGCACGGAAGGGTCTCGCCGTCCCGGGTCACGAAGCGTTTTTCGATGGTCATCATCGTGATCTCGCCACTGAGCAGCGACTTGGCCATCGCCAGGTTGCCGGAGGCGTCGCTCGGGTGCGTGATATCCATGAAGGTCAGCTCGACGAACTCGCTGTCGGTGTATCCCAGCATGCTCCTCAAGCCGTCATTGACCTGCAAAAACCGGCCCTCGGGGCTGACCATGGCAACCCCATGTGGCGCCCCCTCAAACGCGGCCCTGAATCGTTGGTCGGCAAGCGCTTTTTCCTGTTCCTGCTCAACCTGTTCCGTGATGTCCTGGAAGGTGCCGAAAATGCGAACGCTCTTGCCGTCCTCCTGGTCGGCCTCTCCGTTGGCATGCACCCAGTGGCCATCACCCTCGGCATCGATAATGCGCAGCCGTAGCGAGTAGGGTTCGCCAAACTGAATGCAGCGGCTGACCGCGTCCTCGATGATCGGTTTGCTGGCATCGTCATAAAAATCGATCGCTGAAGCGACGTCAGGCGTGTACGAAAGCGGCAGTGCATGAATGTGATAGACCTGCTCGGTCCAGCTGAGCTGCATGCCTTCCAGCACCAGCTCCCAGCCGCCGGTCTTGGAGACCGCGGCGGTGCGCGTCTGGAGCTTTGCCCGATTTCGAAACTCGATTTCAGACTGTACCTGCTCAGTCACGTCGCGAATCTTGAGCACAACGTGACGGGAGTCGCCGTCACGTCCCGTGATCGGGACGACGCGGGTCTCACACCAGATGTTGCTGCCGTCACTCAGTCTTGCCTTCAGCTGAAGGTTGTCAAAGCGAGCCTGCCGGATGGCGTCTTCCAATCGGCGTGACTCGGGGCTGTCGGCTTCGGGGTTTACCAGGAAACAGGGTTTGCCAAGACTGTCTGCCCGGGACTGGCCGGTCATCTCAAGGTAGCTCTCATTGCAGTAAACGACCGGCAGGTAGGTCAGGCCGCATTGCAACACGACAATGGCTTCACCTGGATCAGCCGATGCGAGATTCAACAGGATATCGTCGATCTCCCGGGTGCCCCGATGCGTTACGTCGCGGCCCGAGAAGACCCACTGCTTGTCCTTACCGCTGCGGCCGGCGCGCCATTCAAGCCTGAGAATGCGACCGTCGGCATGTCGACAACGGGCGTCGAAGTCGGCCACCTGGTGACGGTGGTGCAGTTGCTCCAGCGCAGCAACGAAACTGCCGACGTCCTCGGCGATTGCCAGGTTCACGAGAGGCCGACCGAGGAGAGACTCGGCATCGACGCCGAGAATCGAATGCACCGACGGACTGACGGCGGTGATCTGATGCCCTTCGACCCGGACAAGCAGGTCCGGGAAGCCGTCAATGGCCCGGTTGACGTCTTGCATCCAGGTCACGGTATTTGCTCACTCCAACGTCGACTGGTGTTCCGCGGTGTCCAGCGGGTGCGTTATCGACGCTAACAAACCGCGCTGCTCCATCCATGAACGTTCGCTGTGAAAGACTATATATGGGTTCTCGGTCCTAAAAAAGTGACCACATCCGCCGAAAGGCCCCTGCTGATCACAGTCACCCGCCGGCTCACAGCCGCGTTGCCGTGCCGGCGGACTCTCGCTCGTCTGTCGCGATCTTATCGGCCATAGCCCGAAACACTTGAGCGCTCGAAAGATACCGACGGGCTCCAGTGCCCCGCTTTTAAACCAATGTTTTGGCTCCGGTTTTTTTATTCCGTTAGCGGGCGGTTTGACTAAAGTTCCGGCCATGGAGGGTCGATAACCAGCGAGTCTCCTGATAACGACGGCATTCGGGTGCCGAACTATGCTGCAAATACTCAACCGGGGAAAACGAACCACCAAGCGCGCTGCGATTGCCACCGATGGCGATTACGCATCTGTCGCCCTTGTCGATACACAGAGCGAAGGGAAACCCAGGCTGAAGGCGTCGTCATTTTATCGATCGGCCGCCGGACAGGGCACCAGCGTTCAGGACATCGGTGACCTGCAGATTCGCCAGGCACCCGTGTCCTGTGTCCTCGAGCAGGGCGACTACCAGATGCAGCTGGTGGAGACGCCGAACGTACCGGAGGCCGAACTCCGGCAGGCCGTTGCCTGGCGCATCAAGGACCTCGTCGAGTTTCCACTCGACGAGCTTACGGTTGACCTCTTTCATTTACCGAAGCACTCGACGGCCAGCGCAAGGCCGATTGCCTATGCCGTCTCCAGTCGCAATGTCACGGTGGAGGAGAACGTCACGGCCGCCCGGGCACAAGTTGGGCAGCCCATCAGCATTGTTGATGTGCCGGAATTGTGCCTGCGAAACATCTCAGCGCTGCTGCCGGACGAACAATACGGCGCGGCGTTCCTGCATTTCACCGACACCGATGGCTACCTGATCATCACGAGAGAGGGCGAACTGCATGTCGTGAGGAACATCCCGACCGGTCGCAGGACATTTGTCGAGAACGCCGATGACAGTTTTTTTGTCAACGAACGTGCGGCTGGCATTGCTCTCGAAATCCAGCGCTCGCTCGACTACTACGAGAGTCACTACGACTATCGGCCAATTCAGAAACTCTACCTCGGCCCTGGCGACGGCCTCGAGGTATTGCCCAAAGCCCTGAATGAAAATCTGGGACTCGAGGTTGTGCAGCTGGACCTCGACGAACTGTTCGAGATTGATGGTGAAATTACGACCGAAGACGAGGGCCGTTGCCTGATCGCTGCGGGTGCCGCTTTGCGGCCCGACACGAACGTTGGCAAGGACGAGCCGCCGCCGCAGGCGGTCAACCTGCTTGCGCCGGAAGAGCGGCTGGCAATGAAAGAGTTTCCGGCGCGTGTCATGGCGCAGGCAGCCGGTCTGCTCATCGTTGTCATGACGGCAATCGCGATGTTCGCCGATTTTCGCGTATCCAGCGTCGAAGACGAAATGCAGGTTGCCACGCTCCAGGAGGCCGCTGCAGTTGAGCGGCTGGCCAATCTGCGAGCCACCATCGACGCTGAAATGGGTGGGCTGTCGTGGCAGGACCAGCTCGACCAGGCGTTGTCGGAGTTGCAGAAGCGCCAGGCGGTCCTGACGCTGGTGCAGGGCCCCGAGCTTGGCGAAACGCGCGGCTTCTCACCGCATCTTCGCGCCCTGTCGCGGCAGCACATCGAGGGCATCTGGCTGACTTACCTGACGCTGTCGGCCGGTGGTGACCAGACGCGTATCGAAGGACGCACGATCGGCGCAGAACTCGTGCCCATGTACGTGCAGAACCTGATCGACGAAGGTCCGTTCACGAGACAGCGATTCAATCAGTTCGAGATCGACAATCCCATCGACAACACCAGCGGGTCACTGTTCTTTTCCATGGACAGCGCGCCGGCGAGCGAACAGGCACAAGGAGGCCGCCGATGAGCTTGGTCGACAAAACCAAAGTCAAGCTGGAAGAGCTGGAGAAAAAGGTCGATGGCCTGAGTCTCCGCGAACGGCTCTTGATTGGTGCGACCACGATAACCATGGTCGCTGCAATCTGGTACGTGCAGTTCTTCGAGCCGCTGGAGAAAGCCGCCGCACAGCGGCGTGGTGAGTTGCAGGCGCTGCAGGAGCGCGCCCGTGTCGCCAACGAGCAGGTTGAGCAGCAAATGCTCGAACTGGCCGGTGGGAGTGCCGAACAGCGAGCCCGCATCGCACGCATCAACCAGCAAATCGAAGAACTCAACAACACGCTGGGTGACTATGCAGAGGAGCTCATTGACCCGACCGAGATGGCTCAGCTGCTGGAAGGCGTTCTGCGAAAACAGTCCGGTCTCGAGCTGGTTCGGATTCGCAATATCCCCGCCGAAACCCTCGCAGCCAGTGAGGACGAAAACGCCATGCGGTTTTACCGACACGGTCTGGAGATCGAGGTGACGGGTAGCTACGCCGCGACGCTCGACTACCTGGAGTCCATCGAGTCGCTGCCGTGGCGCCTCTACTGGCAGGTACTCGAACTGGAGGTGCTCGACTATCCCAACAACCGTATTCGGATCGAGGTCAGTACGCTCAGCCTCGATGAGGAGTGGATCGGTGCGTAGCTTGCTTTCACTCATCGCCCTGTTGGTCTGTGTGTCCGCAGAAGCCCGCGATTTCCGCGACCCGACTCGACCTTATGCACCGCCGGTACCGGTGAAGGCCGCGGTCGCAAAGAGCTTTGTGGTCAACGCTATCTTTGTCTCGTCCCGGCGCCAGATCGCCGTGATCAACGGGCAGCGCGTTACCGTCGGCGACGTCGTTGACGGCGCCACCGTTACCCAAATCGAAAAACACGCAATCACGCTGGACGCCAACGGCCTGCAGCTCACGGCGTCACTGAAGCGGTCTCGCTGAGACCACACCGGAGCCCGTTATGGACTTACGTAAACTGTTCGTTGTCATTTCCAGCGCATCGTTTCTCGCTGCCTGTGCCACCGGTCCAGCACCGGTCAAACCGCCTGCATCACAGGTCGTTGCAGCGATGGAATCCGCGCTCGAAGAAGCGACCAAGCCCCCACCTGCAGCGGCTGTCGAGGCTCCGGCAGTCGTCGCGATGCCGCCGAAGGAAGAACATCGCTTTGATGTCAGCAGCGAAGGCACACCCGCTGAGTTGTTTTTTATGGCGCTGGTCGATGAGACGGACGAAAACATCGTGGTGCATCCGGACGTACGGGGCAGCATCTCGGTCTCGCTGAACGACGTCACGGTCGAAGAGGTCCTGGACGTCGTCAGCCAGGTGTACGGCTTTTCCCACCAGCTTGGACCGGCCGGCTACATGATCTTCCCGGCAACGCTGCAGACGCGGATTTTCCAGATCGACTATCTCGACCTGCAGCGTTCCGGCGTCTCTCGCACCCGTGTGAGTTCCGGCCAGGTGAGCGAAGGCCGCAGTCGCGGCAACGGCATTGCCGGGCAGGTGGCCGGTGGCGCTGCAGCGGTCACCAGTGGTGGCGGCGGATCTGACCAGCAAATCAGCGGTTCGAACATCAATACAACCTACGAAGCCGATTTCTGGACCGACATCGAATTGACGCTGCAGGCGATGCTCGCCAGCGATGTGGGCAGCCAGGTCATCGTAAATTCCCAGACCGGCGTGATCGTGGTTCGTGCAATGCCGGACAAGATGCGAGCGATTGGCAGCTATCTGGAGATGATCGAGGACGTAGCCACCCGTCAGGTCGTGCTCGAAGCCAAGATCGTCGAAGTACAGCTGAACGACACGTTCCGCGCGGGCATCAACTGGGTCGCTGTTGCCCAGACCGCCGAGGGCGACACGAGTACCTTTGGCGTACTCGCTCCTCCGGGCGGATTCAGCAGCAGCGACGCAACGCTCGGCGGTGATTCGATCGCCGTGCAGCCGGGTGTGGCGACCACCGGCTTTGAGACGACAACGCTGGGCGGCACGTTCACGATGGCCTTCGACATTGGTGACTTCAACGCCTTCCTCGAACTGCTCGAGCTGCAGGGCGAAACGCGCGTCCTGTCGAGCCCGAGAGTGTCGACACTGAACAACCAGAAGGCGGTGATCAAAGCGGGCACCGACGAGTTCTTCGTCACCAACGTCTCGAGCAACACGGTCACCGGCGCCTCGTCAACAACGTCGCGCGACGTGGAGCTGACCCCGTTCTTCTCGGGTATAGCTCTCGATGTGACACCGCAGATCAGTGCAGAAAACGAGGTCACTTTGCATATTCACCCAACAGTCAGCGAGGTCACTGACCAGCAGAAAAACCTGACGGTGTCCGGTGAGACGGATATTTTGCCGCTCGCATTCAGCGAAGTGCGCGAGTCTGACAGTATCGTGAAGGCGCGCAGTGGACAGATTATTGTCATCGGCGGCCTGATGCGTCAGTCACGCGTTGACCAGGACTTCGGCACACCGGTGTTGGGCAAGATCCCGGGCGTTGGCAACCTGTTCAAGAGCAAGCGAACGTCTGAGCAGATGACCGAACTTGTCATCCTGCTTAAACCCGTCGTTGTGAACGATGACAGTGACTGGGCGACGCTTGCCGACGAATCG
>JBCDJX010000076.1:0-17872 GCA_038747355.1 Pseudomonadota bacterium | reverse complement strand
GGACTGGATGACCACCCTCCTCCAGGCCAAAGCGTTTCACAAGATCCCGCCGGCGAATATCCAGGCGATCTTCATGCGCATGCAACAGATCAACTACAAGACGGGAGATATCGTCCTCAAGCAGGGCGCCGAGGGCGACTACTTTTATGTCCTGATCCGCGGGCGGGCGCTGGTGACGCGCGAAACGCCGCTCAGCAAAGACGGCATCAAGCTGGCTGAACTGGCCGTCGGCGATACCTTTGGCGAGGAAGCCCTGATTTCCGATGCCAAGCGCAACGCTACCGTGACCATGATCAGCGACGGCTCGGTGATGCGTCTCGGCAAAGACGATTTCAAGACACTGCTGAATGAGCCGATGCTGGAATGGGTCGACCAGGCGGCGGCCGAAAAAATTGTGGCTGACGGTGGCCAGTGGCTGGATGTCCGACTGCCCAGCGAGTTTGAGAACCACCACATCGATGGCGCGATCAATATTCCGCTGTACTTCATTCGCCTGAAGATCAACCTGCTGGATGAAAACCAGCGGTACGTCGTCTGTTGCGACACCGGGCGCCGAAGCTCCGCCGGCGCCTACATACTCAATGAGCGCGGTTACAACGCCTACGTGTTACAGGGCGGCATTAAAGCGGGATAGTCCGGGACCCGGGTTCGCGGGTCTTGCGGGCAAAGCGTGTGGTTTGTGTCGGCTGCCGAAAGGCGGCTCACATGGTGTGTGTGGGTTTGTCACCGCCGAGTGCACCGGCCAGGTAGGTTTCAATCTTCTTCTGCGTATTGCCCTGGTCCTGGTCGCTGAACTGGACGCCGATACCGGCGGTGCGTTTGCCCTGTGCTCCCTTTGGCGTCATCCAGATGACCGTACCAGCCACAGGGATTTTCTCGTCCTCACCCATGAGGTTGAGCAGCATGAACACTTCATCGCCCAGTTTGTATGAGCTGTTGGTCGGGATGAACAAGCCGCCGTTCACGACATAGGGCATGTACGCCAGGTACAGCGCGCTCTTGTCCTTGATCGTCAGCGTTAGAAGTCCGGGTTTACTCATCTCTTACCTGCGAATATCGCGCGCAAATCCTGTTGGTTTTCGTTGACGTAGGCCAGGTTATTGGCCCAGTCCACCAGCAGCCGCTCAAGCGCCAACTGGACATTGAAACTGCCCTTGTTCGCGCCCCTGAGTCGATTGATTATGTCTAGATAGCAAAACAGGTTTCGTGTGTCCATGCGTTGCATCGCAGAAACATCGAAATCGAGCTGCTGGGCCCATTTTTGCCCGCAATACATTGCTTTCAGCAGGCCTGAGACGGTCCCGGCGAGCCAGTTGAGGACAAATCCGACATCCATTTTCGCCCAGTCCGCGGCCACTTTTGCAGCTGATTCTCGACCGGCATGTACGGCCAGAAACCGTTTTTGCATGTCGCTCATGATGTCGAGCTGCTCGTCGAGCGCGAGTGCCGCGATCGGTGCGCCGCCGGCTGCGGCCAGGGCGCGCCGCCAGTTTCGTCCTGCGCGGACGTTTTCCAGCCACTCGACAGCGTCGTGCTCGGCGGGCGGCAGGACCGCGATTCGCTGGCAACGACTCAGGATCGTCGCGGGCAGTCGCCCTTCCCGATCCGAAACCAGCACCAGCAGCGCGTCCCCGGGCGGTTCCTCGAGGGTTTTCAGAAGACTGTTTGCGGCTGAGTGGGTCATTAAATTTGCCGGTTCGACGATCGCAGCCTTGCCGCGACCCTCATAACTCGTTAGCGAAAGTGCGCTGATCAACGCACGCACCTGGTCGACGCCGATCGTGGTTTTGTCGTCGGGTACCGCCAGGCGGTGCAGATCGGCATGCACCAGTTGGTCGTCTGAAAAAGCCGGTCGTGCCGGCGCGTCGTCCAACAGCTTCTGTGCCAGCATCCATTCGGCAAGACGTCGCTTGCCGCAACCCGGCGGGCCGGTGACCAGCACTGCGTGAGGCAGACGATCGTTGTTGATCGACGCCAGCCAGGCATCGGTAGCGGCATCCAGCCAGGGCAGGCTCATCATGCGTCGAACGTCCGGAAATCACCCACCAGGCGCTCAGCAATCTGGCGTATCTCGGCCTGGACCTGTGCCAGTGGCTGGCTCGCGTCGACGACGATGAAGCGTTTGGCTTCCGATCGTGCCAGTGCCAGGTAAGTCTCACGAACACGGTTAAAGAAATCGATTTTCTCCGTCTCGATACGATCGGATTCGCCGCGCTGGTTTGCGCGTTGCATGCCAACTTCGACCGGTGCGTCGAGCAGTATCGTCACGTCCGGATTAACATCGCCGTGGACCCAGTTTGCCAGGGTATCAATTCGGTCTGACAGCAGGCCGCGTCCGCCGCCCTGGTAAGCGCGGGTCGAATCGGTGAATCGATCGGCCACCACCCAGCTGCCTGTCTCAAGCGTTGGGCGGATCGTATTTGCGACATTGATGGCGCGCGCCGAAAACATCAGCAGCATCTCAGCCACGTCAGGCATGATTTCGTCGGTGTGTTCCTTCAGCACCGACCGGATGCGCTCGGCGTTGCGCGTACCGCCCGGTTCGCGTGTCTCCAGGACCTCGATGCCGAGCTCCCGCAGCGCACTGACGAATGTGCTGATCTGGGTGGATTTTCCAACCCCCTCCCCGCCCTCGAAGGTGACAAACAGGCCTCGCGTCACGGCTGGTCTCCCGATCGCCTGCTGTCGAGCTTTTTGAGATAGGCCTGGACGGCGCGGTTGTGTTCGTCGAGTGTGACCGAAAATACGTGGCTGCCGTCGGTCTCACCGGTGGCCACGAAGTACAGCTCCTCGCCATCGGCAGGATGCAACGCGGCGTAAATCGCCGCTCGCCCCGGCATGGCGATCGGAGTCGGCGGCAGGCCACGGCGTGTCCGTGTGTTGTAGGGTGTGTCGGTTCGCAGGTCTTTCCAGGTCAGGTCGCCGTTGAAACCCGGCAGGAGACCATAAATGACGGTCGGATCCGTTTGCAGGCGCATACGCTGGTTGAGTCGTCGCGTAAAAACGCCCGAGATTCGCTCTCGTTCGTCGACCCTGGCAGTTTCCTTTTCGATGATCGATGCGAGCGTCAGCGCCGCGTACGGCGTGTCGACCGCGGCGTTGTCGGATCGCTGCGCCCATTCGTCGGCCAGTGCGGCCTGCATCGCGCTGTAGGCTTCGCCCAGCAACGAGGAAATCGTTGTGCCCCTGGGAAACCGGTACGTCTCGGGCAGGAACAGTCCTTCCGGGTAGCGGTGTTCGCTGCCTGCGCTTTCCAGGAAACCGGCCCAGTCCGATTCGTCGAAATCGTCGGACAGCACATCCGAGGCCTCCAGGGCATCCAGAAGCTCCCAGCGATTCCAGCCTTCGACAATCGTGAAGGCATGCAAGACCACGGCACCCGAGACAAAGCGTGACAGCAGGCTCTTCGGTGTGAGGCCCGCGTCGATGGTGTATTCGCCCGCTTGAATGGAGCCCTCAAGACCGGTCAGCCGGCCGTGTATCCGATACCAGGTCGGATGCGTGATAACACCGAGTGCGGCAAGGTCGTTGGTGACGCTCGAGAATGTCGAGCCCGGTGCGATCACGAACACCGGCGACGTGTCGGGCGGCTGTATTTCGGTATTCAGGAACCGAAAGTAGCTCGTTGCTGCAGCTGCAGCTGCGAGCAACACACACGACGTCAGCACGCCCAGCAGCACCAGCACACGTCTCACGGCTCCATCACTCCAGCGCGTTGCAGTGCGCTACGCACGCGATCGTAGCCGGTGCGCGCGGTGAAGCTCGCGCCGTCCAGGGTGGCGACCGGCAACACGCCGAACTGGCTGTTGCACAGAAGCGCTTCGGAGGCTTCCCCGACGTCTGCGCGCGACACGTCGCGGACGATGATCGAGCCCAACGCCTCCATGACGGTCGAACGCATTACGCCGGCGACGCCGGCACGCGATAAATCCGGCGTAACCAGTTGCTCATCGAAAACGAACATGATGTTGCTCATGGTACCGCAGATAATTCGCGATTCGAGGTCGCAAAGCAGATGCTCGAAGTCGGTGCCCAACTGCTGTCGTGCGAGAACCTGGTCGAGACGATTGAGGCTTTTGACGCCGGCCAGCGCCGGCTGAATCGACGCCGTGATTTCAGACCACCCGACATGGACGCCGCGTTCATACAGGGAAGGGTCAACGCCATCGTATGATGAGAAGCGCCCGATCAGGCGCGGCGTCGGCGAGCTGGGTCGTGCATAGCCGCGCGGCCCGTCGCCGGCCGTGAGCACCAGTTTGACGATACCGCGGCTCGGCCGGTCATTCTGCTCGAGAATGTCCCGCAACAGCTGCCCGACAACCACGTCACCGGGATACGGCAACCCAAGGCGTGCACAGCTCGATGCCAGCCGTGCCACATGCGTGGCCAGTAGTCGTGGCCTCCCGTCGCGGATGGCGATGGTTTCAAACAGGCCATCGCCGTACTGCAGACCGCGATCATCGGCCGAAATGGCGCTTATGGGGCCGTCACTGGCGTACCACCCCGTCATTCGCCGAGAGCCTTCAGCATGCCTTTGGCTTTCGCCCGGGTTTCCAGTAACTCATGCTCCGGGTCCGAATCGGCGACGATGCCGGATCCGGCCCGAAAGCTCAGCGTATCGCCCGTCATCACCATGGTCCGGATCAGGATGTTCAGGTCCATGGACCCGTCGAGATTCAGGTAGCCAAACGCCCCGGTGTACGCGCCGCGAGGGTCGGTTTCGAGTTCGCTGATGATCTGCATGCAGCGAACCTTGGGACAACCTGTGATGGTGCCGCCGGGAAACACGGCAGCGATCGCTTCTGATGGTGTCGTATCGCTGTTCGGTATGCCGCGGACATTGGAGACGATGTGGTGCACGTGGGCATAGCTCTCTATCACCATGAATTCGTCGACCTCAACACTGCCCGGCTGACAAAAACGTCCGAGGTCGTTGCGCTCGAGATCAATCAGCATGATGTGCTCGGCGCGTTCCTTGGGATGCGCGATCAGTTCAGCGGACAGCGCCGTGTCGAGTCCAAGATCATCGGAGCGCGGGCGTGTACCGGCAATCGGACGGGTCTCGGCGACACCGTCCAGCAACCGCAGCAGTCGCTCCGGCGAGGAGGACAGGATGCTGGTGTCCCGAAATCGCACGATGCCCGAAAAGGGTGCGGGGTTTGCCTGGGTCAGGGACGTGTAAATGTCCGCGGGTCGCGTCGCTGAATCGAGTTTGACTCGCCAGGCTCTCGACAGGTTTGCCTGGTAGATACTGCCTTCTTCGATGTACCGTTTCGCCGTTCGAACCGCGTGCAAAAAATCCTCGGCGTTATCCTCCATGACGTGCAGTACGCCCGGCGTCCGCGCCTCCCAGGTAATGCCTGCGATATCCTCGAGTACGTCGCTGACAAGGTCGTCACCGACGCCATCCTCGCACACCAGCGTCGTATCGCCGGTGCCTCGCTCACGGACAATGGCTGCTCGGCAACGCACGGCGAATGCGGCGGGCAACTCCGGATCCGGGCGAAGGCTTAGCGACGGTTCGACGTCACCCGCCAGTTCATAGCCGAGGTAAAGAAACCAACCGCCGGAAAACGGCATTGTCGGGTCGGACTCCCCGCGAGCCTTGCGAAACGCTGAATCCAGGCGCGGGAGGAAGTCGCCGTCGTCGGAGCTGATCAGCTCGTCGGGTGCCGCGAACAGAACGTCGTAACGACCGAGCCCGCCGACGCCGGATGTGCTTTGCAGCAGGAACGGGTATTTGTGCGGCGACTGCGCATGCAGGCCGACGAGGTCAACAGAGCCAGGTACGTCGATCCGGCGGCCGTAACCGTTCGCCATACGTATCAGTCGAGTTTGCGGAAAACCAGGCTGCCGTTGGTGCCGCCGAAGCCGAACGAGTTCGACACGGTGGTCGTAATGCTCGCATCTCGAGCCTCGTTGGGCACGTAGTCAAGGTCGCAGGCCGGATCCTGGTCCTCGAGATTGGCGGTCGGCGGTACGACCTGGTCGCGAATGGCGAGGATCGAAAAAATCGCCTCCGCTACGCCGGCTGCACCGAGCATGTGGCCCGTAGACGACTTTGTCGAACTGACCAGCAGCTTGTCGGCGGCGTCACCGAAGGTTCGACGAATACCGACGGTTTCTCCGATGTCCCCCGCGGGCGTCGAGGTTCCGTGCGCATTCAGGTAGTCGACATCGGCAGGATCAATCCCGGCATCACGGATTGCGGCCGTCATGCATTTACGCGCGCCTTCGCCGTCTTCGGGTGGAGAGGTGATGTGGTAGGCATCGCCGCTCATGCCGAAGCCGATGAGTTCTGCGTAGATTCTGGCGCCGCGGGCTTTTGCGTGTTCGAGCTCTTCGAGTACCAGGCAACCGGCACCGTTGCTCAGTACAAAGCCGTCACGGCCGGTGTCAAACGGTCGACTGGCCGACTCGGGTGAGTCGTTGCGCGTGGTCATAGCGCGCGCCGCGCAGAAGCCCGCCATGGTTAACGGCGTGGTTGCGTACTCGGAGCCGCCAGCCAGCATCACATCTGCGTCACCGTAGGCGATGCTGCGCCCGGCGAAGCCGATGCAATGCGTGGAGGTCGCACAGGCACTGACAACGGAGATGTTCGGTCCGGTCAGTTTGCGAAGAATACTGACCTGCCCGGACACCATGTTGATGATGCTGCCAGGGATAAAAAACGGCGACACCTTTCGGGCTCCGCCACCCTGCATCTTCACATGGTTGTCTTCGATGAACTGGATACCACCGATACCTGCACCCATCGCAACGCCAACACGCTCACCGTTGTCGTCGGTAATCTCAAGACCGCTGTCATCCAGCGCATCAAAACAACTGGCGATGCCGTAATGGATGAACGGATCGTTCTTGCGCTGATCTTTTTTAGCGAGGTACTTGTCGGCGTCGAAGTCGTCGATTATGCCGGCAATCTGCGTGGGCAGTTCGCTGGGATCGAAGTGTTCGATACGTGAAATGCCAGAGCGGCCGGCGACGACATTTTGCCATGCCGTCTCTATCCGGCTGCCTACCGGAGAGACAATGCCCATACCGGTGATGACAACGCGTCGTTGATTCATGGAATCTTTTGGAGTCGGCGGATTGCCGGATAGCCGGCGGCACCAGAACGGTGCCGCCGCTACCGATGATTAGCTGTCGCTGGAGCGAGCGGTGACGAAGTCGATAGCCTGCTGGACCGTCGTGATCTTTTCGGCTTCCTCGTCCGGGATTTCGGTTTCGAATTCCTCTTCGAGAGCCATCACAAGCTCAACCGTATCAAGCGAATCGGCACCGAGGTCGTCGACAAAGGAAGCATCGTTGGTCACTTCGTCCTCTTTTACACCGAGTTGCTCGGCTACGATGCTCTTCACCTGTTCTTCAATACTGCTCATTGTTATCTCTTCTCCTGAGAAGACTTAAAACTGGTCACGCGGTGAACACACTGGAGAATAGGACAAG
This sequence comes from Pseudomonadota bacterium, assembly GCA_038747355.1. Taxonomy (GTDB): domain Bacteria; phylum Pseudomonadota; class Gammaproteobacteria; order Steroidobacterales; family Woeseiaceae; genus UBA1847. The sequence goes on along the minus strand of JBCDJX010000076.1, from coordinate 10,426 downwards.
CCGCGCAAACGCGACTGTTAAAATCCCTAAACTCTTCTAAGCCCTTGATTTCACAAGGATGCGCCCCATCGTGGATGCGTATTGTATGTGAAACGTCTGAGGCAATCTACACGCTTTAGGCTTGTTTTTCAGACCGTTTTAGTCCATCAACATGCCGCCGTTGACATGCAGCGTCTCACCGGTGATGTAGCCGCCCGCAGGAGACGCGAGAAACACCACTGCATCGGCGATATCGCCACTGTCACCGAGCCTGCCCAGCGGAACCTGGGAGAGCATGGCGTTGCGCTGGTCTTCCGGCAACACGCGGGTCATATCGGTATCTATGAAACCGGGGGCCACCACGTTCACCGTAATGCCTCGTGAGCCGATCTCGCGCGCCAGCGACTTCGAAAATCCGATGATGCCGGCTTTCGCCGCGGCGTAGTTAGCCTGCCCGGCGTTACCCATGACACCGATAACCGACGCGATGCTGATAATGCGACCTTTCTTGGCCTTCATCATGCCGCGAAGACAGCCTTTGGACAGGCGGAATACACCGCTGAGATTGGTGGAAATAACGTCATCCCATTCGTCCGGTTTCATGCGCATCAGAAGATTGTCGCGTGTGATGCCGGCATTGTTGACGAGGATGGTCGGGTTGCCTTCGTCTGCCTGGATATCAGCGAGCGCCTCGGCCACCGAATTGTCATCGCCGATATTGAGCACTATGCCGCGACCCTGGCCGCCGAGATCGGCCGTGATGCCTTCTGCACCGGATGCACTGGTCGCGGTGCCGATCACCGTAGCACCGGCGGCAGCCAGTTGTTGAGCGATCGACTTGCCGATGCCGCGCGATGCGCCGGTGACCAGGGCAATTTCGCCCGCCAGCGCGTCACTGCTGTATGTCTGAGTCATGCTTGTTCCCCTTGAACGTTAGTCCGAACCGAGAGCGGCCTGAATTGACGATGCGTCATGCAGTGCCCCGGCGTCGATGTTTCTGTCGATGCGCCTTAACAGACCGGCGAGTACTTTGCCGGGGCCGCATTCGAGTATGCGGTTCGCGCCCTGCTGGCTCAGTGCAGCAATCGTCTCTGTCCAGCGGACGGCGCTGTACACCTGCCGCGACAGGCGCTCACGAATATCGTCGCCGTCGCCATACGGTCGGGCATCCGATGCGCTGATAACCGTCGTCTCCGGTGTTCGAATGTCTGCGTCGCCGAGCGCGACCGACAGCGCCTCACCGGCTTCTCGCATCAGCGCAGAGTGAGCAGGGACGCTAACCGGCAGCGGCAATGCGCGCCGGGCGCCGGCCTCCTTGGCGAGCTCAATGGCGCGGTCGACAGCTGCCTTGTGGCCGGCAATGACGACCTGCCCTGGCGAATTAAAATTCACGGCGTCGCAGACGTCATCGCCCTTGGCCTGTGCACAGACGTCGATCACCTTGTCGTCGTCGAGTCCGAGCAGAGCCGCCATCGAGCCGACACCCACCGGTACGGCATCCTGCATCAACTCGGAACGGCGCTTGACGACACGCACGGCGTCAGCAAAAGACATCGCACCGCCGGCGACCAGCGCCGAGTATTCGCCAAGACTGTGTCCCGCCAGCTGAGACGGTGGAGCGCCACCGGCCTCGCTCCAGACCCGAAACGCGGCGACCCCGGCACACAACATGGCGGGTTGGGTGACGGTCGTGACGCCGAGATCCGACTCGGGGCCGTTTTGGACCAGCGCCCAGAGGTCGATGCCCAGAATGTCATTCGCCTCTGCGTAGGTTTGTTCAACAATCGGGTGTCCGGCCGCGATGTCGGCCTGCATGCCGACCGATTGCGACCCCTGGCCTGGAAAAACGAATGCAAGCGTCACGGTGCTATCCCCCTGTGAAAGGCCGCGGATTATAGCGACGCACGCCGCCGCAGACTAATCAGAATCGCTCCGACGAGTGTGCCACCGAGGGCACCGTACAGATGGGCGTCGACAACCACGGCGCCGCCTGCGACGCTGCTCGAACCCGGCAATGCCCCGGCCAGCTGCTCCCAGGCCAGCTTCCCGGCAATCACCGCGAGCAGCAGCAGCGACTCCTTGCGTCGGCTGCCGAGACCGGCGATCAGACCGGCCGTCAACAGGCCGTGCAGGACACCGGAGAGACCGACGTACCAGCGCAATTCCGGATTGAACAGTAGAAAGCCGGCGTTCACGGCCAGCAGGCTCACCAAAATCGCAAGCAGCCACGCGCCCGCGGTCAGTGCCCTGCCTACCAGGACCGCCACCAGTGCCAGCCCCGCAAGATTGAGTGCCAGGTGCTGCGGACCGAGGTGCGCGAAATGCCCGCTCACCAGGCGCCACCATTCTCCATCGAACACCCTATCGCGCTGGTAGCGCAGGATGTCACGACCGATGTCGCCCGCCAGTTCAATGACAATGGCTGTCACGACAACGATAAACAGCAGTAGCAGTCGTGCGGTGTCTGCCCGGCCAAGCGCTTTCAATAACCCCATGTTTGATATACTCGCGTTAATAACTCCAAATCGCCACCTGACGTGGTGATACGGTGTTTTTCGGAGATTTTTTAGTGATAAATGCACGCAACAGGCAGCGCGGCTTCACTCTGATCGAGATCATGGTTGTGGTGATCATCATCGGCATCCTAGCCGCTATCGTTGCGCCCAACGTCATTGGCAACGTGGACAAGGCCAATGTCACCAAGGCGAAAACGGATATTCGCGCCATCGAAAGCGCCCTGGGGTTCTACCGCCTCGATAACTTTATCTACCCGAGTTCCGAACAGGGCCTGGATGCGCTGGTAACGCGACCGAATGACCCCAACCTGCGTAACTGGAATCCGCAGGGTTACATGCCACGCATTCCCCGTGACCCCTGGGGCAACCCGTACCAATACCTGAACCCTGGCCAGAACGGCGAGATCGACGTTTATTCTTTCGGCCGCGACGGCAAGCCCGGCGGCAACGACCTCGACACCGATATTGGCAACTGGGACCTCGACTAGGCTCTTAACTCCTCGCCTCGCATGGACGCGCGTCGCTCCCACGGATTCACACTGATCGAGCTGCTGGTGACGGTGGCATTGATCGGTGTCGTGCTGTCGATCGCGATTCTCGGTCTGGGCATCGTCCGGAGTGATGACGACATCGAAACCGAGTCCAGCCGATTCGTGGCGCTCATGGAGGTCGCCAAGGATGAGTCGATGCTGCAAGGCCGCGAATACGGCCTCGAAATGTTGCAGCAGGGTTATCGGTTCGTCGAGCTCGACCCGCTGACGCGCCAGTGGGTCGAGATCATCGGTGATGATTTGCTCAGACTGCGTTCACTGCCGGACAGCATGGAATTGGAGCTGTATATCGAGGGCCAGCTCATCGAGCTGGACACCGAGGCACTGGCGCTGGCGAACGAAGAAGACGACAACGACCTCAACCCGTTCCAGCCGCACGTGTTTATTTTCTCCAGCGGCGAATTGACGCCTTTCGAAGTGCACTTTCGAAAGCTCTATGACGATTCCCGAATCATGCTGCAGGCCGACCTGTTCGGAAACCTGTCCATCCTCGAGGAGGAGCTGCCGTGAAAACCGAGCGCGGGTTTACGCTGGTTGAAGTCATGGTTGCGCTGACTATCGTTGCCCTGGCACTCGCAGGTGCTGCCATCAGTATGAGTCAGCTCGCAAACAATGCCTCGTCGTTGCGCGACCGGACCTACGCCAGCTGGATCGCACAAAATAAAATAACCGAGATGCGCCTTTCCGGTGAGTCTCCCGAGGTCGACATTACCTCGGGCGAGCTCGATTACGCCGGCTCGACCTGGGCGTGGGAAGCCGATGTGTCTGAAACGGGTGTCGAAAGCCTGTTTCGCGTTGACGTCTCGGTCGGCTATGCGGATCAGGATGATTACGTCCGGACCGTGACCGGTTTCATCGGCGAGCCGGTTCCGCCGGGCATCGGCGCGCTGGCCTGGGAGGGACGACCTTCTCGACGGGAGAACACCGAATGACGTCGCGCCAGTCCGCCTTCACACTCATCGAGGTGCTGGTCGCCCTCGCGGTGTTCGGGGTCATGACGGTTCTGGCCTATGCCGCGCTCGGACAAACCCTGTCGAATGCGGACTTGCTGACGGCACGCATGGACCGGCTGAAGGAAATCCAGCGCGCCGTGCGGGTACTGGATGCGGACCTGATGCAGGCCGCACCGCGGCCGATTCGCAATCCACTGACCGACGAGGCGTCGCCCGCCCTGTTGTCCGATATCAGTTACGACTTTGCATTGGAGCTGTCGCGCAGTGGCTGGAACAACCCGGCCGGACTGAAGCGCAGTACGCAGCAGCGCAGTGCTTACCGCGTTGAGGACGGCGAGCTGATTCGCTATCACTGGAACGTGCTGGATCGAACGTTTGCCAACGAGCCGTTTCGCGTCGTGTTACTCGACGGCGTGGAAAGCCTGACCTTCCAATATTTACGCGCCAGCGGCGACTGGACACCGCAGTGGCCGCCCGGCGGCGCGGATAACGCATCCAACCCGACGCTGCGACCGCGAGCGGTCGAATTCACACTAACCCTGACCGCCGAAGGTGAGATCACGCGTCTACTGGAGATCGCGCCGTGATTCGCCGCCGACAGCAACAGGGCGTCGCGCTGATTACGGCTATGCTGATCTTCGCACTGGTCACCTCGGTGACTCTCGGACTTGCGTTCGACAGCACCATCGATGCGCGTCGAAGCATGGTGTTAATCACGCGCGATCAGGCCGCGCAGGTTGCACTCGGCGCCGAGAGCTGGATTGCATCGATTCTTCGCGATGACCTTTCCGGCTCTGAAACGGACCACCTCGGCGAAATCTGGGCGACGGAGCTTCCGGGTCTGCCGATCGAGGGCGGTGAGGTCTTCGGTGGCATCGAGGATCTGCAGGGCCGCTTTAACGTGAACAATCTTGTCGATGACAACGGCGTCATCGACGAAGAGTCCGTGGACCAGTTTCGTCGGCTGCTAAACGCGCTGGGGCTGGATCCGCGCTATGCGGGCATTACCGCCGACTGGCTCGACCGCGACATCGAGCCGTCTTTCCCGGACGGCGCAGAAGACACGTTCTATTCGACGGTGATTCCGCCGTACCGCACCCCGAACCAGCGCATTGCCAATGCCAGCGAACTGCTCGCCATTCTCGACATGGATTCGTCGGTTTTTGAGCAGCTTGAACCGCACATCGTCGCCCTGCCCGGCCGGACTCGGATCAACGTCAACACGGCGACGCCGGCGGTTTTGCAGTCGCTGTCCGAGACCTTGTCGGCCAGCGATGTCGAACGCCTGATCGAAGAGCGGGCGGACGCGGGTTTCAGCGACCTGGTCGGGACATTTTCGTCACTGGTCGAGCCCGACGTTCTCAACGAACTTGACGAAGCCAGCCAGTTTTTTCAATTGCGGGTGGCGGTACGGATTGATACGGTGCGCATCACGTTCAGCAGCGTCCTGCAGCGCGGCCCCAATGGTGAGGTCGTCCCTATTCTGCGAAGCTTCGGAAGCTTTTAATGGCTGATTATCAGGTAATACAACTTCGCGATCACTCGAGTTGCCGATGGCTGAACATCGACAACGCGGGGATGCGCAAAAGCGAGGTCAGCGAGGGCTCCATCGAGCAGGCGGTTGCGTCGAATGACGGTCGTGCCGTCATCGCCCTGTTGCCGGCTGACGACGTGCTGACCGTGACCACCGAGCTCCGCGCGCGCGGCAACAAGCTTTTAAATGCCCTGCCCTTTGCGCTTGAAGACCACGTCGCCGACGACGTCGACGACCTGCACTTTGCGCCCGGTTCACGCCTCGACAACGGACTGTTGCCGGTTGCCGTGATTGCCAGCGACAAGCTGGATGCGTGGCTGGAACTGCTGCGAGGATTTGGCCTCTCTGTCGACAGAGTCATCCCCGAGTACCACGGTGTCGGCGACGTCCCGAATACGCTCAGCCTGTACATTGAAGGCGACACCTTGATGTTTAACGACGGCCAGGGTCTGTTGTTCTCAATGAGCGGCGTGCGTCCGGTCGACGTGCTTGCCGCTGCGGGTTACATCGAACATGACAACGAGGATGACGATCGTCCGACCGCCCTGCAGGTGTACTGTGACGAAGCTGCCGAGAGCGCCTTCAGCAGTGACTGGGACGCGCTGCGGCACGAGTTGGACAGCGTTGACCTCCTGGTGCTCAACGAGGGTGCCCTGCCGCGGTTGGCGGCCACTGTCGCGACCGGTGCGGGTGTCAATTTACTCAAGGGACCGTACGCCGGCAGAACGGCGACCGCGGATCTGGTTCGTCCCTGGCGGTTTGCAGCGATGCTGGTGGCTGCCCTGCTGCTGACCGGATTCGTCGGCAAGGTGGCCGACTACGTTCGACTGGGTCAGGAAGAAGCGGCGCTGAAGGCGCGCTTTACCGAGGAGTATCGCAGTATTCGCCCCAACGACCAGCGCGAAATACTGGATCCCGTCGGCACGGTGGTCTCGGTTCGTCGCAGCCTTGGGGACGACAGCGGCCAGGGGTCGGTGTTTTTGCCCTCGATGCAACAGGTCGCCTCGGCGATCGGTGGCAGTAATGGTCAGATTGAGGCCATCAGCTACCGCGCAGGCGTCGTCGATATTCGATTGACGGCGCCGGATGTCGCCTCACTGGATCGCATTCAGCAGTCGGTGAACGCATCGCAGCGATTCAACGCGACGATTCAGTCCACCACGCAGTCGGCAGACGGCATCAACAGTCGCCTGCAGATTAGGGAGGGCCAGCCGTGAGAGACTGGTTCGACAACCTCGACGCGCGCGAAAAGCTGTTTGTCAGTGTTGGCGCTGTCATCGTCCTGGTGTCGGTGGTCTGGGGCCTGGTCTGGGTTCCGTTGGACCGGGGCCACGAGAATCGAATGAACGCGGTATCGACATGGGAACGCTCGCTGACCGAACTGGCGCCGCTGAAGGCGCGTGCCACCGCAGGCAGCACCAGCCAGGGCTCGCAGACGCGGACCAGCAGCCAGACTCCGGTTGTCATCATCGATCAGACCTTGCGCGCGCGTGGCCTGGACCGCGCGCTGAAGCGCAGCCAGCCGACCACCAGCACCGGCATCCGTGTTGAATTCGAGAATGTGGCGTTTGATGATCTTGTTGTCTGGCTGGGTGATCTGAGTGCGCAGTACGGCATGGATGTTCAGCAAGGCAGTTTCTCGTCCACCGCGCGGTCGGCACCCGGTCGCGTCAATGCGTCGATGACGTTGGAACGCCGTTTGTGAGCACATCTTCCCGTCGCCTGGTGATCGTGGGCCTGGCAACTTTCTTTCTGGGCATCATCATCCTGTTCCCGGCACGGACAGCGGTCAGCTGGTTTCTGCCCGACGGTGTTCAGGTCAGCGGTATTCAGGGAACCGTCTGGTCCGGAAGCGCATCTGCGGCTTCCGCGCCCGGCGTGTATTTAAGTCGCGTGGAATGGCGCCTGTCGGCGCTGTCTCTGCTGACATTCAGCCCGTCCGTGACTTTTTCGGCCACCCCGGGCAGCGGATTTGTGGAGGCCATCGCGACCTTGCGCGGTGGCGACACGATTGAGCTCCGCGATCTCAGCGCGTCGCTGCCCTTGTCGATGGTCGCGACCGCGGTTCGCACGCCGGGACTCGACGGTAATGCCTCCGCACAATTCGACTCCGTGACATTCTCGCAGGGATTGCCCGTATCAGCGCGAGGCACGGTGCGCGTTGCAAACCTGATGCTGCCGCCCGTCTACCCGGGCACGCTCGGCGGCTACGCGCTCGATTTCGTCGATGCCGAATCCGGTATCGTTGCCAGCATTGAAGACGTTGACGGTATCGTCGATGTTGCCGGCACGTTAAACCTGCGGCCAGACAGCAGCTACCAGTTGCTGGCACAGGTGGCCGTTCTGCCAACGACACCGGCTGACCTGGCTGAACGCATGCGTTTCATGCCGCGAGGCAATGCTGAGGGTCAATACGAGATCCGTCTCGAAGGCAGTTTATAGCTCGTCAACTTCGACGAACTCCCCCATCAACGGAAAATACAGCGCCGCCCTCGGTCGTACCCCGGCCCAGGCGCCGTACAGGTGCACGTAACGTGCGAGCTGCTCGCGATAACGCCGCACTTCCTCTCGCAAAAAGAAGGCTCGGTTGCCCCCCTCATGGTCGCTGGTTTTGTAGTCGACAACCCAGTGCTCATCACCCTCAACACGAATACGGTCGATAACGCCGGTGACGATCCTGTCGTCGACGACACCGGTCAGCGCCAGTTCGGCGTGACCGTCTCCGGCCAGTAGCCAGCGGCCGCGCGGATCGTCCCTGACGCCGTCGAGCGCGCGATTCACGCGGCTAAGCACCCGCTCAGCATCGTCATAACTGCCCGCTCGCAACCAGCGACGGGTAATGTCATCTCGCCGCCTGGCATCGTCCAGGCAGTCAAGCCGTTGCCCCTCGGTCCACACCTGCAACCACCGGTGAACGAGCGTACCGGCAAACTTGGCATCGCTGCCGGCCCACTCATAGCGAATCTGTTCGGCGTCGCCCGGCCTCGCGCTTCCGAGCAAGCGCTGGTGGCTGATGGCCGGCGGCGTCCAGTCCGGCAAAAGCTGTCGCCGGATGGGCGTCAACCACTCCACGTCGCTGTCTTCCTGACGTACCGTGTCGCCGCGTGACAACGCTTGCTGATACTCGGGTTCGACGATCGGCCAGAGCAGTGCCAGCAGGGATCCGGAGGCGGGCGTCTTGATGGCGGCGGCGCCGGTATCCACACCGACATGGCCAATCAGCTGCAGGGTCTTCCTGGCACGTGTGCAGGCAACGTACAGCAAGCGCTGCAATTCGAACCTGGACTTGTCTCGATTCAAAAAGGCCAGGTACGCATGTATCGGATCGCGGTCGATGCTGTCCGCGCGCCCGACCGGAGCCAGTAACAGTCGCTCCTCGCCGTCTCGCGACGTGCTCTCTATCCAGTTGAGTACTTTTGACGCGTCGCCTTTCGTCGTCCTGCCGATGCCATGCAGCACCACGTGATCGAACTGCAAACCCTTGGATTTGTGCATCGTCATAATTTCCACACGCGCGGTGTCTGAGGCGCTGGAGACCTTTTCAGCGTCGAGTTGCGATCCCAGCAGGGCCACATCCGACAAGCTGCCGGACTCCTCGATGCCAGACAGCACCCGCAGGAAGTGATACGCGTTGTCGACAGCGGTCTTATCGGCCAGCCAGGTCGGTCCGCCCTGTTGTAGCCAGAGCGTTTCCACACGATCTCGAAGGCTGCCGGCACGAATCGGTTCGCGCAGCGCTCGCAGAAACGGTCCCGCGCGTTCGATCGCCGCACGCCCTTCTGGCGACAACGTGGCAAGGCGCTCAGGGTCGCCGAGCAAATCGCTGATCAGTGATTGTCGATCACCGGTGACCAGTCGGGCCAGGTCATCAAAGTCAAGACCGATCCACGGTGCGCGCAACACACCGAGCCACGCCTGTCGATCTCCCGGGTGAGCGATGGCTCTCGCGAGGCTCATCAACTCGAGGCTCTCGGGCAATTCTGTCAGCGTGTCGATATCGACCGCATTGAATGCGATCGCACGATGGCGAAGTGCCGGTACGAGTTCTCGAAGCTGCGTACGACCCCGAACGAGGATCACAATGCGGTCGTCCGGATGCGTGTCCAACAGGTTTTGCACGGCGTTCACGGTAGAAATCGCCTCATGCCGCTCGGAGCTGCCCAGCACCGGGTGCACGGTCACACCCCCGAACCCCTGCAGGCCCACAGGCGAAACAGCTTTTGCGTAGCTGACGGCACCCCGTGGCGGGTCATCCTGCTGCGGCATGACTCGCTCGAACGTCCGGTTGTACCAGTCGACGAGACCCTCACCGGATCGGAAATTCTGCCGCAGTGTCAGTGATGCCAGGGACTGCTCACCGATCCCCTGCTCTCGTGCGACCAGGAACTGCGCGACATCGGCGTTGCGAAATCGGTAAATCGACTGCATCGGATCACCGACACAAAAAAGGGTTCGTCCATCACCGGGGCTCCAGCCGGCAACGAGACGCTCAAGCATGCGGTACTGCGCGAGCGAGGTGTCCTGCACTTCGTCGACCAGGATATGCCGGATTCGGTAATCCAGCACCAGGCCCAGGTCGGTCGGGTTTTGCTCATCGCCAAGGGCGGCCGCCGCCCCCTGGCTGATTTCGATGTAGTCGCTGGCACCTCGACTGCGGAACAGGCGCTTGAGCTCGCCCGTGGCGAGCTTGAGCAGATCCAGCAAGGCTCGCAGGACCGTCCACTGATCATCCGGATAGCGGGGTTCGGGCAACGTGCGGGCGGCGTGCAGCATGGCCAGGCAGTCGTTGTCATGTCCGAATTCGATCAGCAGATCCTTGAGACGCGCTTTCATGGCCTGACCGTCGCCTTTGCCGGGCGGGAAGCCCTCAGCGATGGTTAGTCGACTGCGCGG
>JBCDJX010000075.1:0-17872 GCA_038747355.1 Pseudomonadota bacterium | reverse complement strand
GCCCTCGACGACGCGAGCGCGGACGGCTCCATCATGATCGTGGTCGCCACGGATGCGCCATTGAGTGACCGCAATCTCAAGCGTCTTGCGAAGCGTGCTGTCAACGGCCTGGCACGCACCGGCGCCGCGATGACCAACGGCTCTGGCGACTACGTCATCGCCTTTTCCAGCAGTGACGAGGTTCGCCGCCTGAATGAAGCTCCTGTGGAAACGCGCAGCGACCTGAATAACGCCGCTATGTCGCCGCTGTTCCAGGCCGTTGCCGAGGCAACCGAGGAGGCGATTTACAATTCCCTGTTGCGGGCCAGCAGCGTCTCAGGACATCGCGGCACGATTGAAGCACTGCCGCTGAACGCGGTCAGGGAACTGCTGGATGAAAGTCGCTAGCCCGACGGCGCAGACCGGTGTCGACGCGTGATGGTCCGCGCTGTGCAGGCCACCGTTAGCCGGACATTTAGGTACTTGTACGACTGTGGGATGCACTTGCGCCTGCCGTACGCTGGGCACCTGGTTCCAACGGGGATCGTCGTTCTGCCTGCAACTGCTCTGCGAGACCGCGCGTCCACGTGTCGCCTCAGTCCGGAGATTGTCCGCTAATGGATGCTGCCGTTATCACCACCGGCCTGACCGATGTCAGCTGGATCGCAATCGCGTTTTTACTCGGGCTGCTGGCACGCCTGTTGAAACTGCCACCGCTGGTGGGTTTCTTGCTGGCCGGGTTCCTGCTGAGCACGCAGGACAACGTCGACAGCGATGTGTTCGAGAAACTGGCCGACCTCGGCATCACCCTGCTGCTGTTTACCATCGGCCTCAAGCTCAGCCTGCGAACGCTGGCAAGACCCCAGGTATGGGCTGTCTCCGCTATCCATATGAGCGCAACGATCGCAGTGTTTGTGGTGCTGCTGCACCTGCTGGTGTTCCTCGGCGTGTTCGCCGAGCTGGAGCTTCGCCAGGCAATGCTGATTGCGTTTGCGCTGAGCTTCTCGAGTACCGTTTTCGTTGTGAAGGTTCTCGAGGATCGCGGCAGTGTCGGATCGCTGCACGGGCGCATCGCCGTTGGCATCCTGCTGATGCAGGACATCGCCGCCGTCGTGTTTCTTGCCGCGTCCACGGGCCACTTCCCGTCACTCTGGGCGCTGCTGTTGCTGCTGTTGATTCCGTGCCGACGACTGTTGCACGGTGTTATGGACCATATCGGTCACGGCGAGTTGCTGGTGCTGTACGGCCTCGTACTGTCGCTGGGTGGCGCGGGGCTTTTCGAGGCGTTTGGCGTCAAAGGTGATCTCGGCGCACTGATCATCGGTGTGTTGATGGCGAGCCACAGCCGCGCGTCCGAGATGGCCAAGGTGCTGTTCAGTTTCAAGGATCTGTTTCTGCTCGGCTTCTTCGTGTCGATCGGGCTCTCCGGCGACGTGTCTGTCGACAACGTGCTTATCGGCCTGGCGCTTGCGCCCATGATCCTGTTCAAAACGGGCTTGTTCTTTTTCCTGCTCACCGGGTTCGGCTTGCGTGCGCGTTCGTCGGTGTTTGCATCGATCAACCTCGGCAACTACAGCGAATTCGGCCTGATCGTCGCGGCCATCGGTGCACAGGCCGGCTGGATCGACTTGAGCTGGCTACTCTCGATCTCGATTGGCATGGCGATTTCATTTGTACTGGCGGCCGTATTCAGCTCCCTGTCCGAGGACATCTACGAGCGCTATCGGGATTTCCTGCGCCGCTTCCAGCGCGAGCGCATCATCGGCGACGATCGCCTGCTCGACCTCGGTGGCGCCACGATTGCGGTGATCGGCATGGGTCGTGTTGGCGCCGGCACTTACGACCTCATGCTGGAAAAGCACGGTGAGACAGTCGTCGGTATCGACAGTGATCCGGTGATGTCCCGCGAACAGCGCGCCCGAGGTCGGCAGGTTCTGACCGGCGATCCCAGCGACAAGGATTTCTGGGACCGTGTGCAGGCGACGCACACACTCAAGCTGGTCATGCTGGCCTTGCCCAGGGTGACCACCAATCTCGACGTTCTCGAGCAACTCAAGCAGGCGGGATTCTCCGGTCACGTCGCTGCGACGGCCCGCTACCCGGAGGAGATGGCACTGTTGACGGAAGCGGGGGCTACGACGGTCTACAACCTCTACACCGAGGCCGGTTCCGGCTTCGCCACACACGTGCACGACGCGATTCCCGGATTGGTGTCGCGCTCCTAGTCAGGCACCAGCTCGGCAGTGGCGATGGCGAAGCGATTAACCAAAACCGTGGCCTGCTGGCCCTGACTGGCTTCGGTGAGCGGCGTGACGATATCCACAGTACCGAGACGGACCCGACCGGCTGTTTTGACCGTGCCCTTCAGCACCACGATGTCGTCGAGCAACACCTGCACCTCAGCGCCGTCTGTCAGTCGCTCGTGGCGCATCTTGAACGCCGCCTTAAACGTATAATCCGCTTCCTCTTTCTCGATCCTGGACAGCTCGATATCGAATTCGCCGTACTCGCGGCCGGATGCGTCGTGAAATTCCGCTTCGTATTCCCAGCGTTTGTGTTTGCGCTTGCCAAACAACAGTGCAAGAACAAACAACAGGCCGATAAAGCCGACAAAGACCAGGACGGCGTTTTTGAGGAAGGTGACAATGAGATCCATGCCTGCCTCGCGATCAGCTAGCTGACATCGAGTTCATCGGGCGAGACCAGCACACCGTCCTCGTCGCAATAGATCCATTGACCCGGCGCGAACGTCACGCCGCCAAACGCCACCACAGCATCCACCTCGCCGTCGCCGAGCTTGGCACTCTTCGCAGGATTTACGCCGAGCGCCTTGACACCGATATCGATCTGTCCGACTGCCGTGGAGTCGCGAATCGCGCCGAGGATGACAACGCCGGCCCAGCCGTTTTTTGCGCCTTTCGCAGCGATAAGGTCGCCCATCAACGCCGACTCGGTCGATCCGCCTCCGTCCACGACTGCGACCGCGCCTCCGCCGTCTTCGTCGAGCAGCGCCCGAAACAGCTGGTTATCGCGAAAGCAGCGCACGGTGCGAATCGGGCCGTAGAACGCGGTTTTGCCGCCGAAATCGCGAAACTGGGTTGAGCAGGTGCTGACCGTGGTTTCGTGATCGTCGAAGAGGTCGGTCGTGGGTTTCATAAATCGTTTCCAGATGGGCTGATGATCAGAACGTCGGCGGCGTGCAGGCCGAGATGACCTCGCAGGCCTCATTGTGCCGGTTTTCAAAGCTGTGCGGCTGGTCGCTGCGAAAGTAATAGGCGTCGCCGGGATTCAGTACCCGGGTTTCGTCGCCGACCGTCACCGTAAGCTGGCCGGACAGGATCAGGCCGCATTCCTCGCCTTCGTGCTGGATGTCGTGACGACCGGTGCCGGCGCCCGGTTCGTAGCGCTCCTTCAGAAACTGGATTGCCTTGTCGGCGAGGTTGCCGCCGATCTGGCGATAGGACACACCGCCATCGGCGATCTCGGTGAGGTCACCCGCGTCGAAGAAGATTTTCTCGGGTCCCTGTTCCTCGTCGGCGAAGAACTCGGACAGGTGCACCGGCAGCCCGTCGAGAACTTTCTTCAACAGGCTGACCGTGGGGTTCAGCTTGCCGTTTTCGATCAGGGAAATGGTCGCATTGGCGACGCCTGACTTCCTCGCAAGTTCGCGTTGCGACACCCGGTGGCGCTTGCGCATGTCTCGAAGGCGTTTCCCGACGGGTAGGTCCATAGGAAATTACCCCACACTGTTTACTATAGTAAACATTCTGTCTAAGACATCGTTCTGAAACAAGCGTTTATAGCGGTCTGGTTAACGGATTGTTTAACGCTTCAGGGCAGTACTACACTTGTCAGGATACCCAGCACCAGGAGAGTGAGCATGGCCGTCGCGCGCGAAGAACTCGAGGCCTACTGGATGCCGTTTACGGCCAACCGGGACTTCAAGAAAGAACCTCGTATCATCACCGGAGCCAGCGGTCATCACTACACGACGGCCGAGGGCGAGACGGTTTACGACATGTTCTCCGGCCTGTGGACCACCGGCGCCGGGCACTGCCACCCGAAGATTGTGGAAGCGGTGCAGCAGCAAGTCGCAAGCCTCGACTACGCGCTGGGATTCCAGATGTCGAACGAAAAATCGTTCGAGCTTGCCTCCCGCGTGACCGGTATGGCGCCCGAGGGCGTCGATCGCTGCTTTTTCACCAACTCCGGTTCCGAGTCGGTCGACACGGCACTAAAAATCGCACTGGCCTACCACCGTGCCAAGGGCGAGGGTACGCGGACCCGCTTGATCGGCCGCGTGCGTGGCTACCACGGCGTTAATTTCGGCGGCATCTCCGTCGGTGGCATGGTGCCCAACCGGATGGCGTTCAGTGCCAACCTGCTGCCCGGGGTTGACCACATGAACACGACAGTCAACCTCGAGCACACGGCTTTCTCACGTGGACAGCCGGAGTGGGGCGCGCATCTCGCAGATGATCTTGAACACCTGTGTGCCCTGCACGGGGGGATGAATATCGCTGCGGTGATCGTCGAGCCTGTCGCCGGGTCGACCGGTATCCTGCCGCCGCCGGTCGGCTACCTCGAACGCCTGCGCGAGATCTGCGACAAGCACGGCATCCTGCTGATTTTCGACGAGGTCATAACCGCCTTTGGCCGCATCGGCAAAGCCTTCGCCGCGGAGCGCTTCGGCGTCACCCCCGACATCATCACGACCGCCAAAGGCCTCACCAACGGCGTCATCCCGATGGGTGCGGTACTGGTGCAGGAGCATATCTACGATGCCTTCATGCACGGACCGGACAAAGCCGTCGAGCTGTTTCATGGCTACACCTACTCCGGTCATCCCGTCGCTTCAGCGGCCGGACTTGCGACTATGGATGTGTACGAGGAAGAGGGCATGTTCGAGCAGGCGATGGAACTCGAGAAGCCGTTTGAAGAGTTCCTGCATGCCTTCGCCGACCATCCGAAGGTCATCGACGTTCGAAATTTCGGGCTGATGGGCGGCATTGAACTAGCGCCGCGTGAGGGCGCGCCGGGCATGCGGGGTCTTGAGGTCCACAAACGCTGTTTCTGGGAAGAGAAAATCGCCATTCGCAACGCGATGGACGTGATCTCCTTCTCGCCGTTCCTGAATTCCAAGCTCGACGACTGGGCGCACGTTTTCGAACGCATCCGCCACGTCATCGACACGCTGGAGTGATCGCCCATGAGTGCTGAAGTACAGAATGAACCGCTGGCCGTTGTTGGCCATTTTATCAACGGCGAGATTGTCGCCGACGACCATCGTCCTCAGGACGTGACTAACCCGGCGACCGGTGACGTGACCCGCCAGGTGGCCATGGCCTCTGAGCAAACCGTAGAGCGGGCGATTACCGCCGCGGAGGCCGCGTTCCCGGCCTGGCGGGATACGCCGCCGCTGAAACGCGCGCGCGTCATGTTTCGTTTCAAGCAGCTGCTCGAAGAACACGCCGACGAGATCGTCGCTGCGATCACCAACGAGCACGGCAAGGTGCTCGATGATGCGAAGGGCGAGTTCATGCGCGGCGTCGAGGTCGTCGAGTACGCCTGCGGCATTCCCGAACTGCTGAAAGGCGACTACACCAAAAACGTCGGTCCTTCCATCGATGCCTGGTCGGAACACCAGCCGTTGGGTGTCGTTGCGGGCATCACCCCGTTCAACTTCCCGGCGATGGTTCCGATGTGGATGTATCCGATGGCGATTGCCTGCGGCAACACCTTCATCCTGAAGCCGTCCGAGAAAGACCCGACGGCGCCGATGCTGTGCGCCCGCCTGCTCAAGGAAGCGGGCTTGCCGGACGGTGTCTTCAATGTCGTCAACGGTGATAAGGAAGCGGTCGACACGCTGCTCAACGACGACCGCGTGCAGGCGGTCAGTTTCGTCGGCTCAACGCCGATCGCGGAGTACATCTACTCGACCGGCAGTGAGAACGGCAAGCGTGTGCAGGCACTCGGCGGCGCAAAAAACCACGCCATCGTCATGCCGGACGCTGACATCGACAACGCCGTGAACGCTCTGATGGGCGCGGCTTACGGTTCCGCGGGCGAGCGCTGTATGGCGATCTCCGTGGCGGTCTGCGTCGGTGATGAAACCGCTGACGAGGTTGTGCGGCAGTTCAAGAAGGAAGTCGCCGACATGAGCGTCGGCCCCGGCACAGACACCAGCAACCACATGGGTCCGCTGGTTACGGCGGCGCATCGCGACAAAGTAGCCTGGTACGTCGGTCTCGGCGTCGAAGAGGGCGCCCAGTTGGTCATCGACGGCCGCGATCTTGTCGTTGACGGTCACGAAAACGGGTTCTTTCTCGGGCCCTGCCTGTTCGATCACGTCAAAGCGGACATGCGAATCTACAACGAAGAGATCTTCGGCCCGGTGTTGTGCATCGTGCGTGCAGAGTCGCAGGAGCACGCGATGCAGCTGGTCAACGATCACGAATTCGGTAACGGCACCTGCATCTTCACGCGCGACGGCGAGGCTGCGCGTTACTTCACCGACAACATCAAGGTCGGTATGGTCGGCGTCAACGTACCGTTGCCGGTACCGGTTGCGTATCACAGCTTCGGTGGCTGGAAGCGCTCGTTGTTCGGAGACCTGTACGCCTACGGCCCCGACAGCGTGTCTTTCTACACGCGACGCAAGACTGTGACCCAGCGCTGGCCATCCGGCGGCGTGCGCGAAAATGCGCGATTCACCTTCCCGAACTACGACTAGAGGAAACCGCCGTGGTAGCAGCCCGATCCGCAGCCGAACTGCAGGCGCTCGACAGTGCGCATCACCTGCATCCGTTCACCGATCACAAGGCGCTGAGCGAGAAGCGCTCACGCATCATCACGCGTGCCGACGGCGTCTACATATGGGACGTCGAAGGAAAGCAGATCCTTGACGGCATGTCCGGCCTCTGGTGCGTGAACGTTGGCTATGGCCAGCAGACGCTCGTCGACGCGGCTACGGCGCAGCTCAACGAACTGCCGTACTACAACAGCTTCTTCCAGTGCACCAACCCGCCCGCTATTGAGCTGTCGGCGCTGATTCGGGACCTGACGCCTGCACACATGAACCACGTGTTCTTCGCGGGCTCCGGTTCGGAATCCAACGATACCGTCATCCGCATGGTTCGCACCTACTGGGACCTGATGGACCAGCCGCAACGTCACACCATCATCTCGCGCAAGAATGCCTACCACGGCTCGACGGTGGCAGCGGCCAGCCTTGGCGGCATGGAATTTATGCACAAGCAGAGCGGACTGCCGATTCCCGGCATTGAGCACATCGATCAGCCCTACTGGTTCGGCAGTGATCGCACCATGTCGAAAGACGAGTTCGGTGTTGTGATGGCGAAAAAGCTCGAGGACAAGATTCTCGAGATCGGTGCGGACAAGGTTGCCGCCTTCATCGGCGAGCCGATCCAGGGCGCCGGTGGCGTCATCATCCCGCCGGACACGTACTGGCCCGAAATCCAGCGCATTTGTGACCACTACGGCATCCTGCTGATTAACGACGAAGTGATCACCGGCTACGGTCGCCTCGGGCAATGGTTCGGCGCACAGCACTTCGGTACCAAACCGGACCTGATTCCGTTCGCCAAGGGTGTGACCTCCGGATACCTGCCGCTCGGCGGTGTCGCGGTCAGTGATCGGGTTGCGGAGGTGTTGATCGACAAGGCCGGTGAGTTTGCGCACGGCTACACCTACTCAGGGCACCCGGCCTCCTGTGCCGTCGCAATCGCCAACCTTGAAATGATTCGCGACCAGGGCATGGTCGAGCGTATCCGTGACGACATTGGCCCTTACATGCAGAAGCGCTGGCACGAGCTGGCTGATCATCCGCTGGTGGGTGAAACGCGCATGACCGGTCTCATGGGTGCGCTGGAACTGGTCAAGGACAAGGCGTCGCTGGAGCGCTTCCCCGAGAAGCAAGGCGTCGGCACGATCTGCCGCGATTTCTCGGTCAACAGTGGACTGGTCATGCGCGCCGTTGGTGACACCATGATCGTTGCGCCGCCGTTTATCATCACGCATGAAGAAGTCGACGAGCTCGTCGAGAAGGCGCATCGTGCGCTGGACCTGACCCACGAAGCCGTCCAGCCGTGAGTCAAACCACGCGGTTTATTCTCACGCTGTCCTGCGCAGACCGCGCTGGCATCGTCCGCGATGTCTCCGCCTTCGTCGCAGACCAGGGTGGCAATATTATTGAAAGCGCCCAGTTCGGCGACCCGGAAACGCATGTTTTCTGCATGCGTCTCGCGTTCGAGCTCGACGGCGCTGATCTGCAGTGTGAACCTCTCGCGGACGCCTTCCGTCCGGTCGCCGAGAGTTTCAGCATGGACTGGACGCTGTTCGTCGCCAGCAAGCCGGCACGCGTCCTGGTGATGGCGTCGAAATTCGATCATTGCCTCGCCAACATCCTGTACCGCCAGAAGATCGGCGAGCTGAACATCGAGATTCCGGCGGTTGTGTCGAATCACCGGGATACCTACCAGCTGGTTGCGGCGCACGACATCCCGTTCCACCACCTGCCGATCACGCCCGACAACAAATTGGACCAGGAAGCGCGTCTGCGCGAACTGATCGAATCAGACACTATCGACTTCGTTGTCCTCGCGCGCTACATGCAAATTCTGACCACGGAGCTCTGCGATGATTACCGCGGTCGCATCATCAACATTCACCATTCCTTCCTGCCCGGTTTCAAGGGCGCGAAACCGTATCACCAGGCGCACGGCCGAGGCGTCAAGCTGATCGGCGCGACCGCACACTATGCGACCGCGGATCTTGACGAAGGACCGATCATTGAACAGGACGTCACGCGGGTCACGCACGCGCAAACGCCGGAGCAGCTGGTGGCGCTGGGACGCGATATTGAAATGCGCGTGCTGTCTCGTGCGGTCAAGTTGCAGGCCGAACATCGCGTCATGCTGAACGGCGACAAGACGGTCGTCTTTCAGTAGTTTTCTATCCGGTCGCGTCGGCCAGTGCCGGGATGCGGCGTCGCAGCCTCAGGTACATCGCCAGGTAGATTCCCATCGCAGTCAGCGACGCGATGCCGCACATGATGAAAACGCCACGATAGCCCATGCCGGCCGCGAGAATAGACGCGGCAATGTTGGGGCCAAGTATCTGCCCCAGGCCCTGCGCCCCCGGCATGAGTGCGGCAAAGCGACCGGAATGATCCATGTTCGCTATCGTTGCCATCTGGTAAACGTCGACGAAGATCCACAGGAAGTTGAAGGCAAACATGCTGATCACGATGTTCACGTTGTCGATACCGTTGGCCAGCATGACAACCACGGCGGCCTGTATAACCAGCGTGACAAGCAGCGGTCGTGCGAGCCCGAAGCGGTTGCTGATCACCGTGGCGAACAGGCAGCCCAGCACCGAAAAGAACGAGGTCCAGACGAGTACGGTGCCGACCCAGTCCGGGTCCGCTTCGGAGTCGACACTGGCCAGCTCGATGTAGGTCCAGTAAGCACCGATGTTGATGTAGGTCGCAACGATGGCGCCAAGCACCAGCCACGGAACATACGCCGGTACATGCTGGTGTTCCGTCTGCCCGTCATGCTCAATCTCAACGTCGAGGCTGCGTTCAAGCGGACGTGCCGGCAGCCATTTCAGGAACAGCAAACCGATAACGTAACTTACGATAAAGGCGATATAGATCCCGCTCATACTGAGTTTCGGCAGGAAGTACAGCTCGCCGGCCTGGGTGAAGGCGAAGGCGAACAGCAGGATATTGAAGGTGCGGGCCGGTTTTGAAGTTGCCCCCAGAGTGGCTATCGCCACAGCGGTGTAAACGCCACTGCCGAAACCTGCAATGAAACGCAGCCACAGGACCGACTCGTAATCGGTGATTGTGATACACGCGAGGTTCGCGCCGATTGCGATCGCCGCAGAAACAAGCACCAGCAGGCGCCGGTTAAGCCGAGCGATAAACAGTGCGGCAAGCACCGCACCCGCACTCAGTCCGCCGAGGTCCGCGCCGGCGACGCGCCCGACCTGCACCTCGGTGAAGCCGAGCAGTTCGACCCACGCGGTGCTGATTACCGGAATGCCAACCAACACCCCGTATCCGACCAGGGACATGTAGAGCGCGATGACGATCGAACGCCAGTCGTCGAACGGGCTGCGATGGTGTACCAACTGGTCGGTCATGGTTTTTATTCTCAGTAGGGGTTTGGTGGCGTCGCGAACCGATGCTCCGGGTTGTAAAACGGCTTGGCGCGGAATTCGCAGCGCGCCCAGCCAGAGCTCCACTGGATTTCTTTTTGGTAGTCAAAACGGGCCCACAAATTGCCGGGTCGCTTGCCATCGATAAAGTTGACATCCGCCAGGGCCAGGTTGGCTTTCAGTATTGGCGACCACGTCGTGCACCGCACCTCACCAACCTGTCGACCGTTACGGCCCTTGAACAGGTAGGCTTCGCCCACCGGCTTGTTGCCTTCGACAACCAGCTTGATCAGTCGGCGCATCGCGGGACGCGCTTTTTCAGCACGCAGGGCACGTCGACCGGTAAACGGACCCTTGTCCAGGTTAACGAGCCAGCCGATGCCTGCCTCGAACGGCGAGCGCGCACGGCCGTCGCGGACCGCTGCTTCAGCGATCATGAAGTCGAATCCCGGCATGATGAAGCCGGCTTCGATCCGCAGCATTTCCAGCGCATCGAGACCCAGGCACTTCACGTCGTAGCGTGCCTGGACACTGAACAGGGCATCCCAGACGTCGAGTGCGACGGCCGGCGCCATCCACAGCTCGTAACCGAGATCACCGGTGTAGCCGGTCCGCGACACGAGGATATCGGTGCCCTTGAAAGTCACGGTTGTCATCTGGAACGGTGGCAGGGATTCCAGTCCCTTGAAACCGGCGGCATCCAGCACCGACCAGGCGGTCGGGCCCTGCACCGCAAGTGCGGCGATATCGTGCGTTTCGACCTCGATCTCGACATCGAATCCGAGCGCGGACAGTCGCAGCCAGTCCAGCTGATGTTGCTGAGCACACAGTCGGTAGTCGTTGTCACCGAGCTGGAACACCGTGCCGTCGTCGACCACCATGCCATCGTCGTTGCACCAGGCGACGTACGTGACTTTGCCGGGCGCAAGTTTGCTGACATCCCGCGTCACCAGCCGATCGAGGTAGGCGTAAGCCTCGGGTCCGCGGATGCGGTATTTCTCCATCGGCGTGAGGTCCATGACCGAGCAACTGCTGCGTGCGGCGAAGTACTCGTTGGATAAGTTGTCGACCACACGCGGCGTCTTGTAGGTGTTCCACGTTGCCCAGTTTTCGGTTCGCGTCATGGCCTCGATGCGCTCGATAAACGGTGAACGCGTCAGCGCCGTGCGAAAGTGCGTGTGTTCGATCATGAACGTCCCTCAGCGAGAACGACCTTCGCTGCATTCGCGCCGGCACGCCCGCCGAGATCGCCGCCCGGATGGCAGCCGGCGCTGCACAGGAACAGGCCGTCGATCGGGGTCGCGTACTGGGCTGCGCCGTACACCGGACGCATCATCAGGGACTGATGCAGCGACAACTCCCCGTGATGCCAGTGCGAGTGGCCGCAGCGCGCCTGGATGTCGTCGGGCGTCAGCAGGCAGCTTGCACGCACTTTGCTGTTCAGGTCCGGTATGACGGATTGCAACTGGTCGCGAATACGTTGTTCCAGCGCGCTCTTGTCATCGCTGGACAAACCGGCCGGCACGAACAACACGTTCGCGCTGAGCAGGTGGCCGGTCGGCGAGAGCGAGGCATCCTGAACGCTGGGGAGAGAGAACTCGACGATCGGCGCCGCAGACGCTTCGCCATACTTCACCGCGTTAAACGCGCGTTCCACGCCGCGCAGGTCCGGCGTGATCAGGAATCGATGGCCGGTTGACCGTGAATCCACACCGCGTATCCGCGGCATTTCCGCCAACGCCAGCGAGTAGTGGGCCACAACGCCGGGATCGCGCACCTGGCTCAGGCGTGTAGCGAACATCGCATCCAGGTGACGTGTATCGGTCAGCTCGAGCAAGGTGGTCTTGGCATCGATGCCGGAGACGACCTGGCGTGCCTGCAGTTGTTCGCCGTTTGCCAGCTCGGCACCTGAGACTGTTTCATTGTCAATCAGCAGTCGTTTCACGGCCACGCCGCAGCGAATCTCGACGCCGGCGGCTTGTGCCGCGGCGAGCAGCGACGGCAGGTAGTTCACCGGCGACTGCATCGGCCCGTTAAGCCGACCTCTCAGGCGATGCAGCCAGGTCAGCACCGTTCCCGGCGTGCGCGGTCCCATCGCGTTACCGGACACGGCGTCGATGGCGATCGCTGCTTTCAGTCGTTCGTTGTCAAAGTGTTCGTTCAACAAGTCATAGATGTTCATCCCGACGACGCGAAGAAACTCGTACATCTCGTCTCGGCCCAGGCCCGCCCGCAGTTTCCACGCCAGCCGAAACAGCGTTTTCCTGTCGGCCGCCGGAAAATCCTTCAGGCGCGGAGGCGAACCGTCCAGCAGCGGTTGCAGTGCCGCGGTGAACGCGAGGTAGCGCGCCATGAAGTCGGCCCACGCCGTCTCGTCCTCTGTCGATACGCCCTGCACGCTGTCGGCACCGATGGTCACCGGCTCGCCGTCGGGATCGAGCACGATGGTGTTCATCGGCTCACCGATCGGGGTGTAGTCAGACGGGTAACACCACTGCGCCAGTCCGGGCACCCGAAAACCGTCGGCGCAGTCGAAGCCGCCCGCCATGCCGCCCGGTGCGTCGGTCGCCTCGATACAGACAACACGGCGACCGGCACGCGCGAGGGCGGTCGCGCAACTCAGGCCGTTAGCACCGGCGCCGATGACGAGAACGTCGATACGCTCAGTCATCGCTGAATTCCTTCGGCGTCGTATCTGGTCGCTTCAGGTCGCGAAGTATCTCGCGAGCCGCGTTCGCCCCCGGCGCGCCCATGACGCCACCGCCGGGGTGATTCGAGGAGCCACAGAGGTACAGGCCTTTGGCCGGACCGCGGTATTGCGACAGCCCCGGAAACGGCCGGTTGAACAGCAACTGGTCGAAGGTCAGCTCGCCCTGGAAAATGTTGCCCTCTGTCAGACCCACTTCTTCTTCCAGTTCCTTTGGCGTCCGCACCTCGGCATGCAGCACGAGGTCCTTGAATCCCGGCGCGTAGTCGTTGATCTGATTCAGAACGGTGTCACCGAAGGCCTGTTTTTTCGTCTCGTCCCAGCCGCCGTCCGGTTCGACCGGACAGTACTGCACAAATACGCTCATCATGTGCTTGCCGGGCGGCGCCAGCGTCGGGTCGTACTGCGACGGGATCAGTGTGTCGGTGTACGGATCCGCGGACCACCGGTCATCTTTCCAGTCGTCGTAAGCACGCTCCAGGCGGGTCAACGTATCGGTGAAATGCATGTGGCCGAGTGTCAGCGGCGAATCTTCCGGCAACGCGGGGAAGCGCGGCATGCCGTCGAGAGCGATATTCAACTTGCCGGATGACCCGCGAATCTTGAAGTGCCGGGCGCGTGCCAGGATGGACGGCGGGACGTCGTTTTCGTCCATCACATCGAGAAAGGTTCGCTTGATATCCAGGTTTGAGATAACGGTCTTCGCGTTGATGACGTCGCCATTGGCAAGTTCAACACCGGTGGCGCGATTGCCGCTGACCCGGATGCGGCGCACTTCCGCGCCCGTACGAATCTTGCCGCCTGCTTCCTCAAAGGCCGACGCGATGGCACCGGCGACGGCGCCCATGCCGCCGCGTGCGAAACCCCAGGCGCCGACATTGCCGTCAACATCGCCCATCGCGTGGTGCAGCAGCACGTAGGCGGTGCCGGGCGAGTACACACCGAGTCCGGTGCCGATGATGCTGCCGCCCGAATAGTGCGCCAGGATGGTCTCGTCCTCGAAGTAGTTTTCAAGGTATTCGGCAATCGACATCGTGAAAAAGCGAATGAACTCATAGAGCTGGCTTTCGCTGAGTTCGTAGAACTTCTTCAACAGGTACGCGAATTCGAAGGCATCGCGAGGCCGCAAGGAACCGGGGTCCGGCGGCGTACGCAGCAAAAAGCCGCGGATCAGTCGGCACCAGCGCAGGATGTCGGCATCAAAGCGTACCGCCGCGTCGGCATCGCGGTGATTGTGGCGAATGATCTCGCGCCGGCGGATGTTGGGATTCTGGTAACTGCCGAAATAGTCGCCGTTTTGCTTGAACGTCATGCTGCTGACCAGCGGCACGACCTTGAGCCCGTGCCGTCCCAGGTCGAGCGCGTTGTAGATCTCCGGTCGAAACAGGCTGCAGACGTACGAGCAGTTCGAGTACTGCCAGCCTTCGTGCAATTCGCGGCTGACGGTTGCGCCGCCGGCGTAGGCGTTTTTTTCAAGCACCAGCACGTCCAGTCCGGCTTTCGCGAGGAAAGCGGCTGTCGTGAGTCCGTTGTGGCCGGCGCCGATGACTATTGCGTCGTGGGTGTGCAAAACGCTTCAGGCAGGTTCAAAATCAGGATGTTAGCGCAGCGCGCAAGAGCAGACTGTTAGGCGTATAGGCGCGGTAGTTGCGTGTTTCTGCGGAAAAGGACAATGACCCACCGTTAACTGGAGGCTTCATGGCCAGATCCAGCCACGACAAAGCGCTAGGCATGCAGGCGGCGATTACGCGCCGCGACTTGTTTCACGGGGTCGGCGCACTCGCCTTGTCGGCGGCGATGCCTTCCCGGCTGTGGGCCGACGGAACCGCAACCGCTTACCCGCCCGGGCTGACGGGCATGCGGGGTAACCACGACGGCTCCTTCGAGGTCGCGCATTCGCTGGCCTTCACCGGACTGCCTTCCCGGGAGGCCGCGCAAGACGCCGGTGATGTCGACCTGGTCGTTGTTGGCGGTGGCATCAGCGGTCTTTCAGCAGCGTATTTTTATCGCGAGCAACATCCGGACGCGCGCATTCTGATACTCGACAACCACGACGATTTTGGCGGGCACGCCAAACGCAACGAGTTCGTCGTCGATGGCAAGACGCTGATCGGCTACGGCGGTGGGCAGACAGTACAGGAGCCGGGAAAGTACCCGCGCGTCGCCAAGCGTTTGCTGCGCAAGCTCGGGTTTAAACCGAAGCGGTTTTATTCTGCCTACGATCGCGAATTCCACAAACGTCACGGCCTTGGCGCCGGTCTGCACTTCTCAAAATCGCAATGGGGCGAGAGCCGCATGATTCGCTCCGATCTCGGGGCGTTTAACAACTACCTGTTCCTTGCGGACAACCAGGAAAAACCGGCGGACGCCGTGGCAAAAATGCCGATTGCGCCGGAGGCGCGTGAGCAGATCCTGCGACTTCTCACACTTGATGACCAGTACCCGGAGGTCGCCGAGGCGCAGAAGCTCGAATGGCTGGACTCTGTGTCCTATCGACACTTCCTTGCCGACGTGATCGGCTTCGATCACCCTGATGCGTTTCGCGTCATGGACGATCTCTCCGGCGACGCCGGTCCCGGGATCGAGGCGTCCGAAGCCGGCACTGCCATGATGTACTTTGGCCTGCCCGGTGCCGGCGCCATGGGGCTCAAGTACGTACCCGACGAAGAGCCTTACATCCATCACTTTCCAGACGGCAACGCCTCGATCGCGCGCCTGCTGGTTCGCGCCATGATCCCCGGCATTCTGGGCGGCGATGATATGGAGGATGTCCTGACCCAGACACTGGATTACTCGCAGCTGGACGACCCGGCGCAGCCGGTTCGCATCCGCCTGAACAGCACGGTGATCGACGCACGGAACATCGCCGGGGATCGGGTGGCTGTGAGTTACGTGACCGGCGGAGACGCGTTCACGGTGCAGGCCAAACACTGCGTGCTGGCCTGCAATAACCGCATGATCCCGTCGCTGTGCCCGGAAATCGGCGATGAGCAAAAAGACGCGCTCAGACAGCAAGTGAAACGACCGATCCTGTACACCAACGTCGCGCTTCGAAACTGGCGGGCATGGGCTGAACTGGGCATCGGCGTGTTCGCCTCGCCGGCGGAGTATCACTGGAACGCCAAGCTCGACTTTCCGGTCAGCCTGGGCGACTACAGCTTCAGCGAATCCCCGGATGAGCCCGTGCTGGTGCACATGGAGAAGTTCCCGGGCAAGGCCAACGCCGGCTTGTCCGTCAAGGATCAATACCGTGCCGGTCGCGCGGAGCTGCTCAACACCCCGTTTGAAACCATCGAGCGTAACGTTCGCGAACAACTGGCGGATGCGCTGTCTGGCGGCGGTTTCGATCCGGCACGCGATATCGCCGGCATTACGGTGAACCGCTGGTCACACGGCTATTCCTGGAGTTACGACTTTCTTGGCGGCGACCCCTGGTATGCGGATTGGGATGACCCGCGGTATCCGCACGTGAAGGGGCGGCAGCCCGTCGGCAATATATCGATCGCCAATGCCGACGCCGGCGCTGTGGCGCTGATGCACGTGTCGATCGTCCAGGCACACCGTGCCGTCAAAGAACTGCTTTCCTGAGGAAAAAAACTATGAGTGCGAAGTCGACTGACGACTGGCTTGCCCTGGCGGCACAGCTGTCCATCGAGGGTCGTGCGTTCCTGGACGGCGACTATCGCGACGCCGAATCCGGCGCCACGACGGCCTCCATCAGCCCGCGCGACGGTGCGGAGATCGCCCAAGTTGCGGTGTGCGATGAAGGCGATGCCGACCGCGCGGTGCAAGTGGCGCGCGATGTCTTTGAACGTGGCGACTGGTCCTCGATGCCGCCGATGCAGCGTAAGCAGGTGCTGGTTCGTTGGGCCGAGTTGATCGATGCGCATTCGGATGAGCTTGCGGTGCTGGAAACGCTGGATGTCGGCAAACCAATCGCCGACACCACCGGTGTCGATGTGCCCTCGGCAGTGCGGACGATTCGCTGGACGGGTGAAGCCATCGACAAGGTCTACGGTGAAATTTCGCCGACCGCCAGCGACACACTGGCACTGATCCAGCGACTGCCGCTGGGCGTTATCGCCGCCATCGTGCCGTGGAATTTCCCGCTGTCCACCACCGCGTGGAAGCTGGCGCCGGCGCTTGCGACCGGCAATTCGGTGATCGTCAAACCGGCTCAGAATACGTCGCTGACCGCGCTGAGGATCGCTGTCCTGGCCCAGGAGGCCGGGCTGCCTGAAGGGGTGCTGCAGGTTTTACCGGGCAGCGGCTCAAGACTTGGCAAGCATCTGTGCACACATCCGGACGTCGACGGTGTGACCTTTACCGGTTCCACCGAAGTCGGAAAGCTGCTGATGCAGTACTCGGGCCAGTCGAATCTGAAACGCATGTTCCTGGAGCTCGGCGGCAAGAGCCCGAACATCGTGTTCGCCGACGCCAATCTCGACAAGGCGGCGGAGGCAGCCGCGCTCGCGGTGTACTACAACGGCGGCCAGACCTGCACCGCCGGCACACGGCTGATCGTTGAAGAGAGCGTGCGTGAAGACTTCATCGCAGCAGTTGTCGAAAAGGCAGCGGGCTGGGCCCCCGGCGATCCGATGAATCCGTCAACGGCGATGGGCCCGATGATTGATCGAGGCCAGTTCGACTCGGTGATGAGCTATGTTGGCGTCGGTCAGGACGAAGGCGCCCGTCTGGTCTCCGGCGGTGGGCAGGTGATGGCGGATTCCGGTGGTTATTACATCGAGCCGACCATCTTCGGCGGCGTCAACAACGCGATGCGCGTGGCGCAGGAGGAAATCTTCGGGCCGGTCATGTCGGTGCTTTCCTTCTCGGATGCCCGGGAGGCGGTGCGCATCGCCAATGACTCGATCTACGGTCCGGCCGGCGCGGTCTGGAGCCGCGACATCAACACCGCACACCAGGTGGCCGCCGCAGTGCGCGTGGGTACAATGGGAATCAACAACTACTTTGGTGGTGACATCACCGTGCCCTTCGGCG
>JBCDJX010000074.1:0-17998 GCA_038747355.1 Pseudomonadota bacterium | reverse complement strand
GGCCAGCGCCGAGGCCTCTTTCACGTCGGTTGCGGTGCTGCCTTTCGTCGATATGAGTGAAGACAACAGTTCCGCGTACTTCGCGGACGGTCTCACGGAGTCCTTGCTGCATCAGCTTGCCCAAGTGCCCAGCCTCCGGGTCCCAGCGCGGACATCGGTGTTCGCCTTTCGCAATCGAGAAGTGGACGTGCGGGAGATCGCGAGCAGCCTGAACGTCGAGACGGTACTAGACGGCAGTGTGCGCTACTCCGGCAATCGCATACGAATTACCGCCCAGTTGATCGAGGCGGAATCGGGGTTCAACCTGTGGTCGAAGACGTTCGACAAGACGCTGGACGATATCTTCCAGGTCCAGGACGAAATCGCCAACAGCGTCAGCAGCGCGCTGGTCGTCACCCTGATGGGCGAGCAGTCGCTGGGAGAAACGCATCTCGCAGGCTCAAAGGGACAAGCCTATGAGCTCTATCTCAGAGGGCTGGAACAAAAGAACATCGCCAGCTACAGCTCGCTGCCGCAAGCAGAGGGCCTGTTTAAAGAAGCGCTGGTTATCGACCCGAACTTTCTCGATGCGATGGTCGATCTCGCGCTGGTCTACTACCAGCAGGCTGAAACCGGGTTGATTAGCTGGCGGGTGGCCGACACCCAGGCACGCCCGCTGCTCGAGCAGGTTG
The DNA here is from genome assembly GCA_038747355.1 of Pseudomonadota bacterium. Lineage (GTDB taxonomy): Bacteria > Pseudomonadota > Gammaproteobacteria > Steroidobacterales > Woeseiaceae > UBA1847. Next base: position 17,327 of record JBCDJX010000074.1, on the reverse strand, counting down.
AAAAACAGGACCCGGATAACCCGCGTGCGCTGGCGCAGCTCGCAATCGTCGATTGGCAGTCCTATGCGTATACCGTCGGCCCCAACGACCCACGTGCGCTGGAGGCCGCCGCAGCCATGGAAGAGACCGTCGAGCTGGCACCGAACGTCCCTGATCTGTTCTCGTATTTGTCGGTCGCAGCGGCGCTCGCACAGCGCAACGACGATGCGCTCTACTGGCTGGAACAGGGACTGGCAGTCGACCCGCTGTCGGCGCGCTTGCTGCTGTCGAAGGGACGAATCCTGCTGGGCGTTCTCGGCCGGCCCGCAGAAGCCGCTGACGTTTTCGCCAAAGCGCGTGAAAGCGCGCCGGACTGGACAGCCGTCGACCTTGCCTCGGCCGATGCCGCATTCGCAATGGACGACATTACAAGCGGTGTTCGCTGGTACCTTCACGCGATGCAGATGGACCCGCAGGACCACGAGATTCCCGCGATGACCGTGCGAGTCTACGCCGGCCTCGGCATGACCGAGGAGGCCGACGCGATGGCGTTGCGCGCATCAAGCATCGCGCCCTCGGCACCGTGGACCCGTTCCATGGTTCTCGTTGGTCACCTGGGCGACGGTAATCTCGAGCGTGCAGCATCTTTAGCGGAACAGATGCTGCGCGACGAAATTGAGGATCGCGGGTTTGCCTGGGGCATGGCGTCATTTGGCTACGTCACGGCTATGATCGATCTCGGACGGGTTGATGAAGTGGGCGCGTTTCTCGAGACGATCCGTGAGGGCGTCACCAGCGAGTCGTATCAGCCGACCGGGCTTAAGGAAATATCACTGCGCTTCGCGTTTCTGCACGCAATGGCTGCCCAGGAACGTTTCGATGAAGTGACCTCCATGAGTCTGGCGATGGAAGCCCACCTGGACCAGGTATTCCCTGGCTGGCGACAGAGCGACTACCTCGCCATGAACGTCTATCTCACCCGCGGTGACATGGACAAGGCCGTCGAACACGCGGTGGCCGACCTGTCGCTCAACCTGGGAACCAATCTGTCCTGGCGATTCAACTACCTGTACTTCGCCTGGATGCGCCCACTACTGTCCGATCAGCGGGTCAAACCGCTGATCGACGAACTCGAGCTGAAGTCTGCCGAGGCAGCGATTGATGTGCGGGCAATGCTCGCCGACGAATTCCCCAATACCTGACCTGGCGAACCGCTGACAAAACAAAGGCCCTCCTGAACGGAGGGCCTTTTCTTTGGTGCCGGCAGCAAGAATCGAACTCGCGACCTGATGATTACAAATCAACTGCTCTACCAACTGAGCTATGCCGGCGAAAGTCGTATGGGGCGCGAATTATTCCCATTTGTGCGACCACCTGCAAGGACAGGCGTTCGGTATCAGTCCGGACAGGTCGCCCGGTCGCGCAAGGCAACACGGTCTTCGCCGTATTGCCCGATAAAGGCCTGAGCACCTTTGCCAACGGGCATGCCGACGTCAATGAAGTACACCGTGCCGTCGCTTAGCCTCGGCTCAACGGTGGGTTTCAAACCGAGCGATGCCACCTGGAGTTCGACACGCTCGGCGCCGTCGCGCTTGCCAAAGAAGCCAATGGTTATCTTCAAACCGTCATCGTCGGTGGAAATTGTGTAGGCCTCGCCAAAGCCGCCACGTGCGAGATCCTCGAGCATGGCATCAGCGGCCCCGTCTGACGGAATATCGCGGATGTGCACCCAGTAAACGCTGGGAATCTGGCCCAACTCCGATCGCAGTTTCACGTCATAGCCCTGCTGAACCAACGAGCGGTAAGCACGGTCGGCATCCTCGCGCTTGTCGAACTGACCGAGCGTCGCGCAGGCGCGACCCACGGATGCCTGGAGAATGTTCTGCGGCGGCGCCTTATTAAGGGGTGGGTCTTCCGGTTCCGCTGGAGCCGCCTCCGCTTCGTCGTCTGCCGTTGTCGCCTCGTCGTTCGATGCGTCGGCAGCTGCATCGTCGACGCCACTGTCGTCCGCGGCCGGCTCAGTCACGGCCTCATCAACGCTGTCGGTATCCGATGCGGGGTCTTTTGGGTCAACCTCGGCCAGCTGCAGTTGCGGGCCGAGCTGCGACTCCTCGATCAGGATTTCGCCGCGCCGCTCCTCGTCACCACGAATCGCGCTGTACAGGAAGTACAGGATGTTCGCGAGCAGCAACAGTAACAGCAGGTTTTTCACGCATCCGACTCCAGTATGACGGCCAGGCCGTAGAGTACGAGATCAGGTCGATGATGCACGGGTGCAGCAATCGTAGCCAGCATGCGTGGCGCGTCGCCACCGGTCAAGACCAGCCGGGCCGCACTGTCGTCCTGTTGCAACTGGCGGTACGCATGCTCGACCGCACCGATCACGGCCGTCCGGGCGCCGCAGCGAATCGCATCGGCCGTGTGTGTTGCAAACACATCGTCTGTCGCCAGCACGGCACCAGTGTCAGAGGCCACCTTCGGTAGCTCACTGGTACCGGCGGCCAGGGACGCCATCATCAACGGTGCTCCCGGCAGAATCTGGCCACCCAGATGACGCCCGTCGGCTGCGAGTGCATCGATGGTGACCGCGGTACCGGCGTCCACCACGAGGCAGGCATCGGACGTTTCGGCTCGCGTGCCCAGCAGGGCAAGCCAGCGATCCACGCCCAGTTGCGCCGGTTGTCGATAGCCATTGATAACACCGGCCAGCTCGGCTGCGGTTTCGATGAAGGCCAGCGGCGCGGTATCACCGATATCCTCGGCAAACCTTCGGGCGAGTTCGTCACCCGCAACATTACTGATCAGCACGCGAGAGACGGCGACCGACGGCAGCGAGACTGCTCCGGACCTGATGTCCTCGGTCGCAACGGCACCGGAGTCACGGAGACGGCCACCCGACCACAGCCCCCATTTTACCCGGCTATTGCCGGCATCGACGAGCAAGGCGGTCATGTCAGCCGGCATCCTCCAGGGAGATCGTGCCCGCGATGATTCGCTGTTGGCCAGCTTGGGTATCCAGTAACAGCAGGCCTTCATCGTCGATGCCCGCGGCGGTGCCGTGCTGCGTTACGCCCGCATCATCCACACGAATTGAGCGTCCCAGCAACCAGTCGTAAGAGCGCCACTCACCGAGAGCTGTCCCGATATCACCCGACTCGACGTCGCGGAACGCGGCGATTAACGCTTCACTGATTCGCGCTGCGAGCGCGTCGCGAGCCGGCGGACTGTCCAGGCAACTGGCAAGATCCGTCGCGGCCTGCGCCCAGGCCGAGGAGGATTGAATCTTCAGATCTTCGGGCAAACGGAGATTCACGCCGATGCCTGCCACGACGGTCACGCGCCGGTCGGTTTTCACCTGGGTCTCGGCGAGCAAGCCGCCGAGCTTGCTGTCGGCCACAACAATGTCGTTCGGCCACTTCAATTGCACTTTGTGCACGCCAAAACGCCGCAGGACTCTCGCCGTCGCGACACCCATCAGCAGCGTCAGCACAGCTAGCCGCTCGGGAGCCTGTTCAAAGGTGTACGAGAGCGACAGGCACAGGCAGGAACCTGGCGCGGTTTCCCACCGTCGATCGTGGCGGCCGCGGCCGTGACTCTGGTCATCGGCGAGCGCCAAACGACAGCGTCCTGCGGCCGGCGCCGGACTGCGCATCAAGTAAGAGTTTGTCGAATCGATGAGATCGAAAACATCGATGTCGTCAACCAGGGCAGAAGTCTCGGCGCCGAGCTCGCGGCGCAGTGCGTCAGCCGGCTGCATCCCGGCCGCGGCGCTTGAAGAGCATCACACGCTCGTTACGGTTTTCGTTGCCTGCCCGCATGCGCTGAATGTTCGAGCGGTGACAATAAATAATGAACAGGGCCATACCGAGCGAAAACACGAACAGCTCACGCGACTCGGCGAGCCCGCCAAGCGCAACGAATACCGGCAGCGAACTGGCCGCCAGCATGGTGGAAAGACCCACAAAGCCGCTGAGCACCAGCGACACCGCAAACACCAGCAGCATGGGCAGGATCAAAAGCGGTGAGGTGACGAGTAAAGCACCGATGTAGGTCGCGGCACCTTTGCCGCCGCGAAAACGGTGATACACCGGCCAGACATGGCCCATAACCGCCGCAGCCGCACACGCCAGCATCAGCCAGGTGCGTGAAATGTCCGGATCTGTGGCCACGAAAGGCAGGTCGAGAGCGGGTACGAGCCCCGCGCCCAGAGCGCCTTTGCCGATATCGATGATGATGACGCCCAAAGCGAAGAGCTTTCCCTGGGTCCGCAGCGCGTTGGTACCGCCGGCGTTTCCGCTGCCCTGCTCACGGATATCAACGCCGCCCTTCAGGAGACCGATGACCAGGGCACCCATGATGGAGCCGAGAAAGTAACTGATCAGGAATTTGCAACCGAGTTCGAGCATGCGTCGCCTTTGCGCGTGTGGGCGCGCATTGTAGCATCGCGACATCCGATCTCATGCTGCAGCGATGACTCCGATACGCCTGTTTGTTAATCCGAAAGCCGGTCGCGGTGCCGCGCTCAAGGCATTGCCGCACATACGGCGTGCCCTGTCGGCCGCCGGTTTCGAGATCGATGTCGTCTGCAGCGGCAAAGCCGGCGACATCGAGGCTGCGATCTATGCTCAAAGTCTGCGCCAGCCCGATGAGCATACGGTCGTTGCCGGCGGAGATGGCACGTTCCACGAAGCTGTGAACGGCCTGCTTCGCGCCGGCGGTTCACGACTGGGTCTTGTACCCGTAGGTACCGGCAACGACTTCGCAAAATCCGTCGGGATTGCCGCTGACCCGGGCAAGGCGGCTGAGGCGCTCGCCGAGCGACTGGTTACCGGACGGACGCTCGGTGAATTCGATGCCGGAACCTGCAACGGCCGTTTCTTTCACAATGGCGCCGGCATTGGCCTTGATGCGAGGGTCGCTCGGATCGCGGCCGGAATTCGACTGCCCATTGGCGACCTGGTGTACGCCTGGGGAATCCTGCGCTGCCTCATCCACGGCATCGCGACCCCGTCGATGACGATCAGGGTTGACGGAGACGTCATCCGGGAAGGTCCGGCGACCCTGACCAACCTCGCGAATGGCCGTTGGGTTGGCAGCCGGTTTTTGATCGCCCCGGACGCCGACCCGTGTGACGGCATGCTCGACCTCGTGGTCGCCGACGCGGTGAACCGCCGTCGAGTCATGACCTTGCTTCCGATGCTGCTGCAAGGCCGACATGTGAGGGCGCCGGAAGTGTCGACGTCGCGCGTGGTGGCGCTGACTGTCGATTGCGAAGCGCCGGTCATAGCGCAACTGGACGGCGAGGTTCAGTTGCCGGCATCGCGCTTTGACATCCGCTGCCTTGCCAAGGCCCTACACCTGCTTTGACGGTGATCGTGAACCAAGGTAAATCGCCAGCAGGGCGATGGCTGCACCCAGCATCTCGCGACCCAACATCGGTCGCGCAAAGAACAGGATATCCCAGGCGAAACTGAGCGTCGGTTGCAACAGCAAGGCCAGGCCCGCCTGGGTGGTCGTCACCTTCGGGAGACTGCTGGCGATCAACAGCCAGCCGAGGCAGTGAGACAAAACGCCGTAGCCGAGCATCCAGCCAAAGTCGACCGCTCCGATCGCCAGAGACTCGCCTTCAGCCATCGTTGTGAACCCCATGATCACCGCACAAAGAGCCGTGATTACGAAGACCTCTCGGACCGGTAACGCATCGACCGCATCGCGGCGCGACGCCCGCAGGCTGAGCATGTAGGCCGCATAGGCGCAGGCGGTCAGCAGTCCGAAGACAACGCCGCGTCGGTAGTCGGACGACAGCGACGACCAGTCGACGCCGAAGATCATGGCCAAACCGCCGATGGCGAGCGGCGCCGAGATGAGATGCACGGGTTTTAACGGCTGTCCCAGCCAAACGGCGCCGACGATCACCAGGATGAACACCTGGAAGTTGGCCAGCAGAGTCGCAAGCCCGGGCCCGACGAAGTTAATGGAGCGATGCCAGAACCACAGGTCGAGGGCAAAGAACACGGCGGCAGCGATAAGGATGATCCAGACGCGCCGGCTGAACTGAAGACCTCGACGGGACAAGAGCAGGTACAGCGCCAGCGCCGCGGCACCGATGAACATCCGGTAAAAGCCGCTGGCCGTAGCGGAGATGTCTACCAGCCGAACCCAGACCGGCGAGAGGCTGATCAGCGCAGCGCCGAAAAACAGCCGCAGAATCGGATTGGCGAAACTCAAGCGCTGGCGTTCTCGTCGCCGAACCAGAGCATCCGTTTTTTCACGACCGCCTCGTTATCGGCATCAAGCGACAGCCAGACTGTCGTTTGTGGCGGACTTTCGAGCGTAACCGCTGTCTCAACGATCACGTCGTCCCTGAACAGGCTTGCCATCACGACATCGCCGTCGACAAAGTCGAGCAGGCGACGATCCAGTGTCGCAGCGCTGATGCGCAAACCGTCGAGAGCCAGCAGCTGGTCGCCTGGGCCTATACCTGCGCGTTCGGCGGGGCTGCCGTTGGCGACCGAACGCACCGTCGTTCGGCCATTGTCATCCGCCAGTGTGGCGCCCAGCCAGGTCGTCGCGGGACTCGCAGCGGACTTACCGCCTTTGTCGTTGAGCCCTGAGCTTGATCGCTCGTGCAGCTGAACGCCGAGGTTTGCCAGCAGGGGTTTCAGCGGCGGGTCCTCGGTGCCGTAGACGTAGCGATCAAAGAAGTCGTCAAGTGCGAGACCGGAGACCTCGCGACACACCGACTCGAAGCCGCGCTCGGGCAGGCCCTCGCCAGTTTCGCCGTACCGTCGCCAGCACTCGCGCATGACCTCATCGAGACTGCTCGACGATTCGCTGCGCAGTGTCAGATCGAGCGCCAACGCAATCATTGCGCCTTTCGCGTAGTAGCTGACGATTGCGTTCTGCGCGTTGGCATCCTGCTTGTAGAACTTGGTCCAGGCGTCAAAGCTCGACTCGGCAACGCTCTGTCGCAACCGACCGGAACCGCGCAACACGCGTGTGATGGTCCGACCGAGCAGCTCGAGGTAGCTGTTGTCGTCGATCAGGCCTGAACGCCGCAGCGCGAGGTCGTCGTAATACGACGTGATGCCTTCAAACACCCAGAGCAATTCTGTGTAGGACTCGCCGTCGAGCTTGTACGGCCTGAAGCGCGCCGGCTTCATCCGTTTGACGTTCCAGAGATGGAAATACTCGTGACTCAGAAGTCCAAGCAGAGTCCGGTAGCCTTCGTGTGTCTCGTCGCTTCCTCGCACCGGCAGACTGTCTCTCGAGCTGATGTTGGCCGACGACCAGCCGTGTTCAAGGCCGCCGTAACCGCTGGCGGGCATGTTCAGCAAGAACAGGTAGCGATCCAGGTCTGACGGCACGCCGAGCAGCGCGACGTGCTGCTCGCAGATCGTTTTCAGGTCAGCGACCAACCGGTCGACGTCACCGCGAATATGACCGCGAATCGCCAGCGCATGTGGTACATCGCTCGCGACGAATTCGCGAATCACTTGCTTTCCCAGTTCGACAGGATGATCAACGAGATCGGCGTAGTTGTCGGCCCGGTAGCTTCCGAAGCCCCAGAGCTCGGCGCCGTCACGTCGCATCGACGTCGCAACCTGCCAATCCTGACCGTCGGCAGGCGGCAGGATCTGCAGCTGACAGGGTGCGTCGGACAAACCCACTGGCTCCAGGAACATGCAGGTACCATTGAAGAACCCGTGCGTCACATCGAGGTGAGCACCGCGAACACTGGGATCATGCGCGAACACCTCGATAGTAACCGTCAACGTGCCGTCGCAGGGCTCGGCCTGCCAGCTGCTCTTGTCGCGCTTGGCGATTCCGATGGCCTGTTCGCCGCAACGCGCAGTGATCGATACGACGTTTCTCGCGTAGTCGCGGATCATGTAGCTGCCGGGGATCCACGCCGGCATGACGAGCTGCTGGCCGGCTGCGTCAGGATTCGGGATCGTCAGTGATACCTCGAAAATGTGCGCGGCGGGGTTGCTTGCTTGTATCTGGTACTGAAGCGCTGTTTCTGTCATGTCGGTCAGGATTCGGAAGTTGTCGCCGTGATGGCTGCGGCGGTGAGTTGTGATTACCGCGGTCTCGTCATAGAGTCTCGCGGAAAAGCGGCGAGCATGCGCCGCCACGCGCACGAAAACAAGAGAGGGCACGCATGTCGACTATCCTTACTCTGCTACGCAACACTTTGTCATCTCCGGCGTGGGTCTGCTTTGTCTGGTTTGGCATGACAGCCGGTGTATCTTTGCTTGCGACGCCGGCCCGTTTTTCAGCGGCGCTGATTACGCGACCGATTGCCTTCGACGTCACCGCCACCGTCTTTCAGGTGCTAAACAAGGCGGAGCTGATGGCGCTTGTGTTGCTGCTGATCGTCGTTCGCGCGTCCGGGCGCGTAGCAACCTGGTGGGCTTTATGCGGCGTACTCACCCTGATCCTGGTGGCGCAGTCTGCGTGGCTGATCCCGGAACTCACCGAGCGAGCCGCGATGGTGGCACAGGGCCGCGAGCTACCGCCATCAGTCGCACATGCCGCATACTCGACGCTGGAGCTTGTGAAACTGGGGCTGCTGTTTGGTGCCGGCGTGGTCGCATCAGGCTCTGTCCGGCGCTGAGCTCGAAGACGCAAAAACACAGAATTAGGTCTCTGAATGCTTCCTCCTGGCTATCTCATCTCCATCACCGCAACCGTTATCACCGTTGTGTTGTGCGTGATCGTGCATTACGAAGGCCTGCGAATCCTGGCAGACCGGCTGCAGGTACCGCGCCATCATGATCGGCTGCGAGTGGTTCTCCTGATCCTGTGCCTGCTGGTGCTGCACGTCATCGGTATCTGGCTGTTCGGGGTCGCCTACTACATCCAGTTGAACTTCTTCGATGTCGGTGAACTCGTAGGTGTTGCGTCGCCATCATTGATCGACTGTGTGTACTACTCCGCGATGGCGTACTCGACCATCGGTTTCGGCGATATTGTGCCGTTGGGCCCGATCCGCCTGATGACCGGCATGGAGGGCCTGACCGGCCTGGTCATGATCACCTGGTCGGCCTCCTACACCTTTCTGGTAATGCTGAAAACCTGGAACATGCATGACTGATATCTTCACACTCGTCGCCGAGGACGAAACGCCGATCCAAGCCCGTTGCTGGGCGGCCGACAATCCATCGATGGTCGTACAGATCATCCACGGCCTCGGCGAGCATGCCGATCGCTACCAGCGGCTGGCCGCCGCGCTGAATGCCGCCGGCATCAGCGTGTACTCGCACAATCACCGCGGTCACGGCGAGCACGCCGAACTGCGCGGTTTTTTTGCAGACACCGACGGCTGGGAGACGGTGGTGAACGACTCGTCTGTCGTACTCGATCACGTTCGGGCGACTCACGACGGCCTGCCGGCTGTTGTTCTGGGTCACAGCATGGGTTCCTTCGTTGCACAATCGTTGGCGATGCAGCGCAGTCACGACATGGCGGCCCTCGTTTTGTCGGGGTCGACGTGGCCGGCCAGTTACAAGCTGCTGCCCGGAAGGCTCGTTGCTGCCGTGGTGGGCTTCGCCAGCGGCCGGCGCAACCCAAGCCCGTTGCTCGACGGCCTCGGCTTTGGGGCGCTGAACAAGGCGTTTTCGCCCGCGAGAACCGAGTCGGACTGGCTGTCGCGCGATGAGGCGGAAGTCGACAAGTACGAGGCCGATCCGCTCTGCGGTGGCCCGTTCACCATTGGTCTCTGGCAGGATTTTCTCGCCGGCATGAGCGGCGTGGGCTCGGATAATGCCATCAACCGTATCCGGTCTGACCTGCCGATCCTGATCCTCGGCGGCGAAAAAGACCCGGTCGGCGGTGACAGCGGGATGGGAGCCTTGATGACGCACTATGCCCAGACGGGTCATTCACGCCTTTCCATCAAGATATACGAGGACGGGCGCCACGAGATGTTTAACGAGATCAATCGCGACGACGTCACCGCCCACCTAGTCTCCTGGCTGTCACCCTTCGCAATTCGCTGACCTGCCGAGCGGCGAATCGCGTGCTGTGTCACGCCGTCAATTGATTTTTACCCGATCTGCGATGACACTGTCGTGCCCCCGATCCATGGAGAGTGACGGCAATGACGGCCAACTTCGATTTCAGCGGTAAAACGGTTTTTGTGTTTGGCGGTACCAGCGGTATTAACCTCGGGATCGCCAAGAGTTTTGCTGCCGCCGGGGCCGACGTGTCGGTGGCCAGTCGCTCGCAGGAAAAAGTTGAAGCCACGGTCGCGGCGCTGAAGGAACTCGGCAGCGACGCCAGCGGCTACGCACTTGATGTTCGCGACCATGAAGCCGTCACGGCCGCACTTGAGCACTTCAACAAGCCGATCGACGTCCTGATTTCCGGCGCCGCGGGCAACTTCCCGGCGCTGGCCAAAGACCTGTCTCCAAACGGATTCAAGTCGGTGGTCGATATCGACCTTCTGGGCTCGTTCCACGTGCTGAAGGCCGCGCTGCCTTACCTCAAGAAGCCCGGCGCCTCAGTGGTGAATATTTCAGCACCGCAGGCCTTCCTGGCGATGCCGGCGCAGGCACACGTCTGTGCCGCAAAAGCAGGCGTCGATATGCTGACACGCACACTGGCGCTCGAATGGGGCCCGGTGGGTATCCGCGTCAACAGTATCGCGCCGGGACCGATTGCCGACACCGAGGGTATGCGCCGGCTTGCTCCGACCGAGGCCATCGAAAAACAGGTCGCCATGAGCGTTCCTTTACAGCGCTTTGGCCAGGCCGAAGAGATCGGTAACGCCGCGATGTTCCTGTCGTCGGATGCCGGTGCCTACGTCAGTGGCGTGGTTCTGCCCGTCGACGGCGGCTGGGCGGTCGCCGGCGCGAGCGCCGCGGCTCTGCAGATGGCGCAGGTGATGCCGCGCGAGTAAACGCCCTGTCTAGTAGATTTCCCGCGTGTAGATGCGGCGGCCGAGTCCTCTGAAGATCCCGAAGGTCGCGTTGGATATCGGATCTTCGTCGCCGGCGGTGGTCGCGTCCCAGTCGTACTCGAGGTAGTCCGGTGCATCCGCGGTGACCCGCAAGCTGCCTTCGTTGCTGTTGCCCGGCGCTTTGAGCAACACGTCGAACTCCCCACCGCTCGCCGGGTTTAGCAATGACAGCAAGGGTGAGACGGGCGATGGACACGCCAGGCCACCCATCGGCGCGGTCTCCAGCAGGCAGGTGTCGTTGAGGTCCAGGTTCTCGGTGAACTGGTCGATACTCACGTCGATGCCGGCGGTGCAGGCGTCGTCCGCGTTGGGCACGAAACCGACAGCGTCGCTAAAGAAGTACTCACTGCGAACCGACACCGGCAGATCGACCAACTCGGAACCAAACGCATTGATCAGTGCGAGTCGGCCGTAGCGCATCTCGGCGCCATTATCGAACAGAATGCCGGACGGACTGCCAAAGGCCACTGGGTTAGACGCCGCCGCGACGCCGTCGCTGTCAACGACATCCTGGCCCAGGCGAATATCCGCGTCGAAAGGCGCGATCTCCGCACTGCGATTGAAGCTGAGACCGGTGCCAGCCGAAAAAGTCAGGGTGCCGACCCCGCCGCCCACGTCTGCGACCGACGCCGCGCCGTTGGAGACGAGTCCGGTGGTATCGAGACTGGCCGGTGTCGACGAATACACCGGGTCCGCGAGACCGCTCATCTTGAAAAAATCGCCGCTGTAGTTGGCGGTCGTCTCGCCACCCAGTGCCTTGGCCGTGAACGTGATCACGGGCGGTGTGGCGTAATCGAACGGCTCACCGAGGTAGGTGAATGAGCCGGCGCTGCAGCTGGTTTCCAGCAGCGGAACGTTGATCGCGGTATCAAACTGGTAGGGAACAAAGCGTCCGACGTTCGCACTGGCCGGTCCGGTGACGTTACCGGCACCGAGGTAGTCGCCGTCGGCCACGGCGGGCACCAGCGAGATGATGCCAACCTCCGGCCAGCTGAATGTCGTTCCGGTCGCCGTCCCCGAGCTGAAGCTGCCGAAACCGCTCGGTGATGCGATCGCCGGGCTGTTTCCGCCGGACGGCGCGACCAGGCTGACCGTCAAAGCAACGCTCTCGGGAACCGCTTCCTGACCGTAATTCGGCGTAACGTCACCCTCGGCGTCATACGCCGTCACGGTTGCCGCAAAGGCCTCACCGGCCGCCAGGAACACCGCGCCGTTTTCATCGGCGGCCTCAGGGTTGGCGCTTCCGCCGCCGTCGGCAATGGCCGAGATGCGAAACTCGAACGGCCGGACGACGAAACCGGCGGTGCCGCCTCGAATACCGCTGGCGAGCTCAGGGTCGGAAGGTGTGTCGTCCTTGACACTGATCCGGATCTCTCCGGCATCCTTGTATTTTGCGGTCACGGTCCCCTGGCCGTTAACGAAAGTGACCGTTTGGTCGCTGGAACCTGCTTCCGAATCCGCAATCGCTGCGGCATCGACGGTCGGTACGACGGTGCCGCTCGACGGGTTTTGGCGATCGGTCCAGAAGTCCAGGGTCTGGGTTCCACTGTAGGTTTCGATGATGCCGCAGCTCGGGTCACTGGGGGTTTGCCCGAAGGCGGCGATGTGCAGGGTGAAATCGGTACCGGCGACCTGTGACGCATCGAAGGACGGGATGGTGCCGGGCGGAGGATTGGACAGCGTCGCCGCGGTCACCGTGAAGCCATTGGGTGAAAAGGCCAGCAGCCCCTCGGCGTCGGTATCGCGTATTCCGGTGTCCGATTGCTGGAATACGTCGATGTCGATGGGCGTCGCTCCCTCGGTGTACGACAGTGCAAACACGGCGGTCGATTCCGTGAGTGGCCAGTTGTACGTCGCGAGCCCGTCATTAGCGCTCGGGTCACTGAGTGCGCCTCCGCCGGTCACAAGCTGCCAGCTGCCGTTTCCGGACTGCGTATCGAGAACCACGGTGGCGTTGTAGTCCGTCAGCGGGGTGCCCGCGGCGGCATCCACGACCGAGACCGTGATTGTCTCGGCGAGGCAGTTGATACCGAAGCCGTCATGGTTGATGGTGAACTGCGGCGCAACCGTCGGGCACGGACGGGTTTCCATCATCAGCGTCTGCACTTCCGCCTGCGTCAGTGCCCGGCCAAAGATGTTCACCTCGTCGATGAACCCGTCGAAATTCCGGTTTGAGCCATTCACGTCGTTGCCGATACGCAGCGGGTCATTGTTGGTCTCCAGCGTCTCGGTTCGCGAGGACGTCGCAACCGGGCTGCCGTCCAGGTAGATCACCTGGCTGCCGGCTTCGTAGGTGATCGCAACGTGGTACCACTGGTCCAGGTTAACGGTGGCCGTACTGGTCAGGGTTCGATTGCTGCCACCACCATCGGTCCAGAACCAGTACACCTGTGCGCTGCTGTTGATGTGAAACTCGTAGTTTTCATCCTTGGCGACAATGGTGTGGATATCCCCGCCGGACGGCAGTGACCGGGGGTTGATCCACGCGCCCACCGTGACGGCCGTTTCGAAATCCAGCGCCGGGTCATCGGCTACCTCGATGTAGTCATCCACACCGTCAAAGTCGCCGTACCGGCAGGAGCCGGGATTGCCTGGAATCGCGGGTGACGATTGAAAGGTCGTAACGCCACCGACAGCGACTCCCGACAACCCCCCGGAACCGCTGTCCACCACCTCATCGGCGGCACCGGCCCAGAGTTCTTCGTCGAAGTAATAGGACACCTGCTGGTTGCCGCTGAGACAAATGTCGTCCACGTGCCAATAGTCGAAATCGCTGCCACTGCCGTTGGTCTGGCGGATACGAACCTGGAAGCCGGTATGCAACGCGGCCGCCGGCAGGACATAGCTGCGGTCGAAAATTTCGCCCTGCGTGCCGGATCCGGTGAAGCTCTCGAGCGCGATCCAGTTGCCGCCGTCATCAAGATACTCGATCACCAGGTCTTCACCGTTGTCCGGGTTTTCACTGAAGCTGTCGCTGCCGCGACGAACCCAGGCCGACAGTTCGACGCCGGAAGCGCCAGCCAGCGACACCGTCGGGCTGGTAAGCGACACCGGATCCCAACGGGTAAACAGCGAGAAACTGCCACTGTTAGACGTGTCATCGTTGATGCCGGCGTCACCGCCGGACGAGTTTACGGTCCAGTCGCCGAGTCCGCTCTCGAAATCCATGCACGAACCGAGTCCGTAGGCGCCCTGCGGTTCGGCCTCGGTGACGGAAACGTCGTCAACGTGCCAGTAGTCAAAATCCGGGCCGCTGCCGCCCGTCAGTCGAAAACGAATTTGCAAGCCGGAATGCAAAGCGTCGTCGGGAAGCACGATATTCAGGTTGATGATTTCACCGGCAGAGCCGTTGCCGAGGTAGGTGACCAGACCGATCCAGTTGCCACCGTCGTCCAGGTACTCGACGGCCAGGTCTTCGTTGCCGTCCGGGTCCTCGCTGAAAGCGTCGCTGCCGCGTCGAACCCAGGCTTCAAGGCGAACGGCCGGCACGCTGGCATCAAAGGCGTCGCTGGTCACCGTGACCGGGTCCCAGCGAAACGTCAGGGAGTCGCCGGACTGACTGGTGAAATCATCGATAAATGCCTCGCCGCCCGAATCGACGACCGTCCACTGGCTGAGGTCACCTTCGAAGTCGTCGGAAAACAGCACGTCGCCCGGTGCTGCGAGGACCTCGATCGATACCAACAGGCACGTAGCCAGCGTAAGGCGGAGTACGGTCATCGTATCGCCCTAACTGACGTCCGTCAGCGTGGTGCGCACGCGCCGGGAAATGTAGTCCGGCTGGCCGTAGGCGCCCGAGGTCGCGAACGCTTCCACCGTGTAGACGGTTACCGTGTCCTGCCCCTCGGTGTAGCTCGCACTCGAGCAGCTGACGTTGACGGTGAATCCGGCCAGGCCGCCTTCTGTCATCGACAGGACCGTGCTTGCGGCACAGTTGCTGTTCACCAGAGCGTCATACACCGCCCATTCGATACCGCTGCGCGCGGCGGCATCGGCGCGCGAACCCTGCATGGTCAGCACGACGGTCTGCGAACCCACGACACTCATGCGCACGGCCACGACGCCCAGCGACGCCAGCACAACGATCAGGAACAGTGCAGGGACCAGGGAAAAGCCCGCTTGATGACGGCGACTCACGGTACGTTGTCCACGTGTGCCTGGCGCAGCAGCGAGACGTTCTCACCCGCTTCACTGACCGTCAGGCTGGCACTGAGTAGCCCGGCTCGCTCGGAATTACCGGGCGCGTAGGAAAAGCCGCAACCACTGGCGTTGTAGACGACTGTCGACTCGACCGCGCCCGCCGCCAGCAGCTCCGCCTCGCTGTCGCGTGCTGAGTGAGTGGCGCTGATGGCATAACCGCTGTAACGCTTGAGCTCACCGGTGATCGTATTGCACAGGTAACTGACCGGTCCTTCGACCAGGAACACGCGCTGCCTTGGCGACTCGTAGGCAAAACGGAATGCCGGTGACATCGTCACACGGTCTTCACCGCTCGAACCGTCAGCTGCAATGCTGATCTGCGTTCCGGCCGGTGTAATAACATTCGACAGCTCGTAGGCATCAGCACCGGTGACACCGACGTTGTAGACCGACAGGTAATGTGTCGTCGACGTAAACGGCCGCGCAATGTTGCTGAAGCTGCCCACCGAATTGAAGGAATCATCCGAGTCGCTGAAGCGAAGCTGCTGGGCTTCGCTGCCCGGCGGGCGCGCGCGATAACGAACGCCGTCGACGGTGTTCAGCAGTTCCAGTGCGACTATCGCGCCGTTGCTGCGCACCCGGATGCTGTTGGGCAACGCGCGGCGGACTTCGCGCGTCAGTCCGCGCAGTGCCGAATCGGCAAGCTCCACGAGTTCGGCGCGCCGAGCCTGGTCGCTATAGGCGGTTACCGGCCCGGTGATAAACATGGCCATGAAAGAGACGACGATCGTCGACAGGACGATCGTGACCACTAGCTCTACCAGCGTGAATCCGCTTTGCTGCCGCATGCCTAGTACCTCGCCCGATAACCGCTGACGACGTAGTTGACGAGATTGTCGCGCGTCACCAGCACGTCGACACGGACGACATCGCCGGACGGTAGCGAGCCCAGCGCCGACGAAGGCGAGACAGAAACCGAGACCGTGTACGCGGACAGGGACGGGATCGGGTTACCGAACTGATCCCGCGATCCGACGTCGACGAGACCGTTGTAATCATCGAGATCATCGAAAGCCGCCCGAGCACTCTCGCCATCGCTGCCATCCGGATCATCAAAGGGTCGCAACAGGATCTCCTCGAGGTAAGCATCCGCGATAGCGGCCGCCTGATGGCGGACCATCGGGTCGGCGCTTGATGATGCGACGGTCGAAAAAACGCCGAGTATCGTGCTGGCTGCGATGCCAACAATCACGATGGAGACGAGGAGTTCGACCAGCGTGAGCCCGGATTGCTGTCTCATGGCGTAATCACCAGCCCGGTTCCGGCCTCCACCGTCAGCGAAAACCCGGCCACGGTGAGAGACTCATCGGCGCCGAGGGTGGTTCCTCCCTCGGCGTCAAAAACAAAGCTTGTGGCGGGTGTCGCGGTGACGCCGGTCGGTGCATTGCCCGTCACTGTCTCGCCCGATGGCAAGAGAACAGCAACCGGGAAACTGGAATCAGACGGATTACAGTGACCGGACAATGCAGACTGCTGTGTCAGGGCGTAACTGGTCGAGGTCACCGTGACCCTGACCGGGCACCCTGACGCGACAGCCACCTTCTGACCGTAACGCAGTGCCGTCGACAGTTCGTCGTAGTAGGCGCGGCCGTCGAAGTCGCTGCTCGAGAAGAATCTCGGACCAGCGACTACGCCGATGACGCCGAGGATCACGATAATCACAACCAGCTCGATTATCGTGTACCCCTGCTCACCTCGATGGGCAAGCCTCCGACTCACCGCCTAGCACCCGCTGATGTCCACCGACACCAGCGGTGCCTGGTTGACCAACGCGTCGTTGTAAACGACTTCGCAGTTACCGGGTGCGCCGATACGTTCGAATGTCGCCTCGTCGCCCGCGCCGTTGACCGTGACGTTGAAGCCCGTCAGATCCGCCAGCGTTACGGCGATGTCAGACGCATCCGGGTAGCCTTCGGTCAGGTTGACGTTCACGCCTTCCATCGTGACAACGGTGGCACCCGTGGTCAGGAACAGACTGTGCGCGAGGGTCGCCGCGGACCGGACGCTGCCGGACAAACCGAACACGGTCGCCGTGCGCGCTTCACTTTCGAGACTCGCAAATCGCGGGATAGCGAATGCGGCCAGGATGCCGAGGATCGCGATCACGACCACGAGCTCGATAAGTGTGAAGCCCGACTGTTTGTGAGCTGCGCGGTTCATTAGCAGCCCGACGTGTCGATGT
>JBCDJX010000073.1:0-18096 GCA_038747355.1 Pseudomonadota bacterium | reverse complement strand
CTGAGCAGCAGTGATACATCACGTCGCTGTCCGGGCTAAAAGCAAGACTGTTCGGGATGCTCAGGTCGTGAAGGATTGCATGGACGCTGCGGTCTGCATCCATTCGATACAGTGAGCCCATGCCGGTCGATCGATCGGCATCTTCCACCATCGTGCCGGCCCAGAACCGACCCTGTCGATCCGTGCCGCCGTCGTTCATTCGGTTGCCGGGATTGTCGGCTTCGATCCGCTGCAGCCAGTCACGAACGCCATGCGCCGGCGTGAACGTGGCGAAACCGGACTCGAAGCCGCCCAGGAACAGATCACTGCCCTTGATCGGCGCGAGACAGGCCAGGCGTTCCGGCATGCTGTATTGCTCGAGCGCATCACCGTCGGCGTTGCATCGGAACAGGGTGCTGCCCATGATGTCGACCCACCAGAAACACCGACGCGACGCATCCCAGATCGCGCCTTCGCCCAACTCATTGCCGACCGCGAGTTCTGCGACCTGCTCGCACTGAATGTCTGCCGTCATTGCTGCGTCGCTCGCAGCGCCTTGACGATCTTCACCGCCCGGTCGCCTACGTCACTGGCGCTGCGGCCCGCTTTGTAAATGTCCGAGCCGATGCCGAAACCGTGAATTCCCTTGGTGCGCCAGTCGGCAATGTCGTCGGCGCCGACACCGCCGACAGCGATCACCTTGCAATCCGCCGGCAACACGGCCCTGACGTTTACGAAGTGGCCAACGCCGTACGATCCGGCCGGAAACAACTTCAGGTATCGCGCACCGGCCGCGATCGCGGTAAAGGCCTCGGTGGGTGATGCCCAGCCCGGCATCGGCGTCATGCCGCAATCCAGGCTGGTCGTAATAACGTCTGCGTCGGTGTTCGGGCTGACGACAATGCTCCCACC
Organism: Pseudomonadota bacterium; assembly: GCA_038747355.1. GTDB lineage: Bacteria > Pseudomonadota > Gammaproteobacteria > Steroidobacterales > Woeseiaceae > UBA1847. The sequence continues at coordinate 17,205 of JBCDJX010000073.1, read as the reverse complement.
CGCGTCAGCCACACGCTTGACGTCGTCGACCGTGAGTACTGTACCGGCGCCTATGACACAGTCGTCACCCAGCGAATCGACCATGCGTCGAATACTGGTGAACGGATCCGGTGAGTTAAGCGGGACTTCGATTATGCGGATGCCGGCGGCACGAACCGCCTCGCCGATCGCAATGGCCTCGTCGGGCTGCACGCCGCGCAGGATGGCAACCACGGGGAGTTCATCGAAGCAGGTTTTCAACATGGCAGAGCTCATAGTCGCAGGCCGCTGTGTGTCAGGAGTTGAAGGTAGCCCTCGGCACCCAGCGTCGAGACATCGACCGACGCCGAATCGATGCCCAGTGCATCGAGCGCAGTCGCGTATCGAAGGTTGAGCTGTGGCTCACCGAGCAGGGTGACGGCTGCATCGGCCCGGTCGAACACATCCAGCGCACCAAGGCAGTCCGCAGCGACCAGCAAGCCCGAGAGATATGCACTGGCAGACGGTTCAGCCAGTTGGTTCAACACCTGGCGACTGCGCGTCGAAAACAGCAGGCTGTTGAAATGGCCGGGGTGCGCCTTGACCGCGTTGACGCCTTCCACAAACGCGGACTCATCAAAGGTGTCGTCGGCGTCGTGTATCAAGACACTGTGCTCGCGAAGGCATGCGTAAAGCTCGCCGGTCATCGTTGTCATGAAGTGATCGATGTTGCCTTGCCGGATCTGCACCCATTTATTGTGTGTGCCCGGACAGGCGACGAGGCCAGAGGTGTGATCGCGGGTTCGTGCTGACCAGTTCAGCAGCTGGGTTTCCTCGCCGCGCATCACGTCAGGCTGGCCAAGGGGATTTTCGCAGACGAGGCCGGGCACGATACCGACCCGCAGACCATCAACGTCGAACACCTCGGTGTTACTGCCGATGGCATCGGGTCGCGCCGGGCAGGGCAGGTAACCCACTTCGCGCCAGCCTATGTTCGAGCCGATCATGCCGGAGAGCAGGACAACATCGAAATCGTATACGGTGCGCCAGCCGCTTATCGCCTCCAGCAGGACGGACTCGAAATCCCCACACCTTACTTTCGCGACGCCGAGGCTTTCGCAGGTATCGACGACCCGAATGTCACCGTCCCGCGCATCACAGACGAACAGTCGCAGCTTCGTTGTACCCCAGTCACCCGCCAGAAATACCGGCATGCCTCAGGTCCTGCCACCGTCGACATTGATGGTCTGTCCGGTAATCATTTCGCTGTCATCCGCGAGCAAAAACAAGGCGAGTCGACCAACATCGTCCGGCAGCAGGCGACGTTGAATCGAGACCTGCGCCATCCAGGCGGCTTCTGCCTCAGTGGTCAGCCATTTTTCCAGTTGGCGGTCAGTGACGACCCAGCCGGGCAACAGCGCATTGACGCGAATCCTGTCTGCGCCGACTTCGCGCGCCATGGATCGCGTCATGCCCATGAGTCCCGCTTTCGCGGTCACGTAGCCCACCATGTTGTCGGGCCCGAGCAGCGCGTTGATCGAGCCAAGGTTGACAATGGAACCGCCGCCGGCGGCCTGCATCTGCGGCAGAACGGCCTGCGAGGTGAAAAAGGCGGCATCCAGATTGACGGCCATACAGCGACGCCAGAATGCTTCCGTCACGTCAGCAACGGCGTGCCGGGTGTCGTTGCCGACGTTATTCAATAGCCCGGTGATTGCGCCATGGTGCTCACCGATCGTCGCGACCGTGGCTTTTAGCGCCGCAACATCGGTAACATCGCAGGCGTAAAAACTAACTGCGTCGTGGGCCGCTGCCAGCGCCTGGCCTTCGGCGTCGGCGAGGTCAATAAAGGCGACCTGGCAGCCCTGGGCGGCGAGATCCGTGACCAGTTGTGCACCGATGCCGGTGGCTCCGCCGGTGACGAGGACAGTACGGCCTTTCAGGCTGGGGTAGCGGGCGGATGAGGACATGTCAGACGGCGATAAGTGCTTGGTTAATATTACATATTTATATTATAATTAAGCGAGCCGTGTGTCGATGACTTCCGCAGATTTCTTCCGTTTATGAAGATTACCAACGTTCGCTTGTACCCTGTTCCCCCGCGGTGGCTGTTCCTGGCGATCGATACCGACGAGGGGATTACCGGATGGGGTGAGCCCGTCGTCGAAGGTCGGGCTCGCACCGTTAAGACCGCGGTCGAGGAATTGTCGGAATACCTGGTCGGCCAGGACCCTCGACGAATTAACGACCTTTGGCAGACACTGTACCGGGGCGGATTCTACCGCGGCGGCCCCATCCTGATGTCGGCCATCGCCGGTATCGATCAGGCACTGTGGGATATCAAAGGCAAAGCCGCGGGCATGCCGGTGACCGAGATGCTGGGCGGGCTTTGTCGTGACCGCATGAAAACCTATACCTGGGTCGGCGGCGATGATCCCAGTGGCGAGGTCGAGCAGATCGGCAAGCTGCTGGAAGCCGGGTGGGACACGTTCAAGTTGAACGGCTGCGGTCGACTGAAGATGGTCGACACCATTCGCGCGATCGACAAGGTTATCGATCGGGTGCGCCTGATCCGAGAGGCCTTCGGCAATACCATCGATTTCGGACTCGACTTCCACGGTCGTGTTTCTGTCCCGATGGCGAAGGTTCTGCTGCGCGAACTCGAACCGTTTCATCCGATGTTCGTCGAGGAACCGGTGCTCGCCGAACAGGCGGAGCAGTACCCGATCCTGTGCCAGAAGACCAGCATCGTGCTCGCTGCCGGTGAGCGAATGTACAGTCGCTTCGATTTCAAACGTGTGTTCGAAACCGGCGGCCTCGGCATCGTACAACCCGACCTGTCGCACGCGGGCGGAATCACCGAGTGTTTGAAGATCGCGTCGATGGCCGAGGCCTACGATGTCGGGCTCGCACCGCATTGCCCGCTGGGTCCGATCGCGCTGGCTTCCTGCCTCGCCGTGGATTTCGTGTCCTACAACGCCGTGATCCAGGAGCAGTCTATCGGTATGCACTACAACGGCGGTGTGGAGTTCCTGGACTACGTCAGGAACAAGGACGACTTCACGATTCGTGACGGGTTTATCAAGCCGTTGCCACTGCCGGGACTCGGTGTGGATGTGGATGAAGACTTTGTGAAAAAGGTGTCACAGGATGCCGGTGACTGGCGCAACCCGGTCTGGCGTCACGACGACGGTTCGATTTCCGAGTGGTAGTGTCAGCGCTTGTCGAGCGCGGAGTTAATCAGCCCGAGCGCCTCGGTGACCAGCTTTTCGGCCTGTTTCTTTGCACGTTCAGCATCTCGGTCGACAATTGCGTCATAGATCGATTCATGTTCGTCATACGCCGCCGCGGCCACGCCCTTCAACTGGTTGGTGTAGCGAATGCTCACGCGTAGGGTGGTATCGATAATGCGGCCGAGCTGGGTAAAGAAACGGTTTTCGCTGGCGTTAAGCACGCTGACGTGGAACGAGATGTCGGCTTCCAGAGGATCCTCGAGGCCCGATTCCGCCTTTTTCATGCGGTCGAGTGAATCGCGAATGCTGGCGATAGACTCTGCGTTTTGCCGTGTGGCCGCGAGCCACGCGGCTTCCGGTTCGATCGCCAGGCGCAATTCCGTAAACTCGCGCAACAACGACAGTGAGGGATTGGAATCGCGGATCCATAACAGGACGTCCGCATCGAACAGATTCCATTCTCGTTCCGGCAACACGCGGATACCCTGCCGGGCCCGAGAGGTCAGCAGACCTTTCGCGGCGAGTGACTTGACGGCCTCGCGGGCGGCGCTGCGACTGACGTCGAGCTGCTCGCACAACACGGCTTCGCTGGGGACAGGATTGTGATCGCCGTAGCGGCCCGAAACGATGGCCCGACCGAGGTGATGGGCGACCTCCTGGGTAAGGTTCAGTGATTTGCTTCGGGTCAGCACTGTCAGACGGCGGTATCCGGAAAAACGCACGGTGAAATGACACCGTAGTGACACAATGATACGCCACAACTGCCACTGATGCTATAAATCATATTTTTCAAACAAGACGATATTGTGACCTCCTCACTCAGAACGACCAACATCCAGCAGCTGAAAACCAACACGTTCGATGTGTGCATCGTCGGCGCCGGCATCAACGGTGCGGTCTCCGCCGCGGCCCTGTCGGCCCAGGGCCTGAAGGTCGCGTTGATCGACAAAGGTGACTTTGGTGGCTTCACCAGTTCGCAGTCGTCGAACCTTGCGTGGGGTGGCATCAAGTACCTGGAGAACGGCGATATCGGGCTCGTCTGGAAACTGTGCCGGAGTCGCAACCAGCTGAATCGGAATTACCCGTCCACGGTCAGGGAAATACGCTTCCTGACCACCGTTGAGCGGGGCTTCCGAATGCCGGCCATTTTCGTTTACATCGGTACGTTGATCTATTGGGCTTTCGGACGGTTTGTCACCCGGGCACCGAACATCCTGTCACCTGCAAAACTGAAAGAACGAGAGCCGCTTGTGGAAACCGGCGACGCGGTGGCGGGCATCGAGTATTCGGACTGTTACCTGCACGACAATGACGCGCGCTTCGTCTGGGGTTTTGTACGCTCGGCGCTGAACTACGGAACCGCGGCCGCTAACTACGTGTCATCAATCGGCGCCGAACGGCAAACGAATGGCTGGGTCATTCGCGCACGCGAAGAGCTGCAGGGCGAGGAATTCGACATCCGCGCGAAGGTCTTGATTAACGCCTGCGGACCGTTCGTCGATGCGTTTAATCAGCAGGCCGATCAGCAGACGCGGCACCGACACGTATTCTCGAAGGGTATTCATCTCGTGATCGATCACGAGTTGCAACACAAGCGCATCCTGACGTTTTTTGCGAGCGACGGCCGCCTGTTCTTCATAATGCCGATGGGGCCGAAGACCTGTATCGGCACCACGGATACCCGGGTAGAAGATCCCGAGACCGGCGTCACCGACGAGGATCGCGATTTTGTCCTGGCGAATGCCAATGAGTTGTTGTCACTGCCGCGCACGCTGACGCGCGACGACATTATCGCTGAGCGCTGCGGCGTTCGTCCGCTGGCCGTGGAGGGTAACCAGGAGGGCAGGGACTGGATCGCGATGTCACGAAAACACGCAATCGACGTCGATGCGGAACAACGCCACTTGAGTATTTTCGGCGGCAAGATCACCGACTGCATCAATGTCGGGAACGAAGTTGCTGACATTGTCGCCGACCTTGGTTTTGAGATGCCGTACCGCGGTCGCAAGTGGTACGGCGAACCGGACCGCGAGACGCGCGACGAATTCATGCACCAGGCGACGCTGATGGGGTTGGATGATATGACCGACGATCGCTCACACGAGCGACTGTCGTCTCGTTTCTGGCGACGCTACGGCGCTGATGCCTTCGAAATGCTCGAGTCGATTCGAGCGAACCCGGACAACGCGAAACGCATGATCGAGGACGCGGAGTACCTGCGCTGCGAAATCGAACAGACCGCGCGACGGGAGATGATCACCAAACTGGAAGACTTCATGCGACGGCGCTCGAAGATCAGCCTGGTCGTGCGGGATGACGACCTTAAGGACTCGCCCGGGTTGCTGGATGCCTGTCGCGTTTTCTTCGGCGATGAGGCCGAGGACAAGCTCAAGGAATACTGGCAGTCCCAGTCCACGTAGCGATTCGACCACCGCCGCCGCGGGTTTTCGTCAGTCCTAGAGGATCACGCGTCCAGTACCGAGCGGAGATAATCCGCCATCTCGGCATCCTGTGCGTTCGCAAAAAACAGCTCGGAAAAATGCTCACCGGCAATCGTTGATTTAAGCAGGTCCTGGTCGACGGACTTCAACACGGTCAGCATGTCGTGACAGGAGGCGGCCTTGAGGTCGGCGAGGATGCCCCGGTTTCGCGCCATGATCTCGGCGCGTTCTTTCGGGTAGCCGACGCCGCGTTCGTGCTCGAGCAGTTTGCGGTAACAGTCTTCAAGGTTGAGTTCGGCGGCCCAGCCGAAACCCTTGGCGTACGGCATGGACATCGCGTTGCCGTCATTGATCTGGCCGAACAGGAAGGCGTCGGTAGGGTCGATAATCAAGCCGCAAAACACGCCCGGCATCGAGTTGCAGGCGAGCATCGAGCCGACGCCGGTACCACAGCCGGTAACGACGAAGTCGGCCGCTTTGGTGTTAAGAAGAATACCTGCCAGCAAGCCGTTCATGACGTAGGTCAGACTTTCGGAATCATCGGCACTGTACATCCCGTAGTGATGGACTTCGTGCCCCAGCGGCTCAGCGACGTTCTTAAGCGCGGTGTGAACAATGTCGCTCTTGGCCGCCTGGCTGTTCTCAATAATCAGTGCGATTTTCATCGATGTCTCCAGTTTTCAATTCGAGTCCACGGGCAGCTCCGTCTCGACGTCTGACACTGCCCGGCAACGGTCAGTCAGGTTTGCGGGCCTTATCGAGGCGCTTCCTCAGCTGGTAATCATAAAGCGACGGAACGGCCTTCAGCTCGACATTCAACTTTTCGACGTACGGGCTGGGTCGATAATCCAGTTCGAAATGTCGGTTCCCATACAAGCCAACGATCCTCGCCAGCGGACCTTCTGCAAGACCTTGCACCGTGACCGTCTCGTCAGGGTGGGCGCCGCCCGTGATCAGAACCCGCAGGTTCCACGTGGTATTGAACGCACCGTGACCCGGTTGCCAGTAGGGGGCGCCGCTGCCGTCAAACACCGGTGAAATCGCGCCGTCATCGCCCGCTCTCGCCGGCATGTGCAGTGTCACGTTATCGTACAGATTCTGGTGATTGGCACCGGCGTGCTGGTCGAGCGTTGGCGTAACGAACACTTCGGCATTCTTGTAGACGCATTTGGTCGATTGGGTGTTGAAGGTCAGCGAGTGCAGCACCGGGTTCATGACGCGCACATCCTCGGCCAGAACGTTGTGGACGTTGCCCATGTGCACCGCGTAGTGCGCCGGGCGTGTGCCCTCGCTGGTGATGTTGCTAAATGTCAGGTTGGCGCTGTTGTAACTCAGGATGCCGCTGTCCGCGTTGGTAACCCGGATATTCCTGGCCCAGGAATCGAAGGCGCTGGTGAAATAGATGCCGTTGTAGCCTTGCTCGAGATGATGTCCGAAATACGGCGCCGCCGGAAACTCAAGATGCAGGTCTTCGACGCCCACGTTCTGTAGGCCACTCCAGAGCGCGACCTGCGCGGGAATCGACTCGTCGACGTCGTGAAGCAACGCGTCCGACAAGGTCACGGTGCTGCCGTCGACATCTACCACCCGTGACGTCTGGCGTACCAGCGGACGCTTCGGGAATGACCAGTGATGTGATCCGGCCATCCGATAGTCGGACTCGTACACTGACTTGATGATCCCGGCTTCAGGACCTTCCTTATTGATCCACTGAATCTGGATGATGTCCCCAGGTTCAACGTCTGCAGAATTCGCGAGTTCGATAACACTCTCGCCACGCACGCCGAGCCTGATGTCCGCGAGCGCGTCGATATCGGGGTCGAACGCCTCGAGGTAGGGAGCGGGTCGGGTGCCGGGTTTCTGTATCCAGATAAATCCGCCGCTCCAGGAATACTCGGAAAAGTAATCATTGATATTGCGCTCCGGCTCAACCTGTCGCTTGTCGAGCTTGCGCAGGTACTGCCGTAATTCATCCAGTGATGCGCTTTTGTCGACCTGCCTCAACGGTCTGGGAAAGTGGATAAGCGTGCCGCCGGTGCCGGAGCCGGCGCCCTGCAAAACGATATCCGACCGCTCCAGTTTCAGGATGCCCGAAATTCGATAGCGGCCTGGAGAAAAACGGATCACGACGGGACCGTCGAGTGTTCCGGCGTGCTGGATCGCCGCCTGCACGGCTTTCGTATCGTCGATGTTGTCGTCGGCGGAAGCGCCAAATTCATCCACGCTGACAAGCTCGCCCGACGCGGTTGGGAGGGGGCTCAAGCCATTGCGATAGCCGGCATACGAAAAGTCCGGCAGGTAGTGTTTTTGCCTTATTGTCTCTATAGACAATATGGCGGGCATTTCCTCTGATGCGCTGTCGGACTCTTGTTCTTCATTCGCCTGACCGGGCTGGGCCGAGGCCAAGATCAACAATAAGCCGAAGTAAAACAATAATTTATAATTCACAAGCTTGTACCAGCCTGAATTCCCCCAGTAGCAAGGAAGATAACTCGCGCCCGGTCTGTGGGCAAGGCGCTTAAGTTTTGTCTACTTTTGTCCAGCAATTGTCACAGTATTGACACCGGTGACATTTTGCGTATGCTGATTCTCGGGGTAACTACAACAATCCGTTCTCACATCACTTAAACCTTGCCAGGGGGGGCAATACAGTGAAATCAACTCGAACCGTTTCTGCGCTCGCGGTCGCTATGGCGACGCTCGCGTTCACGCCAATTGTTGGTGCGCAGGAAGACAACAGTGACGAAGTCCTTGAGGAAGTTGTCGTCAAGGGCATTCGTGGCTCACTCTCAAACGCCATCGACCAGAAGCGAAACTCGGACAAGCTGGTCGAAGTCATCATCGCTGAGGACATTGGCAAGCTGCCGGACCAAAACCTCGCCGAGGTGCTGGAAAACATCACTGGTATCCAGATTACGCGTACCGCCGGCGTCGGAACCGGCGTACAGGTCCGCGGAACCAACGCAAACCGCGTCGAATTCAACGGTGTCTCCACCGTCGGTTCGGGTGCCGGGCGTAGCGGCATCGATTTTGAAGACGTTAATCCGGCGATCATTGCCGAGGTTGAGGTCATCAAGTCGCCAGATGCCAAAACGATCGAGGGTTCGGTCGGCGCGACGATCAACCTGAAGACGCTGCGACCGCTGAGTCTTTCTGAACAGGTTGCCGCCGTCCGCCTGCAATTCGAGGACAGCTCCCTGAGCACCGAGAGCATGCAGCCGAGAATCGCCGGTGCATTCGGCGATAACTGGTCGACCGACGCCGGCGACTTTGGCTTCGTGATCAGCGCGTCTTACACCGAGCAGGAATCGGTGTCGTTCCGTCCGCGAACTGACCGCGACAACCGCTCCTCGCCGCCGGGTGCGGATCCTGCCGAATTTCTCGGCATCCAGTTCCTGGTGCAGGAACAGGAGAATTTCGACTACGAAACCACCAACATTGCGACGACCTTCGAATGGGCGCCGAACGACAACCTGAAATTCAATTTCGACGCAATCATCAACGAACAGGAGCGCAGCCAGGACAGTTACCGTTTACAGGCATCCGGCGTCAGCGCGTTTCGCAACGTCAGCATTCCGACCGCCTTTGAAACGGTTGATTTCGGCGTGGGCCCCGGTGTTTTCCCGGCTGCGCTTCGCGGCACTATCGAGCCGGACCTCGCACTGGATGACGACGATCCCAACCTGCGTTTTTCCAGTGACACGGGTTCACGTGTAACAGACAGCGAAGTGCTTTCGCTCGGCGCAGAGTGGACCGGTGACGGCTGGACGGCGCGTGCGGAGATCGCATCGACGAGCGGCGACACCAAGAACCCTAACCTCAGCACCACGCTGAATTTCCTCAACCCGAACTGTCCGCAGGACGGCACGAGCAACGACAACTGCGTGCCGTTTATTTACGACCTGTCGGGTGGAACACTGTCCTGGGGTATCAACTTCGACTCACCGTTTGCACCGTCGGTGGCAGACCTGACTAACCCGGCCAACGTTGTGCTCGACCAGGTCATTGTCGGCCGCAACACGACGGAAAATGAAGAGAACGCGTTCCGTGTCGACTTCACCTACGACCTGGACTGGAACGGCTTTACGTCTGTCGATGTCGGCCTGCGCTACAACGAGTCATCGAGCACGTTTAATGACGTTGAAGATCGTATCGGTGGCTTCAGCCAGCTGGTTGACAGCCCGAGCGGTCTGTTGTTCGAAGACCTGCTGGTGCGTGGTCCTGACAACTACGGCGACGCTGACGGCCGCGCGTTGTTTATCAGCAACTTCCTGCTGGTTGACCCGGACCGTGCATTCTCGGATCCGGAGGGTGTCATCAACATTCTGCAAAATGCGGTCATCCAGCATGACCCGGCTAGCCCGGATATCCTGAATCTGCAGTCGGATCAGAACCAGTTCTACGACGTGTCGGAAGAAACCACCGCGCTGTATGCTCAGGCCAACTTCCAGGCCGGCATCTTTCGCGGCAACGTGGGCTTCCGTTATGTCGATACCGAAGTTGATTCGGTTGCCTTCGGTCCGGAAGACGCCAATGGCAATCGCCAACTGCAGTCTACCGTGGGCAGCTACGATTTCATCCTGCCGCGTCTGAACATCGTTGCAGACGTGTCTGATGACGTCGTCGTGCGTCTCGGTTACGGATCAGACATCCGACGTCCGAATTTCAGCGACCTGAACACGGCGTTCACCTTCGACAACCAGGAGAACACGGCGGTTCAGCTCGGTAACCCGGGTCTTGAACCGGAAGAGGTTGATTCCTTCGACATCTCCGTCGAGTGGTACTTCGCTGAAGCCGCGGTCGCGAGCATTGGTTACTTCCGTAAGGAGCGTACCAACATCTTCGGGCAGGATTTCGAGGGCGCGCTGCTGGTTCCGAGCACCATCACACCGGGTGGTCTGGCACGTGAAACCGATCCGAGCTGCCCGGGTGGCGGCATCTTCAACCCGATCGTCATCCCGAACATTCTCGGTGATCCGAACACGGTTGGTCTCTGCGTCGATTTCACGCAGCCCGGCAACGATCCGGAAACCACGACCGTCTCCGGTATCGAAATGTCATTCCTGTATGACCTCTCTGCGTACGAAGAAACCCTGGGTTGGGCATCCGGTTTCGGCCTGCTTGCCAACTACACGATCCAGGACTTCAGTGGTGGTTCTGCCGAAGACTGCACGTCTGGTCGCGGTCTGCAGGTTCTGGGTGATGTCTGTCAGCCACGCGGTCTGCTCGATTTCTCCGAGAATGCGTACAACTTTACGCTGTACTACGAGAACTACGGCCTGTCCGCGCGGATGCGCTACACCTGGCGTGAAGGTTTCCGGACGCAGGACTTCGGCGGCGGTGCCAACACCAGCGGCAGCAGCACGTTCAGCTTCCCGGTCAACACACTGGATCGCGGTCAGTTGAATGCCAATGTCAGCTACGCCGTCACGGACAATCTCGATATTGCGCTCGAAGGTGTCAACCTGACGGAAGAGCGCATTGACCAGCGTTGTGTCAGTGAGTCCGGACCGCTGTGTTTCGTCGGTCTGCCGGATCGTCGAGTTGTTATCGGCGCCACCTACCGCTTCTAGGTGACCAGGGCCCCCCGCCACGTCACCGAGGGGTAGTTCAGGACGAGGTCCCGGCAACAGGCCGGGACTTCCTCCTCTTCCCTCCGGTCGGGTTGGCGGTGTTTCTTCCTATCGTTGTTGGATGCGAGCGTCGCGCTGCGATGGCTCGAGGGTCATGGCTACGATCGTGCCGATAGGTTCGGATTAATACGAGGCGGACAAACCTGCGACGGAGCGACAAATTGACACCGAAGACATGAAACGTATCCTCCAACTACAAGCAAGTCTGCTGAGGGCTTTCGGGCCACGCCGTATTTCCGGCGCAGCAGCACAACTAAAAACCAGCAGGGGCGGGCCAGACAATGCATAGCGAGAAGCGTTCTGCAGCCGCGACAGCCGATCTGTCCGATGAGCTGGACCGGATCTCGAGTCGACTCGTCGATGCAAGACAGCAGGCCAAGCCGCTGGCGCAATTCCCGGGGGCGCTGCCTGACAACCTGTCAGATGCCTACCAGATTCAGTTGGCTTCGATCTCTCGATGGCCGGACACGGTATCGGGTTGGAAAGTGGGAGGTGTGCCCCCGTCGTTTCAGGAGCAGTACCGGGCGGATCGTCTGGCAGGGCCAATCTTCCGCAATAACATCAAGACCGTTGACGACCACGGCGAGGTCGACATGTCGATCTTCGCCGGCGGATTTGCCGCGACCGAGGCCGAATTCGTAATTCGGCTGGGCGAGACGATCACACCGGGCGATGGTGAGCTGTCGAGCGATGAACTCGTGGCATACGTCGCATCCATTCACATCGGCGCGGAAATTGCGGGCAGCCCGATGGCGGACATCAACCGGATGGGGCCGGGTTCGATCATCTCTGACTTCGGCAACAACGGGGGGCTGGTCATCGGTCCGTCGATACGAAGCTGGCAGTCGCAGTTATCCGACGTTGTGTCCATTTCCGTTCGTGTCGATGGTGCGCTTGTCGGCACCGCAAAAACTGCGCTGGACCAGGGCGTGATGGAAGCACTCAAGTTTCTCGTCAGGCTCAGTGCCGAGCGCGGTTTAACGCTGACCGAGGGCACGTACGTCTCCTGCGGCGCGATGACCGGGATACATGACGTAACCGCCGGATCGACGGCAACGGTGCGTTTTGAAGGTCTCGGAGAATTCTCCGTGCACTTCACCCGAAAACGGCCGGCAGTGTAGGCTGCACGCCAGGTTCAGGGGGTATCGGAGCGACACGTGGGGCGAACCAGCAAAAAATCCGAAGTCGATTTTGCCGCGGCTGCGCGGCGTTGGAACGAGAACAACACCGACGGCCGCAAGCCAACCATGAAAGACGTGGCTGAACTAGCCGGCGTTTCTAAAAAGACCGTTTCCCGAATCATTAACGATTCACCGTTGGTCAACGAGGCCACTCGCTTGGGAATCCAGGGACTGATCAGGGAGATCGGCTATCGACCAGATCCACAAGCCCGTGGCCTGGCGTCGAAGCGCTCGTATCTCGTCGGCCTGATCACCGACAACCCGACACCTCAGTACGTCGTCAATATTCAACACGGGATCCTGGACGTGTTGCGGCAAACCGGGTTTGAACTGGTTGTTCATCCCTGTGACCGCAAAAGCGAGAGCTTCATCGAAGACGCGAGACGGTTTATTGAGGTCCAGAAACTCTACGGTGTGATACTGACACCGTCCGTGTCCGAAGATGAGCTGCTGGCGGAGGTTCTGCGAGAGCTCGGCTGCGCCTATATCCGTATCGCGTCGATCGCGCTGGATATGGAGAGCCGCATGATCGTTACCAACGACAGAATCGGCGGGCTCGAAGCAGCGCGTCACCTCGCCAGGCTGGGGCATACGCGAATCGCTTGCATTACCGGGCGTCGCAGCTTCCGTTCATCCACGGAGCGCTGTGCCGGGTTCGAGGAAGGCCTCGCAGAATTCGGCTTGAGTTTGCCGCCGGAATACACCTTGCGTGGTGACTACACTTTCGAGACCGGATTCGCCCTCGGCGCTGAACTCCTCGATCTCGACCCGCAGCCTACGGCGGTGTTCGCCGCCAATGACGAAATGGCTGCCGGCGTTTTGCAGGCGCTGCACGTTGCCGGGCATACGCCGCCGGACGCGCTATCGGTCGTCGGCTTCGACGACTTTGAGACGGCGACCAGGGTGTGGCCGCGACTGACCACTGCTCGAACACCGGCGCGACGAATCGGTCGGTTGGCGGCCGAGCGTCTGTTCGATTTTCACGCGGACCAGCGAGAGGCCACCGGCGAAAACGAAACAACGCCGCAACTGATCGAGCGGGATTCAACCCGCAGGCCGCGTTGAACGTGTTCGTCTTGAACACAGCATCACAATCGGGGGGCGGTTGCCCTCACGGTTCCGGAGACGCGAGTCCTGCACGCGTGTCGGGATTCTTCATTGATTACGGAGTGTTTTATGGACCCGCAATTTAGTCTGCAAGGCAAGGTAGCGATGGTCACAGGCGCAAACACCGGGCTTGGTCAGGCGATGGCGGTCGCATTGGCACAGGCAGGAGCCCGTGTCGCATTGGTCGGTCGATCGGCGCCGGATGACACTGTGGCTCGCATCGCGGAGGGCGGCGGTGAATCCGCCGTGGTCATGGCGGACCTGAGTCAATCGGAGGTTGCGCCATCGGTCATCCAGCAGGCGGAAGCGGCGCTCGGGCCGATCAGCATCCTGGTGAATAACGCCGGAATTATTCGGCGCGAAGAGGCGTTAGATTTTAGCGAAGCCGACTGGGACGACGTGCTGGCAACCAATCTCAAGGTGCCCTTTTTCCTCGCGCAGGCTGCGGCCCGGTCAATGGTCGACGGCAAACGCCGCGGCAAGATCATCAATGTTGCCTCGTTGCTGTCGCTGCAGGGCGGTATCCGTGTCGCCTCGTACACCGCCAGCAAGAGCGGACTGGCAGGACTCACGCGACTACTCGCCAACGAATGGGCGGCGCTGGGGATCAACGTCAACGCGATCGTGCCCGGCTATTTCGCGACCAATAACACGGCCGCACTGCGGGCCGATGAAGACCGCAATCGGCAGATTCTTGAGCGCATTCCCGCCGGGCGCTGGGGAGATCCCGATGATCTCGGGGGCGCTGCGGTATTTCTGGCCTCGGCGGCGTCCGACTACATACATGGCGCCCTGATACCTGTAGACGGAGGATGGATGAGCCGATGATTAATCGACGAGATTTTCTGCTGGCGCCTTTGCTGCTTGCAGGCTGTGGAGACCGAGGCGGCGCGCGTCCGCTGTTCGCCGCGGACTCTCAGCCGGAAGACTACCCGACGACGCAGGGTCTTTTTGCGATCGATCGCCTCCTGAACGAGCGCACTAACGGCGAGATGCGTGTGCGGGTTTACCCGGGTGGACAGATGGGCGCGGAAAAGGACACGCTGGAGATCGCTGTGTTCGGCGGCCTCGACCTGACCCGGGTCAACCTTGGGCCGCTGAACTCGATTGTGCCAATCACGTCGGTATTGGCCCTGCCGTTCCTGTTTCGTTCGATCGCACACTCCAGGGCGACCTTTGACGGTCCCATCGGCCGCAAGATCCTGGACGCCATGATGCCCTACGGCCTGCGCGGTATGTGCTTCTACGACTCGGGCGCTCGCTCGTTCTACAACACGGTTCGTCCGATCTACCATCCGGACGACATCGCCGGCATGAAGATTCGGGTCATGAACTCGGACATCTACGTCGCGATGATGGAGGCGCTCGGCGCGAACCCGACGCCGATTCCGTTTGGCGAGGTATACCAGTCGCTGGTGCAGGGCGTGGTCGACGGCGCCGAAAACAACTACCCGTCGTACGAAAGCACGCGGCACTTCGAAGCCGCCGGTAACTTCAGCCTGACACGACACGTCATGGCCCCCGAGGTGCTGGTGGCGTCACGCCGAAGCTGGGACGGTATGAGCAGCGAAGAGCAAGACTATTTGCAGGCGGCTGCGTCGGACTCGGTGCCAATCATGCGCAAACTCTGGGATGCACGTGTTGGCGTATCGCGGCAGCGCGTTATCGATCACGGCGTGAACGTCGTGGAAAATGTGGATCACGCGGCGTTTGCCGAGAAGATGCTGCCCGTCTGGGAGCGTTTTGTCACCACGCCGGAAATGGAAGCGTTGGTCGAGGAGATCGTCAATATGCCAGTGGACCAGGAGAGCAGCGGTGAGTAATCCACTCGAGGAAGCCAGCAAAAGCGTCAGCCAGTTTGCGAAGTGGTTTGCGGGTCTCGGCCTGCTGGTGATGACGGCCATTATTGCCATGCAGGTGTTCGCACGATACGTGCTCAACGACAGTCCGGCGTGGGCCGAGCAGGCCGCGTTGCTGCTGATGATCTGGTACGTCTTCATCGCGGCGGCGGCGGGTGTGCGCGAGGGTTTTCACATTCGAATCGCTGTCTTCGCCGACAACCTGCCGGAGGGACTGAAACGGCCGGTGGCGTTTATCGCTCATGCGCTGGTGGTTGTTTTCGGTGTGGCGATGGCGGTTTTCGGTGTCGAGCTGGCGCAGGAAACCTGGCAGCACGTGATCCCGACGCTGGGCATCTCGAGAGGGTACGCCTACATTCCGATCGCCATATCCGGCGTACTGATCACCGGTTTCGCTATTGAACAACTCGTCGCTGATTTGCGCTCGACGGAGGTAAGCAAACTATGGAATTAACCGTACTTATTGCCGTCCTGCTGGTGCTGCTTGTCATCGGCGTGCCGGTCGCGTTCGCGCTGGGCATTGCGTCCATGGTGACGTTCTACATGCTGGATATCCCGCTGATCGTTGGCTTTCAGCGTATGGCGGCCAGTATGAATATTTTTGCCTTGATGGCGATTCCGTTTTTCGTGTTTGCCGGTGACCTGATGCACCGGGCCGGGATCGCGGAGCGGCTGATCCGCGTCGCCGATGCGGCGCTCGGCCGCACTCGCGGCGGCCTCGGGCAGGTGGACGTCGGTGCCTCGATGATGTTTGGCGCCGTGTCGGGTTCCGCCATCGCCAGCGTATCGGCGATCGGTTCAACGCTCGGCCCGATGATGAAGGAGAAAGGCTACGACTCGGACTACGTGGTCAACGTATCGGCAACCTCGGCCATTACCGGATTGTTGATTCCACCGTCACACAACATGATTATTTACGCAGCGGCGGCGGGCGTCAGTATTTCGCTGGCCGATCTGTTCCTGGCCGGGGTGATTCCGGGCATCCTGACCGGCCTGCTGTTGATGGTGGCGGCCTACGTCGTGGCCGTGAAACGCGACTACCCGCGTGGTTCGTTTCCGGGATGGCGCGCGTTTGCACTGGCCTTTGTCAGTGCCGTGCCCGGATTGCTGGCGGCGGCCATCATTGTCGTCGGCGTGCTCTCCGGCGTGTTTACACCCACCGAGTCGGCCGGCATTGCGGTGGTCTACACCGTCCTCGTCGCCTTGTTCGTTTATCGTTCACTGACCTGGGAGCGCTTTGTTGCCGCAACCACGGCGTCGGTGCGCACGACAGCCATGGTCATGATCGTTATCGGTGCCGCCGGTGCTTTCGGCTGGTTGCTGGCCCTGCTACAGGCGCCGACGCAGCTTGCCGATCTGCTGAAGGGCATAACGGAAAACCCGCTGCTGCTGTTGTTGTTGATCAATATCGTTCTGCTGCTGCTCGGTACGTTTATGGACATGGCGCCGCTGATTATCATCACGACGCCAATTTTCCTGCCGATGACCGTCGAACTCGGCATGGACCCCGTGCAGTTCGGCATCATGCTGCTGCTTAATCTGGGAATCGGCCTGGTGACGCCACCGGTCGGGGCAGTGCTGTTTGTCGGCTGCGCGATCGGCAAGATTCCTATCGAGCAGACCGTAAAAACCATTTGGCCGTTCTACGGGGCACTGATCCTCGCACTGATCGCGGTGATCTACATCCCCGGTCTGTCGCTCTGGCTGCCTGGCTTGTTGAACTGAGATTGTTCGGCGGCGGCATTGCGCAGCCGCCGCTCAAACCTAGTTGAACACGACATTGTTGACGTCAT
>JBCDJX010000072.1:0-18185 GCA_038747355.1 Pseudomonadota bacterium | reverse complement strand
TTGCTGCCAGCGATCCCACATCAATGACTTCTCAGCTTGCGTGTAGTGGCGTCTCTTGCGCTTCAGCATCTGCAACATCCTCCTCTCTACTCGCGTAGAGTCTAGGTGTTGCAACGATCAATTGAATCCACAGCCGAAAGCAGACCTCCCGGGGTTCTCAAAAAGCTGACGCTCAATGTCCGGTAAGCACCGCAACCGGACGCGCGTTTAGTCCATCCCCAGGGACTTCATCTTTCGTGTGAGCGTGTTGCGGCCCCAGCCGAGTAGCTTGGCGGCGTCCTGGCGATGGCCGTTGGTCTTTGCCAGGGCCGCGTGGATCAGTGTCTTTTCAAACTCTGGCAGGGCAGCATCCAGTAGCGGCTCCTCAGCTTTCGACAACTGTGTCTCTGCCCACGCGGCAAGACTGCGTGTCCAGTCGCCGATGATGCGTTTGCCGGATTCGCTGCCGCCGATGTCGCCCGGGATATCTTCCGTGGTGATGATTGAGCCGGGCGCAGTGACGGTTAGACGACGCGTTGTGTTAACGAGCTGGCGGACATTGCCCGGCCAGTCGTAATTGCGAAGCATCTCCAGCGCTTCATCGTCGATACTCTTGCCGGCGGTACCGAGTTCCTTTGCCGATTCTGCCAGGTAGTGGCGGAAAAGGATCGAGATGTCCTCGCGGCGTTCACGCAGCGGCGGCGTCTTGATGCGGATCACGTTGAGGCGGTGGAACAGGTCCTCTCGGAATCGAGCCTCTTTTACGGCTCGCGCCAGGTCCTGGTTGGTGGCGGCGATCACGCGAACGTCGACCTTGATGGAGGTCTGGCCGCCAACGCGATAAAACTCGCTTTCCGCCAGTACGCGTAACAGGCGGGTCTGCAGTGCCGGTGACATATCGCCGATTTCATCGAGGAACAGCGTGCCGCCGTCGGCCTGTTCGAATCGTCCGATGCGGCGTGAGTCGGCGCCGGTAAACGCGCCCTTCTCATGGCCAAACAGCTCGGATTCCAGCAGCTCGGAGGCAATCGCCGATGTGTTCAGTGCGACAAAGGGCTTGTGCGCCCGCGGGCTGTGTTCGTGCAGTGCGCGTGCGACCAGTTCCTTACCCGTACCGGATTCGCCGGTGATCAGCACGGTCATGCTGGAGCCGGCGAGGCGGCCGATGGAGCGGAACACCTCCTGCATCGCCGGCGCCTGGCCGATCAACGACGGAATCACGGCCGACGGATCGTTGTCGGCGTCTGCTTCACCGAAGCCGTTGCTGCGTGCCGCCTTGCGCACCAGCTCAACCGCTTCATCAATATCGAAGGGCTTCGGCAGGTATTCGAAGGCACCGCCCTTATAAGCGGCAACTGCGTTATCGAGATCGGAGTGCGCCGTGATGACGATCACCGGCAGCTCGGGTCGCGATTCATTAACGCGTTCGAGCAAAGCGATCCCGCTCATGCCGGGCATGCGGACGTCGGTGATCAGAACATCGGGCTCGTCGCCGTCCAGCGCTTCGAGCAGGTGCTCGGCGCGCTCGAAACCTCGGGGCTCCATGCCCGCCTGTCGCAGCGCCTTCTCCAGCACCCAGCGAACCGACTGGTCGTCGTCGACAACCCAAACACCCAGCGCCGTCATACGTCACCGTCCGATTCGATGGGGATTCGAACAAAAAAGACCGTACGCCCCGGGCGGCTTTCAAACTCGATGAGCCCGCCGTGACGACTGATCAATTCTTGTGCGGCCGGCAGGCCGAGGCCGGTGCCGTCCGGATTGCTGGTGACCAGCGGATAAAAAATGCTGTCCTGCATGTGTCTTGGGATACCCGGCCCATCGTCAATGATTTCGATACTCGCGATGACGCGGTGCAATTTGTCGCCGATGGTGAAATTGGTGACAGCGCGGCTGCGGAGCTTGATGATGCCGTGGCCTTCCAGCGCGGTGACCGCGTTGCGAACGAGGTTCAACAACGCCTGGATCATCTGGTCTCGGTCGAGGCTGAGCAGCGGCAGGCCCGGATCATAGTCGCGTTTGAATTTCAGACCGCGACGATCCTCGGCGCTGACAATCCGCAGTACGTACTCGAGTAACTCGTGTACGTTAACGGGCTGCTTGTTTGGCGGGCCACCCGGGCCGAGTAGCGTGTCCACCAGGCCGGCGAGTCGATCGGTCTCACTGATAACAACCTGCGTATATTCCTTCTGCTCGTCGTCGTGCAGCTCACGCTCCAGGAGTTGTGCGGCGCCGCGAATCCCGCCGAGCGGGTTTTTTATCTCGTGCGCCAGTTGGCGAATCATCTGGCGGCCGGCACCGTGCTGGATCAACAGCGCGTTTTCGCGACTGATACGTGCGCGCCGCGTGATATCGGTGACTTCGACCAGCAAAGCAGCGTCTTCGAGAAACACGGGCGATACACGACAGTCGATGATGCGCTCATCGCCGTTGGCTTCGTTGGGCCCGAGTGTCAGCTCATTGGCGTAGTGATCGCCGGTGGACAGCACGCGCGACAAAATGTCGTGGAGTTCGGGCTCGTCATCGACGAGCTGCATCAGCGACCGACCCTGTGCGCGTTTCTTGCTGATGCCGAGGATGTTTTCGGCCGCGGCGTTCAGACCGACGATCAGCAGATTGCGATTAAGAAGAATGACACCGCCGGTCAACGAGTCGATGATCGACGCGGCGTTCGAGGTAACCTGGTTGTTTGGCTTTTCGGGTTTCGGGTCTACAGGACGTTCGGCGCCCGCGGCGCCGCGTTCGTCAGAACGCTCGTCTGCTGCACGTAAAACGTCTGCGGCTCGCTGCGGATCTTCAACTCGTCGTTCTGGTCCAGCACTTCGATCTGTATCGTGTGCTCGCCCCGCCAGACTTCGTTGATTGGGAAGATCAGGCTGTAGACGTCCCTCGGTTCCCCGTCGAGGTAGACGCGGATCTTGTGGCCGGGTTGCAGCCTCGGCGTCAACTCCAGCTGGACGTTCAGGACTCCCCCTATGTTCCACAGGGTTGCCTCAGGCGCGGGTGCCGTAATGCCGATGCTGGTGTAGCTGCGAGTGGGTTCGGGTGTCGACGCCTGTTCGCGAGGGCTTGAGCGCTGCGTGCCGCGTGGCCGTGCCGGCTGCGCGGGTGCTTCGCTTTCCGGTAGTCGGAATTCCTCGGCGCCGGGCTGCGGACGATCCGAGTAGTGGACCACACCGTTCTCATCCACCCAGCGGTAAGCCTGGGCGAACGCATCCGCGCTGAATAGCAGTGCGGCGAGAACCAGTATGTGCCGAAATTCCATGGACTTAGCATAACAGCGTAAACCGGATTCCTGCCAGCGACCGGGCGACATAATGCCGCCCGGTTCACTGTTTTGTGAGCCTTTACAGGCTGTAGTACATGTCGAACTCGACCGGGTGCGTGGTCATGCGCAGGCGCGTGACGTTTTCCATCTTCAGGTCGATGTACGCGTCGATCAGGTCGTCGGTGAACACGCCGCCCGCTTTCAGGAATTCGCGGTCGGTGTTCAGCGCGTCCAGTGCCTCGTCCAGCGAGAAGGCGACCAACTGCAGTTCGGCTTCTTCTTCCGGCGGCAGGTCGTAAAGATCCTTGTCCATGGCGTCACCCGGATGGATCTTGTTCTGGATGCCGTCGAGGCCGGCCATCATCATGGCAGCGAACGCGAGGTACGGATTGGCCATTGAATCCGGGAAGCGAACTTCGATACGCCGACCCTTCGGGTTGGAGATGAACGGGATACGAATCGACGCAGAACGGTTACGGGCCGAGTAGGCCAGGATCGTCGGCGCTTCGAAGCCGGGTACCAGGCGCTTGTAGCTGTTGGTGGCCGGGTTCGCGAATGCGTTGATCGCTTTGGCGTGCTTGATGATGCCACCGATGTAGTAGATGGCCGTTTCGGACAGGCCGCCGTAGCCGTCACCGGTAAACAGGTTTTCACCGTCTTTTGAGAGCGACTGGTGAACGTGCATGCCGTTACCGTTGTCGTTGACCAGCGGCTTCGGCATGAACGTCGCCGTCTTGCCGTAGGCGTGTGCCACGTTGTGCACAACGTACTTCAGGATCTGCACTTCGTCAGCCTTGCGAACCAGTGTGTTGAACTTCGCGCCGATTTCGCACTGGCCCGCGGTGGCCACCTCGTGGTGATGCACTTCGGTTTCGATGCCCATTTCCTCAAGCGCGAGACACATTTGCGAGCGAATGTCGTGCAGCGAGTCGACCGGCGGTACCGGGAAGTAGCCACCCTTGACCGTCGGGCGATGGCCCGTGTTGCCATCTTCGTAGGCGCGGTCGGTGTTCCAGGCGCCTTCTTCCGAGTCAACCCGGTAGAACGCACCCTGCATGTTGTCGTCCCACTGAACGGAATCAAACACGAAGAACTCGTTTTCCGGACCAAAGTACGCGGTGTCTGCAATGCCGGTCGACTTCATGTAAGCCTCGGCACGCAGAGCCAGTGAACGCGGGCAGCGATCGTAGCCCTGCATCGTGGCCGGCTCGACGACGTTGCAGCGCAGGTTCATCGTGGTGTCTTCGGAGAAGATGTCGACCACGGCGCTGGCCGGGTCCGGCATCAGGATCATGTCGGACTCGTTGATGCCCTTCCAGCCGGAGATGGAGGAGCCATCAAACATCTTGCCGTCTTCAAACAGGTCTTCGTCGACTTGGTGAGCGGGCACAGTTACGTGTTGTTCTTTGCCTTTCGTGTCCGTGAAACGAAAGTCGACAAATTTGACCTCTTTCTCTTTGATGAGGCCTAGGACGTCTGCGGGCGTCATGAATGTTTCCTCCAACGTTGGTTTTTATCTGTGTAGTGCCGGCCGTCGCCGGCCACGTCACCCTTTTGCATGATGTGTGCCAAAGTGGTGCCTAGCATAAGGTACTGAAAAAACTAATTTTTCTCCGACTGGCCGCCGTGTTGTTGCACCAATAGCGTGCATTTCTAGTTTGCACTGCACCGGATCAGTGCACAACCGCTTCTGTTGCACCAATTTGTGGCTGTCGGTCGAAATGGCGCCTCCGATCCAGCGCGCCCCACCGCTTCTATCGACCCCGAAAATCGCTATACTTCGCGGCTTTCCGCCACGTTCCGCGCCATGACCAGCAACACACTAAGCTTTCAGGACCTGATCCTGACCCTGCAGCAGTATTGGGCGGAGCGCGGCTGCGTGATCATGCAGCCCTATGACAAGGAAATGGGCGCTGGCACCTTCCACCCGGCGACCTTTTTGCGGGCGGTCGGACCGGAACCGTGGAGCGCGGCGTACGTGCAGCCCAGTCGTCGGCCGACCGACGGTCGCTACGGCGACAACCCGTTCCGGCTGCAGCACTATTATCAGTACCAGGTCGTCATCAAGCCGTCGCCACTCGATATTCAGGACCTCTATCTGGGCTCGCTGCGCGCAATCGGCATCGATCCGACCGTGCACGACATTCGTTTTGTCGAAGACAACTGGGAATCGCCGACGCTCGGCGCCTGGGGGCTGGGCTGGGAGGTCTGGCTGAACGGCATGGAAGTCACGCAGTTCACCTACTTCCAGCAGGTGGGCGGCCTGGAGTGCAAACCGGTAACCGGCGAAATCACCTACGGGCTTGAGCGCCTGGCGATGTACCTGCAGGACGTCGAGTCGATCTTCGATATCGTCTGGACCGACGGACCGTTAGGTCGGGTCACCTACCGCGACGTGTACCACCAAAACGAGGTCGAGCAGTCAAAATACAACTTCGAGCTCGCCGATACCGATGCGCTGTTTGGCAGCTTCGACGAGGCCGAGCGGATGTGCGGCAAGCTCATCGAGGAAGGTCTTGCGCTGCCGGCGTATGAGCGCATGCTCGAATCGTCGCACCTGTTTAACCTGCTCGATGCGCGCGGCGCGATCTCGGTGACCGAACGTCAGCGCTTCATCCTCCGCGTTCGCGCCATGGCGCGCTCGATTGCTGAAACCTACTACGCCAGCCGTGAAGCACTTGACTTCCCGATGGTCACGACGGGCGCGAAGGACCAGGTCGCGTGACTGACCTGCTTGTCGAAATCGGCACCGAGGAGCTGCCGCCGAAAGCGCTGGTCGCGTTGATCGACGCCTTCGCCAGCGGTGTAGCGACACGACTGGAAGAGCAGCGACTGAGCTTTGAGCGTGTCGTGCCGTTTGCGAGTCCGCGACGGCTTGCCTTAAGAATCGAAAACCTCGCCGAGCGGCAGCCGGATCGGGATGTCGAGATGAAAGGCCCGCCGGTGCGCATCGCCTTTGATGACGACGGAGCGCCGAAACCGCCGGCGACGGCGTTTGCCCAGAAGTGCGGTGTCGAGGTCAGCGAGCTCGAACGCGTCGTCACCGACAAGGGCGAGTGGCTGGTGTATTCCTCGACGGAAGCCGGCCAGGCGATGACCGACCTGATCGCTGACATCATCGAGGCCGCGCTGTTCGCGATGCCGATTCCGCGCCGCATGCGCTGGGGCGATTCGGACATCGAGTTCGTGCGGCCGGTGCACTGGGTTGTGCTGCTGTACGGTGACGCGATTGTCCAGACCAGGATCCTCGGCGTTGCCGCTGGACGCGCGACACGCGGTCACCGATTCCATACCGATGCACCGATCGATATCGGCGTACCGTCGGCGTACGAAGACACGCTGGAGCGCGAAGGGTATGTGTTTGCGGAAATGTCGAAACGTCTCGGCTTGGTGGTCGACGGTGTCAACGAAGCCGCAAAAGCCGCGGGCGGTACTGTGACGGAGGTTGGCGGGCTGTTCGAGGAAGTTAATGCACTGGTCGAATGGCCGGTCGCTGTGACCGGCGCCTTCGAGGACAAGTACCTTGAGCTGCCGCGCGAAGTCGTCATTTCTACGCTCACCGGACACCAGCGCTATTTCCCGATCGAGAACGCCGACGGCGAGCTGCTGCCGAAGTTTATTACGGTCGCCAACCTGCAAAGCCAGCAGGCGGACCTCGTGATCGACGGCAACGAACGTGTCATCCGACCGCGACTCGCCGACGCCGCGTTTTTTTGGGACAGCGACCGCGCCACGTCGCTGGACTCGCGCCGCGCCGCACTTGCCGCCGTTGTCTACCAGCAGGGCCTGGGCAGCATCGCAGACAAGTCCGCTCGCGTGGGTGATATTGCCAGCGCACTGGCCGACGAAACCGGCGAGGCGGCCGAGGCCGTGGCGCGCGCCGCCGCGCTCTGCAAATGCGATCTCGTCACCGGCATGGTCGGCGAGTTCCCGGACCTGCAGGGCATCATGGGCGAGTACTACGCAACCGCCGACGGCGAAGACGCCGCGGTGGCAACCGCCATTCGCGAACACTACCAGCCACGCTTCTCCGGCGACGCATTGCCCGCCACCGCGGCGGGCCGTTTGCTCGCAGTCGCTGATCGCATTGACACGCTGGCCGGGATTTTTGTGCTGGGCAAAAAGCCCTCCGGTAACCGCGATCCGTTCGGGTTGCGGCGGGCTGCACTCGGCATCGTGCGCATCCTGAGCGAGTGCAATCTCAACATCGACCTGGAAAAACTGGTCAGGCACGCGGTCGAGGCTCAACCCACAACCGGCGAAGGCGATCCCGCCAGCGAGTTGCTCATGTTTATCACCGAGCGGCTCAAGGGATACGTCATCGACAAGGGAACACCCGTTGAGCGTTTCGATGCGGTGGCCGCGACGCGGCCGACGACGCTGCCGGACTTCGGGCGCCGACTCGCCGCGGTCAATGCGTTTGTCGAACTCGACGAGGCCGAAAGCCTGGCCGCTGCGAACAAGCGCATCGCCAATATCTTAAAGAAGGTCGACAGCGACGCGTCGACAAAGATTGACGAGAGCCTGCTCTCCGAGAAAGCCGAGAAAGATCTCTTTGGTCAGCTGAGCAGCGCATCGAATGCGGTCGCGCCGCTGATGGCGGAAGGCAACTACACGGAGAGCCTGAAGTCGCTCGCGGCCCTGAAGGAGCCGGTCGATCGGTTCTTTGACGACGTCATGGTCATGGCGGACGACGACGGCGTGCGCGCCAACCGCATCGCGCTGTTGTCCGAGCTGCGTCGCCTGTTCCTGGGCGTCGCCGATCTGTCCAGGCTGTCGATCCAGTAGCCATGCAGCGGGAGCGGTTGGTCGTTCTGGATCGTGATGGCGTGATCAACCAGGATTCGGATGCCTTCATCAAGACGCCCGAGGAGTGGATACCGATCCCGGGCAGTCTCGAGGCGATCGCCAGGCTCAACCGCGCCGGGTACATCGTCGCCGTGGCGACCAACCAGTCGGGCCTTGCGCGCGGGCTGTTTGATGCGGACACACTGGACGAGATTCACAACCGGATGCACGCCTGCCTGGCCGAGGTCGGAGGCTACCTCGACGTGGTGCGGCTCTGTCCACACGGTCCGGACGACGGCTGCGACTGCCGAAAACCCGCCAGCGGCCTGTTCCAGCAAATCTCCGCCGAACTCGGTTTGCCGATGAACGATGTGCCGGCAATCGGCGACTCGCTCCGCGACCTTGAAGCCGCGGCTGGCGTCAACGCAAAACCCATCCTGGTCAGGACCGGCAAGGGCGCCAACACCGAAAAGAACCTGCCTGGCCAGCTCGCCGACACGCCCGTCTACGACGACCTGGCCGCGGCGGTCGATGCGCTCCTCGAGGTGGCCTGATGCTGACGCTGCGTTCGATCCTGTTTTCTATCTACATGGGCGTGAGTGCGCTAACCGCCGCCTTTGTCGTGTTTCTTGGTTTCTGGGCGCCGTACTCCTTCAAATGGTGGATGACGGTGACCTGGTGTCGCGGCATGGTCTGGGCGGGCACGTTTTTCTGCGGCCTCAAGGTTGAGGTCGAGGGCCGGGAGAACATCCCGGACGAAGCGTCGGTCATTATGATTAAGCACACGACAGCGCTGGAAACCTACTGGCATGTCACCGTCTTTCCGCGCACATCCTGGGTCGTGAAGCGCGAGCTGCTGTGGATCCCGCTGTTCGGCTGGGCCATCGCGCTGCTGCTGCAACCGATCGGCATCAACCGCAAGGCGGGGCGCTCCGCTGTAAAACAGGTTATCGAGATGGGCACGCAACGCCTGAAAGAGGGCGTCTGGGTGACGATTTTCCCGGAGGGCACGCGCATGCCACCGGCGGAGACGCGACGCTACGGCACCAGCGGTGCGGCGCTCGCCCAGGCAGCGGGCGTCAAGATCGTGCCGGTCGCCCACAACGCGGGCGACTTCTGGCCGCGGCGAGGTTTCTTCAAACGACCCGGCACGGTGCGTATCCGAATTGGCAAACCGATCGATGCGCCCGCCGACAAGTCACCGAAAGAGATCAACCTCGATGTGCAGCGCTGGATCGAAGGCACGATGTTGGACATCAGCGACGTCTACAAAGACACCTACGGCGACCAGCATCCGATGGACAGCCGGGACTTCACCAACGAGTCGGCTTGATCCCGGCGAATCCCTCAGTCACGACACGCCGCCGGCAGCCACTGGGGTGACAGCGTTTCGCTGTAACAGCCCCAGCCATCCATTCGACCTTCGCCGACTTCCGGATACAGAACCAGGGTCTGGCCCAGCAACACGCTGTTGACGGTGTCGCCACCGTAGAGAACAACGACCTCGCCGTTTTCGACGGTAACGGAAACCACGTAGCTCCCCTTGATCTCACTGGGCTCGGGAAGGCCGGCTTCCGCGTTGTTGGCCGGCAGGCTGCCGCTGTCCTGGTGATACTCAGCCACAGCGGTCTTCGCGCCCCCGGACAGGGCGAGGCCTTCGGCAACCTGTGCCCGGATGGTGTAGTCGTTGTAGGCCGGAATCGCGATCGCCGCGAGGATGCCGATGATCGGGATCAGTATGAAGATAAACCCGAGCCAGCTGGTTCCACCCTTGCGCGCCAGTTCTTCTGCCATCTGGCCTTCGCTCAGGTTGAGTGAGCTGATCTTGTCGACTTTGGTTTTTACGTGGCCGAAGTACAGCCGGTTTGCAAACATCGGCATCAATATGAAGCCGTAGATGAAGTAGCCGCCGTAGTACAGCGGCACAATCATCAACGGGCTGGTGAACGCAGAAATCATGCCGGCGATGAAGGACACCGCGAAGGGGACAGCGAAGATGTAAAGCAGTGCGTACAGCCACATCTTGCGATACAACAGCCAGGCGGAGGTGAAAAAGAACGCCGGCCAGTGCCAGCCTATGCTGCCACCGCCGCTGGCAATCTTTTCGAAGCGCTCCTTGTAGTACTCGGCTCGTTGCGGCCCGACGTACGCGGCGAACAGATCATCGGACCCGCTGGTACTCGTATCGCTTTCCGGTGCGCTGTAAATCGAACCTGACGTGTCGTCGGTGCTCATAGTCCATCCCTTATGGTGTTGCCCCAAACCCAGTGTACCGTTGCCAGAGTGTGGAACAAGGCATTGACTCACAGCGCAGCTGTTGGTCTGATGCGCTGAAAACAGGGAGACCACGCATGGATGATGAAAACCTGTACGCCAGTCCGGAAGCGGACGTCGATGTCGACGTAAACGATGAATTGGCCGGTCGCGGCGCGCGCTTGCTGGGTGCTCTGCTGGACGGCTTCTTTATGACGCTCATCATTTTGCCGACGATGCTTTTCACGGGCTATATCGAACGCGCCTCGAGTGGCGATGTCGGCATCGCGGAACTCGCCTTCTGGGCGATCTTCGGTGTTATCGTCTGGGTCGTACTCAATGCTTACCTGTTGAAAAACACCGGCCAGACGATCGGCAAACGCATCGTCGGTACGCGAATCGTCTCCAACGCCGACGGAAAAATACTGACCTTTACGCAGGTGCTGTTTCTGCGCTTTTTGCCGTTTACGCTCGGCGGGCAGGTGCCGGTCGTCGGGCCACTCGCCGGCATTATCAATATTCTGTTTATTTTTTCCTCGACCCGACGCTGCCTGCACGACCACATCGCCGGCACCAAGGTCGTGAAGGCCTGACGGCAGGCTACAGCAGACCGGCCCGCTTGATGGCGAGATAGCGGTTGGTGATTGCCGCGGGCAGCTCGTTGCTCAGGCAATCCTCGAAGTGCACACCGCTCGCCGAGAGCAGCTGGTGGGTTTCCCGGCGACTGTCCATGTACTGCTGGGTTGCCGCATAGGTCAGGGCGTCGGTGTGGTTTCGGATCGGTGCCGCCAGGGTATCGTCCAGCGCCCGCTCGCGCAGACTCGCGATCATGACCAGGTGTTTTTGAGACAACAGCCGGACCGCGCGAAGCAGCTCGTCGGTATCTTCCTCGCGGACATTGGTGAGCATCACGATCAGTGAGCGTCGACGCTGACGGACAGCCAGGTCGGTGGCGGCGGAAATATAGTCAACCTCGATGCGTTCCGGCTGGATGTCGTAGACGTGATTGAGAATGCCGTTAACCGCGTCCGCGCCCTTTCGCGGCGGCAGGAAGCTTCGCTCTGAACCCATGGTCATGACGCCCGCCGCGTCACCGTGGCGCAACGCGATATAGCTCAGCAGCAGCATCGCATTCAGCGAATGATCGAAGTGGCTGAGGTTGGCGTCTTTCGCCTGCATACGCCGGCCGGTATCGAGCAGGAAGACCACCTGCTGGTCGCGTTCGTCCTGGTACTCGCGGGTGATCAGGCGGCCGACGCGCGCGGTAGCCTTCCAGTCGATCGAGCGGATGGCGTCACCCTGGCGGTAGTCGCGCAGCTGGTGAAACTCGATGCCCTCGCCGCGACGCTGACGCAGGCGCAGACCCGCGAGCTGCAGATTGCTGTCGACTTCGTAGGCCAGAAGCTGGCTGATGGTCGAGTAGTTCGGATAAACGCGCACCTCAGCCGGCAGCGAAACGCGCCGACGATGCCACCAAAATCCCAGCCGGGAACGGATGCGCAGGTCGCAGTTCGTGAACGATGCCAGGCCGCGCTCCACCGGGCGTACGCGGTATTCGGCCCTGGCGGTCTTGCCCGCCGGCACGACAAGGTCAAGGGGCAGCCCTTCCGCCAGAAAGTGCTCGGGGTGATGGTCGTACAGACTGATGCTGAGCGGCACGCGATTGGCGGTGTTGTCGAGGGTCAGAACCACCGTCGACCAGCTGTCCAGCGACATGGACGGTCGACTTTCGCGCTGCACGCGCAGCGGTGCGTTGCGAATCAGCAGGGTATCGAGCAGCGCCAGCAGCAGAAAGCCGCTGATGGCGAGCTGCCAGACCTGCGCCACGGCCGGCAACCAGAATGGCAGCACGCCGAGCAGCGCGAAGACGCCGAGTGCTGCCAAAAAGGGGCGGGCCGGGATCATTGCCGGGGCGCGTCCACGTCCTTCAGCAGCTCAGCAAGAATGTCATCCGGTTTATACGATTCAATCTCGAGTTCCGGCGCCAGCGCGATGCGGTGTCGCAGGGCCGGGATGCACACCTGGCGCACATCATCCGGTGTCACGAAATCACGCCCCGCGAGCACGGCGGCGGCTCGCGCCGCGCGAATGATCGAGATCGTGCCGCGCGGGCCCGCCCCCATGCGGATCCCCGACGCCTCACGCGTGTGCCGGGTGACGCGCACCGCGTAATCGAGTACCACCGGGTCAACGGTGATCCTCGCGGTCGCCTGCTGGGCTGCGACGATGTCGGCGCTGCTCATAACCGGCCGCAGGTCGTCGACATACAGTCCGTCACCGACCCGGTTACCGGTCGCCGCGGAGACGATGTCATTTTCGTGCTTCGCATCGGGGTAGTCGATCAGCACCTTGAGCAGGAAGCGGTCCAGCTGCGCCTCCGGCAACGGGTAGGTACCTTCGTGCTCTACCGGGTTTTGCGTGGCCACCACCATGAAAGGCGGCTCCAGCGGCGAGGCGGTACCCTCGATGGTGACCTGGCCTTCCTGCATCACTTCCAGCAGCGCGGCCTGGGTTTTTGCCGGTGCGCGGTTGATCTCGTCGGCGAGCAACAGGTTGGTGAACACCGGTCCGCGTCGAATCCGGAAGCTCTCGGTGGCCGGCTCGTACACAGCGTGACCGCTGACATCGCTGGGCATCAGGTCCGGTGTGAACTGCACGCGCGAGAACTCGCCGCCGATTGCGCGCGACAGTGCCTTGACCAGCAGCGTCTTGCCCAGCCCCGGCACGCCTTCCAACAGCACGTGTCCGCCAGCCAGCAGGCTGACCGTCAGGTCATTGACGACATCTGCCTGGCCGACGAAGGCCTTGCCGATTTCCGCTCGCAGCGCCTGCAGCGTCTCGCCGAGCTGTCCCAAGTCCTGTTCCGTCATAGTCGGTCCCTTGTCATTTGCAGTGTTTTCATATGCTGGGTGAAGTGTCGTGCGTTGTCTTCGTCTCGGAGCATCAGTGCCTGCAGGATGCTTTCCGCATCCATGCCGGTGATCGCCGCGAGCCGTTTCGCCTGTTTTTCCGGCGACAGCCGGCCGATTCCCGGGTGGCGGATTTCTGCGTCGTGCATCAGTGCGTCAATCGCCGATCGGGCCAACCCGTTGGCACGACCGGTTCGCCAGTCGAACAGCCCGGCGGCGCGCACGTGTTCTACGACCGAGCGCCGTTCGGCTGGCGCGTCCGACACCGGCGGCCCGAAGCGCGGCAGGACCGAGATGATCCAGGCGGCTATCAGCACCAGGAACAAGCTGACCGCATAGGGGAAGTTCTGCCACAGCATCTCGAACAAGGAATCAAAGTCGGCGCTGTAGATAAACCAGACCTTGCCCGAATCGTAGAAGCCGGCAACGATATCCATCAGCAGACGCGCATGGTCGCCGTCATCCAGCGACGCATTGTCGAACCACGCACCGGCACTCGCGATTGTCAGCACGCCCTCGCCGTAGGGCGTGCGCGCGACAAGCATGCCGTAGTCGTCGGTAATACTGGCCTTGACGAGGCCTTCGCTGGTTTCTGCCAGGCGGTAGTACGCGATGTTCAGGTTTAGGCGGTAGTCGACGTCCGGCACTTCCTGCGTCCGGTCGCCGTCCTCGCCGGGCTCGTACTCGGCGAATTCGGTTTCCTCGTAGCGCAGACCGAAGGGCTCGAGAAACCGCGTAAACTGCTCGGGCGCGCCGTACGGCAGCAGCACCAGGTGGCCACCGCCGGACACCCAGCTGTACAGCGCCGAGCTCTGGTCGGGCGTCATCAGCGACGAGGCCATCGGCAAGACGATCGTGTCCTCCGTGGCCGGCAGCCAGGATGCGGGAGTCAGTGAAGCCTGGCTTTCCGCCTCGATGCCGCGATCGCGCATCAATGATTCAGCGGCGAAAAAGCGATTGTAGGTCGCTTCACCGGAGTAGCCGACGTAGCGTTCCTGTTCGACGCGTTCGAAGTTGGTAAACCACCAACCGGCCAGCAGGCTCAGCATCAGCGCGACCAGCAAACCGAGCGTCAGCGGCCTCACACCGCACCCCCGAAATGGCGCGGCCATTCCGTGGCGAGCGCTTCAAGCGCCGCCTCATCGACCACGCGCGACGCGTAAGCGCACAGCATCCACGCCGTGACGACGCGCCGGAAAAACACGTGTCCCGCATCGTCTGCGTGTCGCCGGACTTCACGCAGGCAGGCCTGTTCGGTGGCGCTGTCGGGCAGGCGGATTTCGTAGCGGTGCACGGCGGCGAACACCGTGCCGCGATAAAGCAGCGACAGCGCCTCGCGCTTGTGCCCACCACGCCATAGCGACAGGACTTCGGCCGGGAGATCGTCGGGAAGGTCCTCCGCGCTCACCTCACCGTCGGCGAGGACCACGCGTGGCCGGAAGCTTGCTGCTTCGGTCACGCTGGTCAGGTAGGGCAACCATTGCGCGCGTGTCAGGAACACGATGACGATCAGCAAAGCGGCAATCAGCCAGATGGCAAACTCGAAAACAACCGCGAGTACGCTGGCGAAAACATCGAGAAAGCGGGCAAGGCCTTCGAGGCCCGGATTAAACGGGTCGTCCGCCTCATCCTCATCGTCATCCTGTTGAATTCGCCGGTTTTCGACGACCGTCTCCATCGTGTCGAGCTCGTCGGTTGCGTATATCCGCGTCAGTGCGTCATCGATTTCGTCGTCCTGCCAATAGCCGGAAAACCCCGGGTCCTGTTCGGCGGTGTCGGTTTCCTGCGCCACCGCCGGCGCGGGAACCCAGGTGAGCGCGGCGAACACGCCGACCAGCAGGACGGTTGCCAGCGCGCGGCGCTGCACCATTCGACGGAACGCTACCTCGATGTCCCAGGCTTCGAGTTGCGTCCGACAGTTGATGTACAAACCGAAGCCGGCGCCCACAAACCAGGGGTGCAAGATCGTCTGCGCGAGATAAAACAGCAACAGGTTGGTCAGCTCCGTTACTTTTGATTCCGGCGAGTAGAAGCTCTCGATCCAGCCACCCCCGTGCTCGGCACGAAACGACTCCGGCATAAACATGAACACGAACAGGATGGCGCCGGTGTACAAGGACAGGACCAGATGCTGGTACGCGGCGGTTACACCGGTGCCGTGACTGAAAATGCGCGAACCGATGGTTTTCGCGCGCGCTCGCCGACGGCTGCCGCTCAAGCCTTCAAGCTGGGTAATCGGCAGCATCGCCGAGCGGGCGAAATGCAGCCGGTAAGGACTCAGCCAGTACAGCTTGTTTTGCCAGGCGGTACTCGCGGTGGCACGTAGTGCAGCCGCCGCATCCGGCTTCTCGCCAAACAGGTGCCGGGAAATGATGCGCAGGATCGGGCCATCGGTGACCGGTTCCAGCCACCAGTAGAGGAACAGGGCGAGGCCGCCCCATTCTGTAAACCACGTCACCAGCATGATCAGCAGGATGGCGGGCAAGGTCAGCGTGAACCAGGCGCGGTAGATGCTGCCGGCGTCCCGCCGGACCATCCGCGCGCCGAGCTCCACAGCCTCCCATTCGCTGCGGGGGCGCAGTTCAACCGTGACGTTTTCGAGGTTCATTTCGGCCGAAAACCGTGAAATAGACGATGTGCAGGACCCACAACGAGATGCCGACTGCGTACTTGAGTTCGACCGGCGGCCAGGTGGTTGCCGACCAGAAGGCTTCGACGAACGCGGCGGTCAGCATCATCACCGTGGCGCCATAGATCACCGGCAGACTGTCGCGCGCCTGGTCGCGGATCGCGACCCAGCGAGCTTTTCGCCCGGGCGCAATCAGTCGGCGACCGAGTGCGAGTCCGACCGCGCCATACAGCACGATGGAAATCAGTTCGAAGGAACTGTGTCCGGAAACAAAGCCCCAGAAGGTCTCGACATATCCGGCGATGGTGAGGTGCGACGCGACCGAGCCGATGATCAGCCCGTTGAAGACCAGAAAAAATACCGTACCGATGCCGAACAACAGTCCGCCGGCAAAGGTGCGGAAGCCGATGCTGACGTTGTTGTAAATGTAATACCCGAACATCATGACGTCGGAGCCTGAATCCCGGTCCCTGCCGATGCGATCGTTGGCGGGGTCGTACATGCGCTCCATGCCGCTGACCTCGGCGGGCGACATCAGTGAATAGATCAGGTCGGGGTACCAGATCAGGGCAAGGCCGGTCACGATGCCGGTGGCAAAGAACAACAGGCAAGAGACCAACAGGTAGCGACCGTGATCTCGAACGGCGCGCGGAAATCCGTAAGCCAGAAAACGGGCGATGCCGAGCAGCACACGGTCCTGTTGGCGGTACAGGTACTGGTGCCCCTCGAGCGCGAGGTGATTGAGCTTTTGCTGCAGACCTGTGCTGTAACGACGGGCGCGGGCCAGCGCGAGGTGATGGCAAATGCGCCGATACAGGGCGGGATAACTGCCGCGCTCGGCGGCCTCCCGTCGAACGCTTCGACGTGTGCCCGCGAGAGTCCTCAGCCAGTCCTCGAAATCCTCCCATTCCTCGCGGTGCAGCGCTTCAAACTGTTCCTGCTTCATATCAGCGCCCCCGCCCGACGAGCCAGGCGGCATGGCTGACGAGGTCTTCGGTTTTCGCGTCGTTGAACAGCGGTGAGACGATGGTCGCGAGTTCATCGGCGCGTTCCCGGTTCAGTACCGGCGCTCGTTCACCGTAGCTGACGACGGCGTTTTGTTCATCGGGTGTCAGTGGAATATTCACCGGCCTCGGCGTGAAGCCGAGGAAATCGCCGCTGCGCGCCTCCCGCGTCGTAAACACGACAACGGTGTTGGCCGCGAGATCGCCCAGCCGCTGGAGATTGGAGGTCAGCAGCACACTGATCAGGCCGATTGTGTAAACACCCGGCAGCACATCCACCGGGCGAATCAGGTTGCGCACGATAGAGCCGGACCAGCCGACCGGGGTGCCGTCGGCGTTCACGACTCGCAGGCCGAGGACGCGCTTGCCGGGCGTCGCGCCGTTCATGAAGACTTCAAACAGGACGTTGTACAACCAGAGGACCGCGAACGCATTGAGCGCGAGGACGCCCATACCGAAGTCGCCCAGCAGTTCAGCGACCAGCTGCACGGTGAAAAAGATGACGAACTTGATGGCGCTGTCGATGAGCCAGGCGAGCGAGCGCGGCGCCAACCCGGCCACGGGCAGTTGCAGCTCCACACCCTCTGGCGTGGCGATGTCAAACGTTGTATCGAGCCGGGTTGTTGTCACGCGGCGATATCTATCCGACGGGGTTGCTGATGTGAAAGTGCATCACCGGAACTTTACACGCTCTTCCGGCGGAAGAAACAGCGCTTCGTTTGCGGTTTTTCAGATTGCGTGTCGGGCTACGGAGGCGGGCCGGGTATTTCCGACAGGCCGAGGTTTTTGAGCTCGATCGCCTGGCCTTCATTGACCGGGTACATCTCCGAGATCACGCAGCCGCGAAGGGTGTCAAAGCCGGCCCTCAGGTCGTTGGTGCCGGTGCGAATGTCCATGCAACCGAGCATGTCGGCGGTGCTGCGAATAGCGCCATCCAGATCGCGGCACTTCAGGCCCTCGACCAGCGCCGGACATTCGCGCTTGAAGGCCAGCAGGTAATGCTCGCGTCGCGCCGTGTAGAGCACGTACTTCTCGTTGATTGCTTCCCAGCG
This sequence comes from Pseudomonadota bacterium, assembly GCA_038747355.1. Lineage (GTDB taxonomy): Bacteria > Pseudomonadota > Gammaproteobacteria > Steroidobacterales > Woeseiaceae > UBA1847. The sequence goes on along the minus strand of JBCDJX010000072.1, from coordinate 303 downwards.
ATCCGCGCTGCGACGACGCAACGAGCGTGTTTCATCGAGATCCGCGGCGGCGATGAAATCTTCGACCGCCGTGTTGCTGGGCATCGGCGGAGAGGTGCTTGAGCAGGCGGTCATCAGTGCAGCCGAAATGATTGGCAGTAACAGCTTTTTCATTAAGAATCTCCCGTATGCGCCAGGCGACCGGCGTACAGCCGTTCGGTGAAGGCGATCGACTTGGGGTAATCCTGTTTCCAGCGCTCAACGTCGTCGACCATACCGGCCGGCGGTGACAGCAGTCGGACGGCGTCGCCGCGTTGCCCGGCG
>JBCDJX010000071.1:0-18856 GCA_038747355.1 Pseudomonadota bacterium | reverse complement strand
TTGCGAAACATCACGGTTTTTAACAGGTTGCGACGATATGCTGGCCGTCCGACCGCCCTGATGGGCGGTCGGACGCTGGCTGTCGAGCGCGCCGGACCACCCGGTCCGATCGCTTTACGCGGCCTGTCGAACGACTCTCGGGGGAAACAGCTGTTTCCCCCGAGGCACGTCTGGAGAATCCAGAAGCGGCTTCACCAGGCTGTGATGAGTGTCTTGTTCGGCCTTGTGACGGTCGTTCCAAACGTCGGATTTACCGCGCCTCCCGGCGCCATCATCGAAAACCAGGCGGTTATCGAATTTACCAATGCCGCCGGTAATCCGGACGCTCAGCAAAGCAATCGGGTGCAACTGACGACGGCCGTCCTGCGGACGCCATCGACGGTTGAGCTGACCCGGGTGCTGCCCACGGGCAGCGGTGTTTACGTTGAGAGCGTCGGTCCGAGTGCCTGCTTCCAGGGTGGCTCGTTTGTCGATTTTGGCGACCCGCAGTTGGTCGGTGGTGCAGTTATCGATCCGACGCAGGCCCAGCAGCTCAATGTCAGTCCGGCCTACAACCTCGGCGAGCCCGTCTTTATTCGCCTCGACGACGGTGATCAGAACCTGGATTTCCAGGTGATCGACACAGCCGTCGTTACGGTGACGAGTACGGCAACCGGCGATGTCGAGACCATTCGATTGTCCGAAACCGGACTCGATACCGGCATATTCTCCGGATTTGTTCCCAGCGTCGGAGCAGCGCCCAGCAGCGGCGACTGCGTCCTGCAGGCGGCCGCTAACACGGAAATTCGCGTTGATTATGCGGATCCCGCGGATGCCACCGATAGGTCCGATACGCTCGCAGTTGTCGATCCCGCCCAGCGTGTCTTCGAAACGCGGACGGGTTCGGTGGTAACAGGGAGTCTCGTTGAGCTTGTGGATGCAACGACCGGCCAACCGGCGGTCGTCTTCGGTAACGACGGCGTCAGCCAGTTCCCGTCATCCATCGTCAGTGGCGGTACCACGACCGACAGTTCCGGTACCGTGTATGTGTTCGCAGCCGGCGAATTCCGATTCCCGGTCGTACCCGACGGCAATTACCGCATCGTGGTGACACCGCCGCCGCAGTTCTCGGCACCGTCTGTTTCCACGCCGGCGGAGATCCAGAACCTGCCGGGTGCGCCGTACGAAATCAGCGATGCGTCCTTCGGCATCGAGTTCACCAAGACAGGTGGCTTGAGTTTCGCCGTCGACATCCCGGTCGATCCGAATGCATCGCAGCTCTTCCTGCAAAAGCAGACGCTGACCACAACCGCAGCACCGGGCGACTTCATCCGCTACGAACTGCGGCTGGAAAATACCGGCAGCGCCGGCATTGCCAGCCAATTGAACATTATCGATCAGCTGCCCTCCGGTGTTCGCTATGTCGAAGACTCGACGCGGGTTAATGGCGAATCCGCCCCGGATCCGCTTATCGATGCCAATGCCGGCACCCTGACATTCTCGCTGGACCCGCTCTCGGCAACACGCAATGTGACCATTGCCTATGTTGTTGAGCTGGTCTCGGCGAAGCGCGGCCAAAGCCTTGTGAACCGAGCCACGGCCCAGGCAGCCGGCGGCCTGGTCTCGAATGAGGCACAGGTCGCTATCCAGGTGACCGAAGACCTGTTCCGCAGTACAGGAACCCTGCTGGGCCGGGTTATCGAAGGCGAGTGTTCGGCCGAGTCCTTTAGCGAAGAGCAGGGCGTAGCCGGTGTTCGCGTGTACCTCGAGGACGGTCGCTACGCGGTATCGGATGAAGGCGGGCGATTCCACTTCGAAGGCCTGAAAGCGGGCACACACGTGGTGCAGCTGGACCGTTTCACCGTGCCCGACTACTTTGACGTTGTTGGCTGTGATCTGAATGCTCGTGAGGCGGGCCGCCCGGACTCGCAGTTTGTCAAGCTGTCCCGCGGCAGCCTGTTGACCAGCAATTTTTACCTGAAGCGCAAACCGGCCCCGGAAGGCCGAATCGAACTTGAATTGTCTGCCCGCAGTGGGGGCAGCGCCGAGTCGGTGATCTATGAACTCAAGATGGACGGCATTGGCAATGTCGACATCAGCAACATCGACCTGATGGTGGTTTTGCCTGAGGGTGTGAACTACTCAGCGGGCAGCCTCGACATCGACGGTAAGCACCTGGGCGACCCGCGGGTTATGAACCGGGCGATTTCGATGGCGCTGCCGGACCGCAGTGGAAACTGGCAAAGCACGCTCGAATTTCACGTCGAGATCGACGATGCGGTCAGCGGTGAGCTTGCGACGCGCGCGATCGCCACCTTTGATACGCCGATTGCTGCCAAGCAGCGTACGCCGGTGGCCGAAACGCGCATGCAGCGCGAGCCGGCCACCGTGAAGAACGCCGGCTACGTCCTCGATCTCAAGTTTGACGTACTGTCAGACGAATTGTCCGGCGCAGACATCGCGAAGCTGGACGCGCTGCTGGACGATTGGCGCGGCGTACGGGATGTGCGTATCACCGCGGTCGGCCACAGCGACAGCCAGAAAATCTCGCCGCGTAATCGCGACGTTTTCACCGACAACTACGCGCTTTCGCGCGCACGTGCGCTGTCGGCGGCGTCTTACCTTGGCGCCATGTTGCGGGTGCCGGCCGACGACATCCAGGTGGACGGCCGCGGACCGGACGATCCGGTGGCCAGCAACGCGACGGCGGAAGGTCGTCAGCAAAATCGTCGCGTCGAACTGATTCTTAGCGGTGTGCGACCGAGCACGCCGTCGTTCCTGGAGGTGACCAAGGAAACGTCGGGCGCTCAGGCGGCAGCCACCCGGGGCGCGATACCAGGAACCCGGGTTGAGAATGACGATCGCTACACCGTCGACCCGGACGTGGGCTCACCGCGTTCCCAGGTGGAGCCCGATATAGACAGCCTCGGCGGTGAATACGCCATGCTGCATCCGGCCGGTGACTTTCTGCCGGCGATACCGTCGACCAAGGTGTCGATTCAGCACCGCCCGGGACAAACCGTCGAGCTGACCGTCAACGGCCGGCCTGTGAGTGCGCTGAACTTCGAGGCGGTGGCACAGAACCGAAAGGGCACGGTTGCCGTCAGTCGCTGGAGAACGGCCGCGCTGGAGGACGGTGAAAACCGGATTCGGGCGGAAATACTTAACGAGGACGGCGACATCGTCGAGGTCATCTCGCGACGCATCACATTCGCCGGGCCGCCGACGCGCGCCGAGGTGGTTGCCGATCGCTCCAACCTGGTTGCTGACGGTCGCACCCGTCCGGTGCTCGCCATTCGCCTGTTCGATCGCAGCGGCAATCCGGCGCGTCCCGGAATGACCGGCAACTTCCGTGTTCGCGACCCGTATCGCTCCTGGTTCGACGTCGAGGAGTCGCGCAGCAACCAGCTGGTGCGTATCGGCGACCGCCAGTCGCACTACCGAATTGGCGAGGGCGGTATTGCCTTTGTCACGCTCGAACCAACCACGCGCTCGGGCGAAGTGCTGGTCGATCTCGAGTTCGAGAACCAGCGCGAGCAGGAAATTCGAGGCTGGCTGACACCTGTCGCGCGTGACTGGATTCTGGTCGGCTTCGCCGAGGGCACGGCAGCGCATACCACCTTGTCGGACAACATGGATGCGGCGTTGTCGGCCGGTTTTGAAGACGGCTACAGCGACGAGGGGCGCGTCGCGTTTTTTGCCAAGGGCCAGATCCGCGGTGATTTCCTGTTGACGCTTGCCTACGACTCGGATCGCGAACGCGACCTGTCGAGGCTCGAAACCGTGGTCAACCCGGACGAGTATTACCCGCTGTACGCCGATGCCAGCGAGCAGCGTTTTGACGCGGCCAGCCAGCGCAAGCTGTACGTTCGTCTTGAGCGAGACCAGTTCTTCGCACTGTTCGGGGATATTGATACCGGCTTGTCGGTCACTGAACTCGCACGCTACGAGCGTCGACTCAACGGCTTCAAATCGGGATTCCGTGGCGACAATCTCGGTTACACGGTGTTCGCGGCTGAAACGTCGCAGGGATTCAATCGTGACGAACTTCGCGGTGACGGTACCTCGGGACTGTATCGCCTGTCGCGGGCTCCGATCATCGCGAACAGTGAACAGGTCCGCATCGAGGTCAGGGATCGCTTTGACAGTGGCCAGGTGGTCAGTTCGCAAACGCTGACGCGTTTCCTGGATTACAACCTGGATCCCTTGAACGGCACGTTGTTCTTCAAGCAACCGGTGCCCAGCCGCGACACCGAATTCAACCCGGTCTTTATCGTTGTCGAATACGAATCGCGCACCGGCGATGACGAGGCGGTGGTCGCCGGCGGTCGCGGTTCTGTGCATTCCTCGGATGACCGTATCGAGGTCGGCGCGACGTTCATCACGGATGATACCTCCGGTGCCGAGACGGAACTGCGTGGCGCCGATCTGCGTTGGCAGGTGACACCGGAAACGCTGATTCGTGCCGAATACGCCAACACGGAATCGGTCGTCGGATCGACCTCGCAAAGTGGCAGTGCCCAGAAGGTGGAGATCGAACACACCAGCGAACGTGCGCGCGTGCGGGCCTTCATTCGAGAAGTGGACGACGGCTTCGGTCTCGGCAACCAGGCGGCGGCCGATCAGGGTGTTCGACGCCTGGGCGTCGAAGGTGAAGGTCAGATCAGCGAACGTATCTCCCTGCGCGGTGAGGCCGCCTGGCAGCAACAGCTGCAGACCGAGGATATTCGAAACCTGCTGCGCGGCGCCGTGCTGTACGACCACGGTAACTTCAATGCCAGCCTTGGCCTGATGCATGCCGAGGACAAATTCGAGGACGGCGACCGTCGCGTTAGTGACCTCGCGGAAATTGGCGTCTCGCAACGCATCCTCGACGGCCGCGTGTTGCTGCGCGCTACCAGCACAACGGCACTCAGCGGTACCGCCGACAGCGCCGACTTCCCGGATACCCTGGTGATCGGCACCGACATCAAGCTCGGCAGCCAGGTCGAGCTGCTCACCGAATACGAACGCAGTGACGGCCGCGACATCGAGTCGCAGATGACGCGCATCGGTTTGCGGGCAACGCCGTGGCAGCGTGCACAACTGCAAACGACGCTCAACAACGAGCTCAGCGAATTCGGCCCGCGCCTGTTTGCCAACGTCGGACTCGTGCAGGGTGTTCAGCTCAGCGAACGCTGGCTGCTGGATTTCGGTGTTGACCAGAGCAACACGCTGTCCGGCAGCGATCTGCGCCAGCTTGATCCCGACCGTGAGCTGGCGTCTGGTTCCCTCAACGATGACTTCACAGCCGCCTTTATCGGCGCGATGTACAACAGCGACCTGTGGAGCGCCAACGCGCGCGTTGAGCACCGCAATTCAGACAGCGAAGATCGCCTGTCGCTGCTGTTCGGCTGGTACCGTGAGCCGGTTCGCGGTCACGGCTTGTCGGCCGGGCTGACCGTTTTCGACGCGGAGACGCTGGGCGGCCAGGCGACCACGCAGGCGGACCTCAAGTTCGGCTGGGCATGGCGCAAGGCTGACAGCCGCTGGACCTTTTTGGACCGCGCCGATCTCGTGTACGAAGACGCGGTGTCATCAAGCACGCAGCAGCGCAGCTGGCGCTTTATCAACAATTTCAACGCCAACCGTCATTTCGGCGAACACATGCAGCTGTCACTGCAGTACGCCTTCAAGTACGTGCGCAGTGAGTTTGACGGCGATGCATACACGGGCTACACGGACCTTGCCGGCTTCGATCTCCGTCGCAGCTTCAGCAGTCGCTGGGACGCCGGCGTCAATGCCAGTGTGCTGAGTTCCTACCAGTCGGATGTCCGCGATTACAGTGTCGGATTCGATGTGGGGTACAACCTCGGTAACAACCTGTGGCTGTCATTGGGTTACAACGTCGCCGGCTTCTCCGACGATGACCTAAGCCGCGCCCGCTATACCGCACAGGGACCGTATCTCCGGTTCGCCATCAAGGCCGACCAGCGCACGCTCAAAAGCATCGCCAATCGCCGCTAAATCGCCGCGTAAATCAAACCAGAGCCTGTTGCCCGTATTGTGCGTCGCCAACGCTACTCGGAGCGTGTAATCTCCCGCTCGTGACCGATCTGCGCGATTTCTTTGGCGAAGACAGCCCGATGATCAAGCACCTGCCGGGCTTCAGGCCGCGGCCGGCGCAGTCGTGGATGGCCGAAGCGGTAGCGGAGGCGATCGATAGCGCGGACCGGCTGGTGGTCGAGGCGGGCACGGGCACCGGCAAGACCTTCGCTTATCTCGTGCCGGCGTTGCTGAGCGGCAAGAAAACCATCATTTCGACCGGCACCAAGGCACTGCAGGACCAGTTGTACCACCGCGACCTGCCCCTGGTCGGTAAGGCAATTGGCCGACCGGTCTCAACGGCGCTGCTGAAGGGCCGGGCCAACTACCTGTGTCTGCACCGACTGGACCAGGTTGACAGTGTCGCTCCGGCGCTGCGCGACGACATCATGGACATTTCCGAGTGGCGGCATGAGACGCGCAGCGGCGATATCGCCGAATTGTCGTACGTGCCGGAAGAGTCGCCGGTTTGGCCGATGGTCACCTCGACCAGCGACAATTGTCTTGGGCAGAAATGCGCGTTCTACAACGACTGTTTCGTCGTCAAGGCGCGACGTGCCGCGCAGGAAGCCGACCTGGTGGTCGTTAATCACTATTTACTGCTCGCGGACCTCGCGATGAAGGAAAACGGTTTTGTGGAGTTCCTGCCGGGTGCAGAGACGGTCGTCGTTGATGAAGCTCACCTGTTGCCGGATCTCGCAACCCAGTTCTTCGGGCTCGCTGTGGGCACCCGCGAGATCGAACGCCTGGTGGAAGACTGTCGCGCATTGACGCTGGCAGACCGTGAGATGGCGCGTGCGCTCGACGTGGTACTCAACGATTTGCGCAAGCTGAAAGCCGATGCGCCGCGCGCAGAGGGTCGTTACCCGCTGCCGGATATCCTGCATTCGATTCGCGCGCCTCTGGACGCGCTGCAGGACAGCCTGCAGTCATTGTTGCTCGCCAGCGAAGCGAATCTCGGAGACAGCACCGAGATAGACAAGGCGTACGAACAACTCGCGCTGCTGATCGAAAGACTTGTGCACATCGCCGACAGCGCGTCGCTCGACGGGCTCCGCTGGATGCAGGTTAATCCCCGAAGCCTGCGACTGAATCTGACGCCGCTGGATGTCTCCGATACCTTGTCCGGACTGCTGAGCAATGGTTTTCAATCCTGGATTCTGACGTCTGCAACGCTCGCGGTTGGTGAGGATTTCAGTCACTACCTGACCCGAACCGGATTGCACGAGGCGAGGGCGCTGCATTTCCCGAGCCCGTTTCCCGTGGCGGAACGTGGGCTGGTTTATCTGCCAAATGGCTTGCCGCAACCCTCGGATCGTGAGCACACGGCAAAGTTCATGGACTCGGTGTGCGATCTTCTCGAGTTCACCGTGGGCGGGGCGTTTTTCCTGTTCACCAGCCATCGCGCATTGCGTGAAGCGGAACGTTGGTTCGCCAGGCATGCAAAAAGACTCTCCGGACGTCCGTTGCTGGTCCAGGGAGACGGCCCACGCGACGACCTGGTTCGCCGTTTTCGAGACGCGGGTAACGCCGTGTTGCTCGGCACCGGAACGTTTTGGGAGGGAATCGACGTTCGGGGTTCCGCCCTGACGCTCGTCGCGATCGACAAGTTGCCGTTTACCTCCCCGTCCGATCCGCTGCTGATGGCCCGCCTGGAATTCCTGAGGCGCGAGGGCGGAAACGGGTTTATGGAGCACCAGGTGCCCCAAGCCGTCATCAGCCTGAAGCAGGGCGCCGGACGTTTGCTGCGAGACCATGACGACTACGGTGTTGTGGCCCTCGGAGACCCGAGAATTACCGGCAAGCGTTACGGGCGAATATTTCTGGAAAGCCTGGCACCCATGCCGCACACCGATTCTCTGAACGACGTCGCGAGCTTCCTTGCGCGCACCGAGCGCAGCGTCGCATGAAGCTGCTCGCCATCGACACATCGACGGTTGCCTGCTCGGTCGCGCTGCAGGTGCAGGAGATCGTGCTGCAACGCCATGAAGAGCAAGAGCGCGAACACACGCGATTGCTCGTGCCGATGATCGAGGACGTACTTGCCGAGGGCGAATGTACGCTGGCCTCGCTGGACGCCCTGGTGCTTGGCATCGGGCCGGGCTCCTTTATCGGTTTGCGAATCGCTGCATCCCTGGTCCAGGGTATGGCGCACGGTGCCGGTCTTCGCGTTGCCGCGGTGTCCTCGCTGCTTGCAGTCGCCGAGGAGGTTTTCGAATCGCACGAGACCGAGCAAGTGTATGTCGCCCAGGACGCGCACATGGATCAGGTGTATCTCGGTTGCTTCGCGTTCGGCGACGGTGTCGAGTTACTGTCTGCAGAACGCCTGCAAAGCCAGGATCGGCTTCCCGAACTTGATGACGGTGACAGCGCCGTGCGGATTGCCGCGGGTGCGGGCTGGTCCCGTTACCCGGCGCTGTGGAGTGTGAACGCCGACGGGTTTGAATCGCGCGCTGACGTGCACTTTCCGTCAGCGCGGTACCTGTTGCCGGCGGCACGTCGTCTCGTCGAGACCGACGGCCTGCTTGACGCTGCCGCCGTCGAACCGACCTACCTTCGTGAGCAAGTGGCGACGCCCCCGCGGCATCCGTAACCCACTTGTAATATAGTATTGCTGTAATTCGCGGCGTTGTGCGGCCCGCCCCGCGCGTCGACGTCACAGGTACCTACATGGCTGCCAGCAAGATTCTCATTGTTGAAGATGAAGCTCCTATCCGCGAAATGATTGCGTTTCATCTGATGCGCGCCGGATTCGAAACCCTCGAAGCGGATGACTGTCGCAGTGCCCGGCAGGTGCTTGCCGACGAGCGCCCGGATCTCGCACTGGTTGACTGGATGCTGCCGGACATGAGCGGCCTCGAGCTGACGCGCATGCTGAAGCGCGACAAGGACAACGAAGACCTGGCAGTTATCATGCTGACGGCCAGAGCTGACGAGCTCGACAAGGTGGCCGGCCTCGAGGGCGGCGCTGACGACTACATCACCAAGCCGTTTTCTCCGCGCGAGCTTGTTGCACGGATCCAGGCGGTGCTGCGACGGGCCGGGACCTCCGATGGCGAGGTCATTACCGCGGGCGTTCTGGAACTCGACACGGCGGGCCATCGGGTCAGCGCTTCCGGCAAGGAGGTCAAATTGGGACCGACCGAATATCGCCTGCTGCAATTCCTGATGACGCATCCCGACCGTGTTTACAGTCGCACGCAGTTACTGGATCGGGTGTGGGGTGCCAACGTCTACGTCGAGGAGCGCACGGTCGATGTCCACGTTCGCCGCTTGCGCAAGGCCCTGACTGCCGAGAGTGCGGACGGGTACATCCAGACGGTTCGTGGCGCGGGCTATCGCTTTTCGACGCGCGACAGCTGAGCGCTGAACGCAACGCCGTCGGTCGGTTACATCTTCGATTAACAATGCCCAGCTCCTGGCGGAAAATCCTTATCGCGGTACTGTCCGTTCTGCTGCTCGGCGCTGCCATTGGCGCCTTGTACGATAGCGCGCTGATCGGCCTGCTCATCGCGGCCCTGCTTCTCGTTGCCTGGCAGCTGCGTCAGCTGTTCGCATTCGATCGTGCATTACGTACCAACGACTTTGAGGCTTTTCGCTACGGTGAGGGCATCTGGGAGCAGATGTTTTCGCGTTTTCGTTTCGAACAACAAAAGAGCGCCCGCCACAAGGACCGCTATCGAGAGCTGCTGCGCGAGATTCGTAAGTCGACCAATGCGATGCCGGACGCAGCCGTCATCATCAACGACGACAACGAAATCCTCATGTGCAATCGCGCAGCAAAGCAGCTCGTTGGCCTGCGTCCGAAAAAAGACAAGGGACAACGCGTCGATAACATCCTTCGAGACGGCGACCTGAAAAAACTGCTGCGCTCGGGAAACTTCAAGACATCTGTGGATATTGAATCGCCGCTGCGCCAGGGAGACTGGCTTAACTGCCGCGTCGTTCCGTATGGCGCGGACCAGAAACTGCTGCTGATCCGGGATGTGACTGAGCGCTTGCGCATCAACAAGATGCGTCGAGATTTTGTCGCCAACGCGTCGCACGAGTTGCGGTCGCCGTTGACGGTTATCTCGGGCTACCTGGACGGCGTTGTCGACGAAGATTTACCGGAGGAATGGCGTAACCCGTTCAGCCAGATGCAGGCGCAGGCCACGCGGATGAACCAGGTGGTCTCCGAACTGCTGGAACTGTCCCGACTGGAGAGCGCTGGACGGGCCAATCTCGAGACGTCCGTGAATGTGGCTGGCCTGATGGCGGCGGCCGCAAAGGCCTATGGCGGTCGTAAGGACGTACCCAATATTCGCGTCAAGGCCGACGAGACCGTCGATCTGCTTGGCAACTCAACCCAGATCGAATCGGTAATCACCAACCTGCTGACGAACGCCATCCGGCATACCCCGGCCGACGGCAGGATCACGCTGAAGTGGTCGACCGGCTCCGGTGGTGGTGTGATTGCCGTCATCGACACCGGCGAGGGAATCGCTGATGAACATCTGCCTCGTCTGACCGAGCGGTTTTTCCGCGTCGACCGGGGTCGCGCACGAGCGGACGGCGGCGTGGGCCTCGGCCTGGCAATCGTCAAACACATCCTCAACCGGCATGACGCGGAACTCAGGATCGCTAGCGAAGTCGGCAAAGGCAGCACGTTTTTCTGCGAGTTTTCGAAGGAACGTGTCGTGCAACGAGAAAAGACCGCGAAGGCGGGTTGAATGACATGAGTACAACAGAAGCTTCCAATATCACCGATCACATTTCGCGGCGCTATAACCAGGACCTGGAGCGCGTGCGAAACAACGTGATGACCATGGGCGGGCTCGTAGAGGCCCAGTTGTCGCGGGCAATTGCAGCGATAGTCAGCGGCGATAGCGAGCTGGGACTGAAAGTCGCCAATGATGATTACAAGGTCAACCGGTTGGAAGTGCAGATCGACGAGGATTGCAGCCGTATCCTGGTCACGCGCTCGCCCGCTGCGAGCGACCTGCGCCTGATCGTGGCTATCATCAAAACCATAACCGATCTCGAGCGCATCGGTGATGAGGCAGAGAAAATCGGCTACCTGGCGTCGCAGTTGGCGGCAATGGACCGACCCAGCAACTCGTATCGGGAGCTTCGATCGCTGGGCAATCATGTGTCGCAGATGCTCAAGGACGCCATGGATGCTTTTGCCCGCCTGGACGTCGAGGCGGCGCTGGCCGTTGTGCGGGAAGACGAGCAGGTGGACGAGGAATACGAGGCCCTGACGCGTCAGTGCATTACCCACATGATGGAGGACCCGCGCAGCATACGACGTTTCATGAATGTGACCTGGTCGGCACGTTCTCTGGAGCGGATCGGTGACCATGCCAAGAATATCTGCGAGTATGTAATTTACATGGTGCAGGGCAGGGATGTCCGACACACCGAAACGCTAGAACAAAATCCTCCGGAAACTGACTAAGCACGCATGACGCAATTGACTCCGCGCCTCCTTAACTTCGGGGGCTTCACCGCCTGCGCGGCCATGATGGCTTACGCGCTGTACGCTGAATATGTCCTGTACCTGATGCCATGCCCGCTGTGCACCTTCCAGCGCCTCGGCGTGATCGTGCTGGGTGTGGTTTTTCTTCTCGCCGCTTTACACAACCCGGCCGGCTGGGGCCGTCGCGTGTACGCAGGCGTTGTCGTGCTGGCGACGGCCGGTGCGGCAGGTGTAGCGGGCTATCACGTCTGGATGCAGGGCCTGCCGGAGGACGAGGTTCCGACCTGTGGTCCCGGGCTGTCCTACATGATGGAGACCCTGCCGCTGCTCGATGTCGTCAAGCAGGTCTTCCAGGGACCGGGTTCCTGCGCCACGATTTCGTGGGAGTTTCTTGGCCTGTCGATGCCGACCTGGGTGATGATCAACGTCGTACTGCTCGGAATTCTCGGACTCTGGGCGAATCTCAAGCGCGCTCCCGCGCATTCCACGGACGCCATACTCGACTAATCAGGCAGGAGCATTCGCTCCAGAATCTTGCCGTACATCGACGTAAGCACGGGGATGTCGGCGAGTGCGATGTGCTCGTTGACCTTGTGGATGCTGGCGTTCACCGGACCGAGCTCGACCACGTCCACACCAGCGGGACTGATAAACCGCCCGTCCGATGTGCCGCCTCCGGTTGAACGGTCTGTATCGATCCCTGTCGATTCACGAATTACGTCTGCGACCGTGTCGATGAGCCGCCCCGGCTGTGTCAGGAACGGCTCGCCCGACAGATGCCATTTCAGCTCATAGTCGATGTCGTGCGCGTCGAACAACTCGTGCACCCGAGCCTTCAGCGTTTCGTGTGTCCACTCGGTGGAATAGCGGAAGTTAAACCGCGCGTGCAGGCTGCCCGGCGTGACGTTAGGGGCGCCTACGCCGGCACGGATTTCAACCACCTGGAAACTCGTGGGTGGAAAATACTCGTTGCCGTCATCCCAGGTCACCTGGTGCAGCGCATCCAGCACAGGGGCGAACCGTCGTACCGGGTTGTCGGAAAGCTGCGGATACGCAACGTGCCCCTGCACGCCGTTCACCGTCAGGATGCCGCTGAGTGAGCCACGCCGTCCCACCCGGATAACGTCGCCGAGTTGGTCCTGGCTGGACGGTTCGCCAAGCACGCACCAGTCGATGGGCTCATTGCGTTCCTTAAGCGCGTCAACAACCTTCAGTGTGCCGTCCCGGGCCGGGCCTTCCTCGTCGCTGGTGATCAGCAGCGCGATGCTGCCCGGGTGGTCCGGGTGACGGGCGACAAACTCCTCGACGGCGACGATCATGGCGGCGAGCCCGCTTTTCATGTCGGCAGCACCACGGCCGTACAGCAGGCCATCGGCGAACACGGGTTCGAAGGGATCGGTGTTCCAGCGTTCGAGATCACCCGGCGGAACGACGTCCGTGTGGCCGGCAAAGCAGAACACTGGCGCTTCGGTACCGCGGCGCGCCCAGAGATTGGTCGTGTCACCGAACTGCATGGTCTCGCACGTGAAGCCAATCCGCTCCAGCCGCTCGATCATCAGCGCCTGGCATCCGGCATCCTCCGGCGTGACCGACGGGCGACGAATCAGCTCGCAGAGCAGATCTGTCGTCGGGTCAGTGTTCACAACATCCTTTGTTTGTTCGCGCATAAGTCCATTCCGATAGGTGAATGTTACGGGCAGATTGCAATAAACCGATAACAATAGCGCGGTAGTCTGCCCGATTTGAGCGCCCATTGTCAGTGCCATGAGAGCCCTTTTCGCTGTCCTGTTACTTGTTGTTATCCCGTCTGTGCTGCTGGCGCAGTCAGCGAGGGACTACGTGTACGTCGTCGGCTCCTCCACGGTATTTCCTTTCGCGACAGTCGTGGCCGAGCGTTTTGGTCGCGCCTCGCCGTTCAAAACTCCGAAAGTGGAGTCGACCGGCTCCGGCGGCGGCTTCAAGCTGTTCTGCGACGGCATCGGCGTTGACTACCCCGACATTTCGAATGCCTCGCGCGCCATCAAACTGTCGGAACTCGCGACCTGCCGCGCCAACGGTGTTGAGGACATCATTGAGGTCAAGATCGGTTACGACGGCATCGTCCTTGCCGCATCCAAGGATGCGCCGCTCACCGAGGTATCGATGCAGGAGCTGTTCCTGGCGCTGGCACGTGACGTCCCGGGGGATGCGCCCGGCAAGCTTGTTCGGAACCCCTACCGGCTCTGGTCCGACATCAGTCCGGCTTTGCCGGACTCGCGCATCGAAGTGCTCGGTCCACCGCCGACCTCGGGCACCCGGGACGAACTGGTTGAGCAGGCCATGGAAGCCGGTTGCCGGACGGTCGCGTGGATCGCGGCGCTGGAGGATTCTGACCCGGAATACTATCGAGGTGTCTGCCAGACCGTGCGTGAGGATGGAGCGTTCGTTGAAGTGGGCGAAAACGACAATCTCATTGTTCACAAACTGCAGACCAACACCCGGGCACTGGGAATCTTCGGATTCAGCTACCTCGATCAGAATCTCGACAAGCTCAAGGGCATTACCATCGACGGTGTGCCGCCGGTCTACGAAAATATCGCCAGCGGTGAATACCCGATTTCACGCCCGCTGTACTTTTACATCAAGCGGACCCATGTGGATGTGATTCCGGGGCTGCGTGCATTCCTTGAAGAACTGACCAGTGAGCGTGCGCTGGGCGACGAGGGTTACCTGTCCGATCGGGGACTGATCACGCTGTCGGCTGATGAACGCGCGCAGGTAGCGGCTGATGTCCGCAGCCTGACCACGATGCCTCTCGCAGCGAAGAGCGCTACGCGCTAGACGAGCATGCACAGCACGACGCTTGTTCTACTCATGGCAGCGCTCGCCGTTGTCGCCTATTTCACGGGCCGCGCGCGCGCCCTGTCGATTGCTGGCGGCCTTGCGCGACGACGGCGATTGCATTCGCTGCCAGGCTACTACGGCTATTTCCTCTCGCTGTCTTGTCTGATACCGGCATTGTTGGTGATCAGTCTCTGGACGGTGCTGGAATCGCGGGTACTCATCTGGCTGCTCGCTGGCGAACTGGCGCCGCAGTTCGGCCAGCTCGGTGATGCCGAGCTCGAACTGCTGGTCAACAACGTGCGCAACCTCGCTTACGGCGATCTCGTCGGCGGACAAGCGACACCCCTGCTCGAGGCAGCAGCGTCACAATACACCGATCTGCGCGCGACCAGTCTGCGTCTCGAGTCGATCGTCGCAGTTTCGACGGCCTGCCTCTTCGGTCTGTTGGCGTGGCGTCGGATCGGGGTCGACTTCCGCGCCAGGAACAGCGTCGAGAACGTGGTCGAGTTTTTCCTGATCGCAGCGTCCAGCATCGCCTTGTTGACGACCTTGGGTATTGTGCTCTCAGTGCTGTTTGAGGCGATGCGCTTTTTTCAACAGGTGTCCGCCATCGACTTTCTGTTCGGTACGGAATGGAGTCCGCAGACGGCGATTCGTGACGATCAGGTCGGATCGTCGGGCAGCTTCGGTATTGTGCCGCTTCTTAGCGGCACCTTGTTGATTACCGGGATCGCCACGCTGGTCGCTGTTCCGATCGGTCTGTTCGGCGCCATCTACATGACCGAGTACGCATCCCGGCGTTTTCGCAACATAGCCAAGCCCCTGCTCGAACTGCTTGCCGGCATCCCGACGGTGGTCTACGGCTTCTTCGCGGCGCTGACCGTTGCACCCATGGTGCAATCGGCGGGCAATGCCCTGGGTCTCGACGTTGCCTCCGAGAGCGCATTGGCGGCCGGCCTGGTGATGGGGATTATGATTATTCCGCTCGTGTCGTCCCTGTCCGACGACGCGATTCGAGCCGTACCCAAGTCGCTCCGGGAGGCCGCGCTGGCGCTGGGCTCAACACGTGGCGAGCTGATCACCGGTGTCGTTCTACCCGCGGCCCTGCCGGGTGTTGCCGGTGGGATCCTGCTCGCGGTCTCGCGCGCCATCGGTGAGACGATGATTGTGGTCATGGCGGCTGGTCTGGCCGCCAACCTGACCGCGAATCCGTTCGAGGCGGTCACGACAGTGACAGTGCAGATTGTCACGTTGCTGGTGGGTGACCAGGAATTCGACAGTGCCAAGACGCTGGCCGCCTTCGCGCTTGGTCTGGTGCTGTTTGTCATGACAATGCTGTTGAATGTTGCGGGCTTGCAGTTCGTTCGTCGATACCGTGAGCAGTATGAATAACTTCAGCTCGCGCCCGGTTCGTCGCCGCGTCATGTCCAGGCTGCCAAGCCGGCATCGTCGCGACCGCCTGCTCAAGGTGGCGGGTCTGGCCGCGCTATTGACCGGGCTCGGTTTCGTGGCGGCGCTGTTCTCAAGTATCGCCGTGAAGGGCTACACGGCTTTTGCACAGACACACGTTGAGCTCGATGTCACGCTCGATCCCGAGTTACTGGGTGCGACGATCGGCTACGATGTGCAAACGGCGAATTTCGACGCGATCGTGAGACGGTCGCTCAGCGATGCGTTTCCGACGGCAAGCACGCGCGCCGAGCGGCGCGAGTTGTCGAGGCTGGTCAGCATAGACGCTGCGAATCAGGTCAGGAATATGCTCGATGCCAATCCCGGCCTGACCGGGGAGGGCGCCTCGGTCTGGGTGCCGGCATCGTCCAGCGTGGATATGCTGGTGAAGGAAAAAATCGATCGTGCGTTGCCTGAAGCGCTGCGTCCTGTTTCCGATCGACAGCTTGCGTGGGTCGACGAGCTCGATGCAGAGGGTCGCATTGCTTTGCGGTTCAACTCGGCGCTCTTCAGAAACGGCGACTCTCGTGAACCGGAACTGGCGGGCATTCGCGGCGCGGTCAGCGGCTCATTCCTCATGCTGGTGATCACCGTAATCGTCGCCTTTCCGGTCGGTGTTGCAGCGGCCGTGTATCTCGAGGAATTTGCCCCACGAAATCGCTGGGCCGACCTGGTAGAGGTCAATATCAACAATCTCGCAGCGGTACCCTCGATCGTTTATGGCCTGCTCGGCTTGTCGATCTTCATTGACTGGATGGCGTTGCCGCGGTCTGCGCCGCTGGTTGGCGGCCTGGTGCTTGCCGTCCTGACA
Organism: Pseudomonadota bacterium; assembly: GCA_038747355.1. Lineage (GTDB taxonomy): Bacteria > Pseudomonadota > Gammaproteobacteria > Steroidobacterales > Woeseiaceae > UBA1847. The sequence continues at coordinate 2,249 of JBCDJX010000071.1, read as the reverse complement.
CTGCCCGTGATCATCATTGCGTCGCGATCATCGATCAAGGCGGTACCGCCATCGATACGGGAAGCTGCCCTCGCTTTGGGCGCGTCGAAAATCCAGGTGCTGTTTCATCACCTGCTTCCGCAAGCGATGCCGGGAATCCTGACGGGCACCATCATCGGAATGAGTCGCGCATTGGGAGAGACGGCGCCGCTGCTGATGATCGGCATGGTCGCGTTCATCGTCGATGTGCCGTCCGGCTTCACGGACCCCGCGACAGCGCTACCGGTCCAGGTCTACCTGTGGGCGGACAGCCCGGAACTGGCTTTCGCTGAAAAAACCGCCGCGGCGATCCTCGTGTTGCTGGTGTTCCTGATGGCGATGAACCTGACGGCCATTGTTCTGCGCAAGCGCCTGGAAACCCGCTATTGAATGCCTTGAGGCTAAACAGGATTGAGAACGATATCCGATAGCTGGACAATGACCACGCATGGCTGAACCTATACCTTTCAAAGCCCCGGCGCAGTTACCGGACGAAACCGTCGGCGACGCAAAAGTCGCTGATCCGTTTCTCGTCGCTGAAAACGTTAACGCGTACTACGGCGATATTCACGCGATTGAGGACGTGTCGCTCGAGATCGGTCAACGAGACGTTGTGGCCTTGATCGGGCCGTCGGGTTGCGGCAAGACCACCTTCATTCGATGCCTCAATCGCATGAACGATGCGGTAGAGGGTGCGAGAGTCACCGGCAGGATTACGCTAGATGGCGACGACGTGTACGCGAAATCGGTCGACCCGGTGCTGCTGCGCGCGCGCATCGGTATGGTATTCCAGAAGCCGAATCCGTTTCCGAAGAGCATTTACGACAACGTCGCCTACGGTCCGCGTATACACGGTCTCGCGGCGGATCGCGCTGAGCTGGACGATATTGTGCACATCAGCCTCGAGCGCGCCGGCCTGCTGAAAGAGGTAAAAGACCGCCTCGATGAGCCGGGCACCGAATTGTCCGGTGGGCAGCAGCAGCGTTTGTGCATTGCGCGAACCATTGCCGTCGACCCGGAAGTCATTCTGATGGACGAACCGTGCTCGGCCCTCGACCCGATCGCAACGGCCCGCATCGAAGACCTGATCGACGAACTGTCAGAGCAGTACGCGATCGTTATTGTGACGCATTCGATGCAGCAGGCGGCGAGGGTGTCACGCCGCGTGGCGTACTTCCATTTGGGGCGTCTGGTCGAAGTTGGCGAGACGAATCGCATCTTCACCAATCCCCGACACAAGCTTACGGAAGACTACATCACCGGCCGAATAGGCTGAGCGATGCTCGCGTCGTTCAGGGCTGAGTCTATGCGGGGTTAGGAACGTCTGTCGGCGCGCGATGGGCGTTAGCCGATTTTCTGATCGAGGAAACTGGCGAAGCGCTTTTCGGAGAAACCCAGCGCGAAGAATCCTTCGGTTTCGAAGATCGGTCGCTTCATCAGTGTCGGGTTGTCGAGTATCAGCGCCAGTGCCTTGTTTCTGTTGAGACCACCCTTGTCGGTTTCCGGGATCTTTCGCCAGGTGAGGCTCTTCCTGTTCAGAAGTTTTTCCCACTCGACTTCGTCTGCCCAGCGTTCGAGCATCTGGATGTTGAGTCCGTCTGCGCGCACGTCGTGAAACTCGTGGTCCATGCCGCGCTCTTTGAGAAACTTCAGGGCGCGTCGACAGGTATCGCAACTCTTGATTCCGTAGACGACGAGCATCAGTCCAGGTTCCTCAGCAGTTCGTTCAGGCCGGTCTTGGCACGCGTTTTTTCATCAACGCGCTTGACGATTACGGCGCAATACAGCGAGTAACTGCCGTCTTTCGACGGCAGGCTGCCGGATACGACGACGCTGCCCGCCGGGACGCGCCCGTAGCTGATCTCACCGGTTTCGCGGTCGTAAATTCTTGTGCTTTGGCCGATGTAGACGCCCATTGAAATCACCGAACCCTGTTCGACGATCACGCCCTCAACAATTTCCGAGCGCGCACCGATGAAACAGTTGTCTTCGATAATCGTTGGCCCGGCCTGGATCGGTTCCAGTACGCCGCCAATGCCGACGCCACCGGACAGATGCACATTCTTGCCGATCTGCGCGCAGCTTCCGACCGTCGCCCAGGTATCCACCATGGTGCTGCTGTCCACGTACGCACCGATATTGACGTAGCTTGGCATCAACACGACGTCGTTGGCGACGTAGGCGCCCTTGCGGACGATGGCATCCGGCACGACGCGCACGCCGTCTTTGGC
>JBCDJX010000070.1:0-19355 GCA_038747355.1 Pseudomonadota bacterium | reverse complement strand
GCCGCAACCCGAACGCTAGCCGCACTGTCGCCGCTTCACTATGGCACGTTTGGGGGTGCGGCCCTGAAATTCCTGTATCTCGGATTGGGTCTGGCAACCAGCGTCATGATCGCGCTGGGCAATATGGTCTGGATCGAACGACGAGCCAACAGCGCCGAAGGCAAGCAGAGCCCACAGTTCTACGACCGGCTGTCTCGTCTCACGGCCGGCGTCTGCACCGGACTCGCCGTCGCCAGCGTCGCCGTCTTTTACACCGAGGTCGCCTACAGGGGCGATGAGGAGACACGGATCTTCTGGATTGGGGTCACTTACTTTGGCGCCTGGATTCTGTCCACCGTCTTCGCATTCTTCGCGGTCAACAGCTACCGGGCGACACGTGCACTGATGTACGTCACCGGCATTGGCATGCTGGGTATTCCCGCCCTGAGCTCCGTGTCCGCAGGCGAACTATTCTCAACGGCTATGCTGAGAGGCCATTTTGCCGCTCCGGCAGCCGATATCGCGATGTTCGTCTTAGGGATACTGACGCTGGTGGTCGGGTCACGCTTGCCCACCGAAAGGCAGGAAGAGAAAAGCAAGAAGCGTCGGTCTGCACCAACGGCATCGCTCGTGGTTGAAAACCTGAGCGAAGAAGCCGCCTAAGTCAGCTCTCGCGGACCGGCGCGAAGATGCGCCAGTGATCCGGCCAGCGCATTTCGGATGCGCTTGAAGCGCGACAGAAAAGCGTAAAAGCGCAATCTCTCCGGGTACGGCTGCGCGTAGGTCCGGACACTGATCGGCCGGAACCCCAAAGGCTCCGCAAACCCCGCAATGTCATCCGTCGAGATACCCCAGGGCATCGGTGGTGCCGTGTACGTCGGCGTCACATTGAAACCCTTCATCGTTTTCCGCGAGAAATGCGGCGGGATCGTGTCGAAGTACAGCTCGGCACCGGGGAAACGCTCTGCTATGGCCGCCAGCAGATCCCGAACATCGCGCTCATCGAAATACATCAGCAGACCACATGCAGAGATGAACGGCGCTTCGCAGTTGTCGACCTCGTCCATCCACCGGGTATCGAGAGCCGAACGAGCGATCCGCACCTCCTCGTTCGGTCTGTCGACGAATCGACGGCGGACGTCCATGGCCTCCGGTACGTCGACGCTGTACCAGCGGATGGAATCCTCGTTGATTCGCAGCCGCTGGCAGTCCAGCCCCTCACCGAGCGCAATCACGGTCGGACAGCTGCGCCATGACGCGTACTCGCGAACCAGGTCGTCACCGACCCTCGCGCGAATGGCATGGAACACCGAGGGACGGCCAAAGTGACCGGCAAAGTCGAAATCCAGTTCACCGACAAGCTTCTCGGCCCAGAGGTCCGAAATTAACGGGTTGCGTTGTGACGAGGAGATTGCCCGGTTCCACAGGGGCCAGAGCATGGTTTCCGGGACCCCAGACAGGTCAAGCGCGTGTTTATCGTCAGCCCGATCGCGCTGTTCAAGCGTGTTTGTCATTGTCATACTGACATATTAATGCAAATGATTCTCATTTGCATTAATAAACTGGTGATAACTACCCGGCCGGACACACGCACCCGGTCGCGTGCAGTGTCGAGACAGCAAAAAGCCCCGACAAGCGAGGCTTTCGATCTTCGCGATTTGACGGACGACGGCGTCAGAGCACTTTCTCGAACGCCTCCAGTTCGGGATGGCCAAGGTAGGTACCTTTCGGCGCACTTGCCTGCCGATGCGCCTTTGAAAACGCCTCTGACTCCGTCCACGCCACGAAGGCTTCGCGACTCTCCCATATTGAATGAGACGCGTACAAAACATGTTCGTCGGTCGACGGTCCCTTGAGCAGCGAAAACGACTTAAATCCGGGAACCTCGTCCAGGTAAGAGTCTCGCTCGCGCCAGACTTTCTCGAACCCCTCTTCGTAGCCGTGTGCAATTTTGAACCGATTCATGGCGATAAACATTCAGGTGCTCCCGTTGAAATGAGCCGTTGGTGCTTTAGGAATGAACGACGTAACGCTGCAGGGCATCATGCCATTCAACATGTATGGGCGTTGAGTAAACCTCGCTGAGAAGCGTCTCATCGTACACCTCGTTGACCGGGCCGACGGCGACGATCCTGCCGTCTGAAAGCAGCGCAATCGTGTCACAAAACCGACTTGCCATGTTCAGATCGTGCAACACCACAAGCGCGCCGGCACAACGATGCGCGTACTGCCTGGACAGGCTTAGCAAGTTGATTTCGTGGGCAACGTCCAGATTTGCGGTGGGTTCATCCAACAACAGGTAGCGTGTCTCTGCCTGGTCTGCAGGCTGCCAGACCTGCAGCAAGGATCGGGCGAACTGGACACGTTGCTGTTCGCCGCCGGACAGGGTGTTGAAGGTGCGCCCCAGGAGGTGCTCAATCCGGTTTTCATGCACGACCTGGCGCAGTGCGGCGGCGTAGTGGTCACCGTTGCCGTATTGATCTCCCAGCCAACCCATATCCAGGATCTCGGCAACGGTGAAATCAAAGACCACCGGAACGGACTGCGAGACCACGCCGCGTTGCCTGGCCAGGCTCAGCGGGTCGATCTGCGACAGATCGGCGCCGTCAAGCTGGACACGGCCCGAAACCGGTGTGTATTCCCCGCTCAAGGTCTTCAGCAGCGTCGATTTTCCGGATCCGTTCGGGCCGACCAGCGCCAGCATCTCGCCGCGCGAGATCGACAGACTGACATCATTCAGAATGCAATGACCGCCGAGGTGCACATCAATGCTTTCCGCCGCGAGTGTCATCGAGTCCGCATCCGCGCGATCAACCAGAGGAAAAACGGCGCACCAAGCGCGCTGGTCACGAGTCCGACCGGTAGCTCCGCCGGTACCACGATGGTCCGCGCAATCACGTCGGCAGCGATCGACAAGGCGGCGCCCAACAGCCCGGCCGCCGGTAACACAAAGCGATTCGGCGCACCGCCCATCAGGCGGACCAGGTGCGGTACGACCAGCCCCACGAAAGCGATGATACCGGCGACCGCGACACCGGCACCGACCGCGGCCGCCGACGTCAGGATGATACGGCGCTTCAGTCTATCGACGTCGATGCCCAATGCACGTGCCTCCGATTCTCCGAGCTGCAGCACATCGAGTCCGCGCGCATTTTTCAACAGCATGACCGATGCCGCCAACGCGATGAACGCGGCCGGGAGAACGCTCGCCCAGGTCGCTCGGCCGTAACTGCCCATCAGCCAAAAGACGAGCGTGCGTAGCTGCGTGTCGTCACTCAGGAAATTGAATGTGCCAACCGCAACAGTGCCCAGCGCATTGATGGCGATACCGACCAGCAGCATGGTCATAACGCTGAAGTTGCTGAAGTAGCGTGCGAAGGAATACAGAAACAGCGTGACCAGGCCAGCGCCCAGTACCGCCGACAGGGGAACCAGGAATACCAGCAACGAGGATGCAACCGTGAGCCCGGCACCGAACACGATCATGCTAAGCGCGCCCACGGCCGCACCACTGGACACGCCAATCAGGCTCGGATCGGCGAGCGGATTACGAAACAGACCCTGTAGCGCACCGCCCGCTATCGCCAATGACGCACCGACACAACCCGCCAGCAGGATTCTCGGGCTGCGGATATCGATGAGTACGGTCTTTTGCACGACGCGCGACGCGTCTGTCGTAAAGAAGTCGGCCAGCGTGATGTCGATGGCGCCCGTCACGAGGGCGAACAAGGTCGTCAGTAGCAGAACTGAGCACAGGCCGAGCATGACGAGTCGACGGCGCTGCAGCTGGGGATCGACCGCAGCAACGATGTCACCCGCCGGCAGACTCATCACTCAGCGTCTGTCGGTCCAAGTTCACTTTCGAGTTGTGCCGCCAGCTCAACCGCGGCCGTTAACGTTCTTGGGCCGAAGCCGAGCATCGTCATTCCGTCGATGTCGATCAAGCGTCCCTCGCGGGCCGCCGTGGTCAGCTTGATTCCGGGTTGGTCGAGCAAAGCGCTGTGACCGCCAGCGTCGTTCACGCCGCGCGTCGGCACCACGATGAATTCCGGGTCGGCGGCGATCATCGCCTCCAACGACATCGGCTTCCAGCCGCTGAACCCGGACAACACGTTCTCTGCGCCCGCCATTGCCAACAGCCCGTCTCCGGATGTGTCGCTGCCCGCACCGAGAGGTACGCCATCACGCAATCCAAGCAGCACGGCACCTCGAGGTTTTCGAGCGCCGGACTGTGTCCGGTCGGCGATGCTTTTAAGGCGTTTCAGCGTATCGGTCAATTCGGTATCGATTGCCGAATCGGCAGCCTCGCCGACACCCAGCACCACGGCAACGCAGCGAATCTTGCTCACGATACCCTCGGCCGTGTGCTCTTCCGGGATCATCACGGTCGGGATACCGGTCGCTTCCAGTTGCGACAGCACGGCGGGTGGTCCCATGTCGTCCTCACCCATGACCAGGGTTGGCGACAGTGACAGCACACCTTCAGCGGACAGGTTTCTCACGTAGCCAACGCTCGGGAACTGCTTCGCCTGTTCCGGAAAATTCGACGTTCGGTCAACCGCGACGATGCGCTGCTCTTCGTTCAGGAAATACAGGATTTCGGTCAACGAGCCGCCGGCAACGGCGATACGCGAGGCATCTTCTGCCGCTTTTTCGCAGGCGAGCGTTACGGAAGTCGAGGCCAAAAGCACCGTAGTAGCGGCGAGCGCCGCTGAACACTTTCTGGTCAGGATGGGCATTTTTTAACCATGTTTAGACAGTGTCTGGATGCTAAATGATAACGATTCTTGTTTGCAACTGGTTTCTCCAGAAAGGTACCGAGCGCGCGAGAAAGCCTGTCGAACGCAGCAACAAGTCTCTATTTCAGAGAGGAATTCCGAATCTTTTACGCACACGACGGTGCGAGGCGCATGGGTGCCATACGAAAAGACCGCCGGTGTTGCCACCGGCGGTCCTGAAGCACGCAAGCTGCGGCGCACACCCGTCTCGGACGGGTAGTGCTGCCTGTTTAGCCGACGAACGCGTTACGAGCCGGCTTGTCGGCCGGTGCAGACTCACCCTTCAGGGCGGCCAGCATCGTGTCGGCGTCGGACAGTTCGAACGGGTCGGTAGGGCAGTTATCGTCGAACTCCGGCTCGACAAACAGGTGCTCAATGCTGCCGTCGTTGACCAGCATCGAGTAGCGCCAGGAGCGCATGCCGAAGCCCAGGTTGTCCTTGGCGACCAACATGCCCATCTTGCGGGTGAACTCGCCGCTGCCGTCCGGCAGCATTTTCACGTTGTCGAGGCCCAGGTGCTTGCCCCACTGGAACATGACGAACGCGTCATTAACGGACAGGCAGTAGATTTCGTCGACGCCGAGGTCCTGGAACTGGCTGTAGAGCTCATCGAAGCGCGGTGCGTGTGTCGACGAACAGGTCGGGGTGAAGGCACCCGGCAGAGCAAAAACAACAACTTTCTTGCCCTTGAAAATGTCGTCCGTCGTGACGTCCTGCCAGCGGAACGGGTTGTCGCCGCCAACGCTTTCGTCGCGGACACGGGTCTTGAAGACGACCTGAGGTACGGTAGTCGGGGTCATAACGGTAAATCCTTGAAATTAGGGGTGTCAGGGGGGATTTGAGATACGGCGCGTACTTTAACGACAAGCAGCCAAAAGATAAAGACTGAGTCTAGATCCTGTCTGTGGAATCGTCAGGCCCCGACCGCGGCGAATCTCGCGAACCGGGGCCCGGAAACAGTAAACTGACGCGAAATTCACTGCCGGAGGCAACATGCTTCTGTTTCTGACCGCCGTTGGCGTCGTGCTCGTTGTATCTTTCCTGTGCTCCATCTTTGAGTCTGTGTTGCTGTCGGTCACACGACCGCAGGTCGAAAAACTGGTCCGCGACGGCCGACGCTCGGGCGAGCTCCTGACGCGATTCAAAGAGAAGATCGACGTACCGATCGCGGCCATCCTTATCCTGAACACCGCAGCCCACACCGTTGGCGCGTCCGTAGCCGGTGCCAGCTACACCAACGTCTTCGATGCCGGCACGCTGTGGATTTTCACCATCGTATTTACGATTGCCGTGTTGTTACTGACAGAGATCATCCCGAAGACCCTGGGCGTGTCCTATGCGCCGGCATTGGCCACGCCGGTAGCGCACGGTATTCGTTGGCTGACCATCCTGCTGCACCCGCTGGTGGTTGTCAGCGAGCGAATCTCTCGTTTGTTGAGGGCATCCCATGAAACACCCGTGACATCACCGGAGGAGATTCGCCTGCTCGCGTCTCTCGGTCGCAACGAAGGCGTGGTTGGCAAGCGCACTGCGGGCATGATCGTGGGTGCAACCCACCTCGGTGAGCTCAGGGCCAGCGACGTGATGCTGCCCCGCGAGGATGTGCGTTTCCTGTCCGAAACCATGAGCCGGGACGAAGCTCTTGCCGTTGTGCGAGAGACCGGCCACAGCCGTTTCCCCTACTCTCCGAGTGGCGAGATTGACGACGTCACCGGCGTCATACTGGCAAAGGAACTGCTGTACGGGCAGCTCGGCAATGCGTCCGAGGGCATTCCCTGGGCGTCGCTCCGCAAAGATGTTTTGACCGTCCCCGAGACTCTGACCCTGCCGCGCTTGCTGCGGACCTTCCAGGAAAGCCATCGCCATCTCGCGATCGTTGTCGATGAGTACGGCACGATCAAGGGCATTGTGACGCTGGAGGATGTGCTCGAGGAAATCGTCGGCGACATCTATGACGAGAGTGACCGGCCTTCCAAGGACATCGTTGAGCGCAAGGATGGCACCTTGTACGTTGACGCGACGGTTGACCTGCGAAAACTGTCCGCGGCCCTGGACATTGCCTGGCAACCGGAGGATGAGGTTACGACCGTCGGCGGCCTGATCAGTGAAAAGCTCGAGCGTATCCCGGTTGTTGGCGATTCGGTGGCGTGGAACGGGTACTGGGTGACAGTGATACGCGCCGATCGACAGCGCGCAACGAAACTGTCCGTCAGGCAGGCCAGCTAAATCGCCCGTCCATCCGCAAACCACGCAAGGCGGCTGCACAGATTTTCAGGTAGGATTTTAGTCGGAGCTAACCACACAGGGGACGGATCATGGGGATGTCACGGTTTCGCAAGTCGGCAGCGGGCGCGCTGTTGTGTCTGATCGCTCACGCAAGCGTGGCAGATGATCACAATACACTCGTGGATCCCGGCTTTGAGTCGCAGTCTGCCGGTGACAACGGCGGCTGGCGCCTGTTCCAGATCAGCATGTACTCGAAAAATCACGCTCACAGCGGTGACTGGTCGCTGTTTAACGGCGGGTACAGCCGGCGAATGGCAACACCGCCTTACACGATCGGTAACGACTCAGGTGGTTTTCAGGAGTTTGCAGCCGAGCCCGGCTCAGCGTGGCGCCTGACGGGCCAGGCCCTGACACCCACCAAGCTGACCGGCAGTCCCGCCTTCGGCCTGATTCAGATCACGTTTTTCGACGCCGCCGGCAAAGACCTCGGCGCCGTGGAAACCGAAGGCAGCGTCAGCAAAGCAAAACTGTCCGATGAAGTGAACAGCACCAGCGCGGTTAATGAGTGGGTCGCGCTCGATACAGGCGTTGCTACGGCACCGGCAGGGACTGTTCTGGTTCGCGCATTCACGATTTTCGTGGACCACTCCGCCAGCAATGCCAGCCAGGGCGTTTACTTTGACGACCTGGTGTTATGCCAGGTCGGCGACGACGGCGAATGCAGCGACAGCTGATGCGCCGCACGGCGTAAGCGCTATCGTTCGCACACAGCAGCGAAAAGGGCCCTTGCGGGCCCTTTTTGTTGGGTGTGACCTCGCACCGGGCACTTCACAACGGTCAGCACACGCCCACCGCGCTGCCGATGACACCGTTACGGGTCTTGTGCGCTCCACCGCGCGCGCAGCTCGTTGTAGGCCGGTCGTGCCGCGGTTCGGTAGCCGTCGTCGGCGGGGATAAGCCGAACCAGGCCAAACCACTCCTCGATATCGTCCGGATCCTGCGAGCGTGAATCCTCGAGCCCAAACTTCCACCATGCGTCGAGGTATTCGTGCACCGTGACGCCCGCAATTGGCACCGCTGCCCCGTCGATATCATCGAGGTTTTGCAGGATGCCCGCCGCCTGCTCGACTTCCGAATTGCCGCCGTAGCCGTAATTGGGCGGGCCCCGGTGCGCGGCATTGGGTGACACGCTGAGCCCCGTCTCGGTGATCACAAGCGGCACCCCCGGATGCCGATACTTCAGCTCTTCCACCCAGCCCTGGAAAAGTGTCCCGCTGGACGAGCCGCTCTGCGTCTGTGGACGGTAAAACGGAACCGCGTAGGAATACGCGTTCTGGGCGCGAAAATCGAGAAACGGTGTGTCGATAAGTTCGATGGTGCGAATCTCGTTCGCGTAGGAAATCAGGGATGTCCGACCGTAATTTTCCCATTCATAACGGCGCAAAAAGTCCGCCATCTCAGCGATGAAGGCCTCGCTCGCATTGACGTTGTCGGCCGAAAAGTAGTTTCCGGTGAACGACGTGATGCCCGGATGGGCGGCGTTGGTCGACAGAATGCCCGCCTCGCTGAGTTCATTGCCGACCAGAAACGCGACCAGCGGCGGATTGTTTTGCGGATAAGCGGCGTACACGCGATCAACAACGGTACGGATGTAGTCCCGTGACGCAGACTTGTAGCCCGCATCGTGGAAGTCGCTGACGTTTCCATCCAGCCAGATCGTTTGCAGGATATTCAGATCGCCGAGCGAGCGGATTACCTCGTAGGTGTACGCCGGCGCGCCCCAGAGTCGTACCGTGTTCGCACCCATGACCCGGATACCGGATATGTCCGACTCGATGCGTGAGCGAACCGCCGGCGGTAGTGCTGCCATCCCTTCGATCTCCCACGGCAGGTAACCGGGCTCGCCGGGAACGTAAACCACGCCCGTGAGGTCAAAACGCTGACCGTCTTTGTAGAGATAATCCGCGTCGACGGTAAATTGGTTGCTCGGCTCAACGACCGGTGAAGCAGGTAGCGTCGCCGACAGAGGAGCCGACTCGGTCGTCGGTGCCGAGCCCCCGCCGCAGGCCTGCAGCGCAAGGACGAATACCAGAAACACACCGCGATTCATCATGGATCAAGCCTACACGCAGCGCTCAACGATCGACAGACGAGCTGACCTGTTTTTGACGATGGCTCCTGCACAGCGGCTTCAGTGCGTGACTCGAAGAAACTCGACGGCTTCAATCAGGACAAACTCGTTGTCGTCATTCTGCCCAAGCGTTCTACCCACCGAAAAACCGAAATTATTGTCGTTGGCGACGATGAGATGGTCGTCGTCAACGGGGACGACGTTCTCTATCGTCACGAACGGAAACGTGAATCGAGTGTCGCCATCGCGGATGTCCAGCAGGTCGATATAAGCGAGTTTTCGAACCGGGTCGCCGGATTTCAGGCCAGCGAAGCTGACTTTGTACACGCGCTTGAACCGTGCCGGCTCGTGGAAACAGTCGCTGCTCACGGTATCTCCGCAGGCCAGGCTCGCATCGCCCTCCCCCGAATCGCGCTCGATCACGAGCGCCTCGTGTTCACTGATAAAGTTGAAGTCGCCGATGCTGTTGCCGGGCTCTTCCAATCGATATCGGTAGCTGTCTGCACTGAACCGCTGCTCGAGCGTGTCAAACAACAGGATTCTCAGGACCGCCTGTCCGTCAAGGCGCTCCGGCGTCAACGTTGTCGGGTCCGCCAGCGGGCCTTCAAGCATCAGGTACAGCGTGCGCCTGTCGCTCGACAAGGCCATGCCTTCGAAACCGCGACTGCCGCCGTGCAAGTTGCGGGCAACGCCCGCGTCTGCCAGCGGGTTGTCGCTCTTACTGCGAATCAGGGTATCGCCGAGCCGCGCTTCATAGAATCCGGTTATCCGGCCGTCGAGGTCCGCACGCAGCAGGAACGGACCAAATTCCTCACCGATAAACACATCAGACCCGACAAGCTGAATGGACTCCGGGTCCAGATCGCCGCCGGTCAGGTATCGCGGTTGCGTATCGCGGTTAACGATCTCGAACGGTAGTACACCGTCAGGATCGTGAAGCGGCGATTGAGAAAGGACGTTTACGGCACCGGTCTGCCAGTTGAATGACAGCCTGGCAAAAGCCAGCAGCGTGTCCCTCGAATTGGATCGGGTACCGAAACCGTTATCGAGCGTGACGATAAACGTACCGTCGTCCAGCGCCGCCATACCCGAAAATCCCTGCAGCGCTTGTCCCTCTATCGGTAGGCGGACAGCCGTAAGTCTTGGCGCCGCGGGGTGCGAGCCGAAAGATGCGGTGGCAAACTCGCCCGCGGCGGTTAACACCTCGAGCTCGGGATGCGTAAATTTTCCGGACAGGCGCATCGACGACGGCAAGTCGGCCGGCATCTGCAGGCGAGAATCAAACGGCAGCATCGCCTGCCCCGCCAGTGCAGCCGGGTATCGACGCGGTGCATCCTCGACAGTCTCGGCTGCATCATCGACGCCGGTGTATCGACTCTTCGCATCCGCCGTTGCGTTGGGCGCCGCCGGCTGGCAAGCCGCGAGCAGCGCGCTCAGACACAGCACGGCCGATATGCAGACCGGGTTTTCCTGGCGCTTGTCCACGGGCCTGAAACCTCGCGTCGCTAGGACAACACGTCGTTAAACAGCGGGCTCGGACGCATCACTGAACCGGCCTTGTCACGATCCACAAAGTAGTAACCGCCAAGATCCGCGGCGTCACCCTGCACCGCCCGCAGTTCCTCGACGATCTGTCCCTCATTGGACGCGAGGGCGCTGGCCAGTTCGGCGAAAGCAGACTTGAGCTCCGGATCGTCGTCCTGCGCTGCCAGCGCCTCTGCCCAGTACATGGCCAGGTAAAAATGACTGCCACGATTGTCCAGCTCGCCCGTGCGTCGTGACGGCGATTTGCCCTCGTCGAGAAGCTTCTCAGTTGCAGCGTCCAGTGTCGTGGCGAGCAAACCCGCCTTGGCGTTGCCGGTTTTTCTCGCGATATCTTCAAAAGACACGGCCAGCGCCAGCAGCTCTCCCAGCGAATCCCAGCGCAAGTGATTCTCTTCCATCAATTGTTTGACGTGTTTCGGCGCCGAGCCTCCCGCACCTGTTTCGAACAGGCTGCCGCCGGCCATCAGTGGCACGATCGACAACATCTTGGCACTGGTACCGAGCTCCATGATCGGGAACAAGTCGGTCAGGTAATCACGCAGGATGTTGCCGGTGGCGGCAATCGTGTCGATACCCCGGATGACGCGCTCCAGCGAATACCGCATTGCTCGTACCTGCGACATGATCTGGATATCGAGACCGTCCGTGTCGTGATCGATCAGGTGCTTCTTCACCTTCTTGATCAACTCCGCCTCGTGCGGTCGATACGGATCGAGCCAGAAGACGACCGGCGTATCCGAGTCGCGAGAACGGGAGACGGCCAGCTTTACCCAGTCACTGATGGACTCGTCCTTGACCTGACACATACGCCAGATGTCGCCCTCTTCAACGTCCTGAGTCAGCAGCACTTCGCCGGTGTCCAGGTCCGTGATATTCGCGACCCCGCCTTGCGACACTTCGAAGGTCTTGTCGTGAGAACCGTACTCCTCGGCCTTTTTCGCCATCAGCCCGACGTTGGGAATCGTGCCCATCGTCGCGGGGTCGAATGCGCCATGCCACTTACAGAAGTTGATCATCTCCTGGTAGATGCGCGCGAACGTTGACTCGGGCATGACGGCCTTGCAGTCGTGCTGGCGACCGTCGGCGCCCCACATCTTGCCGCCGGAACGAATCATCGCCGGCATCGACGCATCAACGATGACGTCGCTTGGCGAATGGAAATTGGTAATTCCCTTTGCCGAATCGACCATCGCCAGCGGCGGCCGGTGCTCATGGCAGGCATGCAGATCTTCGATGATCTCCTCCCGCAGGGATGACGGCAGCGTCTCGATCTTCTCGTAAAGATTGACCATGCCGTTATTGACGTTGACGCCCAGTTCGTCAAACAGCTTGCCGTGCTTTTTAAAGGCATCTTTGTAGAAGATCTTCACGCAGTGGCCGAACACGATCGGATGCGACACCTTCATCATTGTCGCTTTCACGTGCAGCGAGAACAGGATGCCCGCCTCGCGACAATCTTCCAGCTCACTTTCGTAAAACTCGCACAGTGCGCTTTTACTCATGAACATGCTGTCGATGACCTCGCCCTGCTGCAGCGGAATCTCCGGCTTGAGCACGACCGTTTCGCCATTGGCGCCGATCAGCTCCATCTTTACCCGACGCGGCCGATCCACCGACATGGATTTCTCGCCGTGATAGAAGTCGCCGTCGTGCATGTGCGAAACGTGGGTCCTCGACCAGTGTTTCCACTCACCCATGGCATGCGGATTCTTCTTCGCGTAGTTCTTTACCGCGCCCGGTGCGCGACGATCGGAGTTTCCTTCACGCAGCACGGGGTTGACGGCGCTGCCGAGAACCTTGGCATAGCGCGCAGCGGCGTCACGCTCTTCGTCGGTCTGCGGGTCCTCCGAATAATCGGGCAAATCAAAGCCGTTATTGCGCAGCTCCGCAATGGCCGCGGTCAGCTGCGGCACTGACGCGCTGATGTTGGGCAACTTGATGATGTTGGTGTCGGGTGACTGGGTCAGCTCACCCAGCTCTGCCAGCCTGTCCGGGAAGTGCGCTTCGTCCGGCAGACGTTCGGGAAAGGCGGCCAGAATCCGCGCAGCCAGTGAGATATCCACCTGTTCGACATCGATTCCGGCCTCGCCCGCAAACCGCTGAATGATCGGATACAGCGAATATGTCGCGAGCATCGGGGCTTCGTCAGTGTAGGTGTAGAGAATCTTGTTGCTCATGGCAGCTCCCGAAGTACAGCGTATCGATGGTCCAGGGATAGCTACCGACTTTCGATATCGGTAGCGAGTGGACGATTTTCCCGTGTTGGCGGGGAAATTTCACCTTTGGCTTGCAAAAAGATCGCGGTGGCACAGCACCAGATTCGGCGTTACGCTACAGCTCATCCTGCCGGCAAGCGGTTTTCCAGGTGATATCATTCCCGACACCCCAACACGAGGCCCGGTCGCATGACCTACGACAGCATTCCGGAAACGTACGAGCACTGGCATCACTGCATCACCGTTGAGTGCGGCATTCCGTTAACGACGGAGTACATCGCAAAGCGACTCGCGACCTGGCGGGACGAGTCGGCCGAGGAAACCGCCCGATTTCGGAAAACCTACGGCGATGCACACTGGCGGTCCGTAATCAGCTGGTTCGAGCGCGCTCATGAAGAAACAGCCAAGGGCGCTGTCTGACGTCGCAAGCAGACGAAACCCCAGCATGCGGCGCAACTCATCGCCCCGGATACCGGTCTCCGTTCTGACCGGTTTCCTGGGTAGCGGCAAAACCACCATTCTCAATCACCTGATGCAGCAGCCGGCGCTCAACCGGACGCTGGTCATCATTAACGAGTTTGGTGAGATCGGCCTCGATCACCACCTTGTCACCCAAAGCCAGGACGACGTGGTCGTGGAAATGTCCAGCGGCTGTTTGTGCTGCACAATTCGGGGCGACCTGGCGAAAACGTTGCGCGAAGCGCCTGGCCGTTTTGCTCGCGGCGGTGAATGCTGGTTCGACCGAGTCATCATTGAGACCACCGGGCTGGCAGATCCCGCGCCGATACTGCATACCTTGATCAACGACCCGTCGGTTTCACCGCGATATCGCGTACAAGGCGTCATAACGGCGGTCGACGCCGTCAACGGTCTGGACACGCTGGATCGCCAGTTTGAGTCGGTGAAACAGGCCGCTGTCGCCGATCGCTTGTTGCTGACGAAAACCGACCTGGCGGATCGTGATGTGTTGCGTTCCCTCCGCGACAGGCTGAGTGTTTTGAATCCCACCGCCCCACAGATGGTCGCCAGGTCGGGCGAGGTCGACCCGACACAACTCTTGAATACCGGGCTGTACGATCCGGGTTCCAAAACTGTGGATGTGCAAGACTGGCTGAAAGCCGAGCTTTTCGACGATACACACGAGCAACATCACGGGCCGCACAGCCACGACCACGACCACGACCACGACCACGACCACGGTGACGTTAATCGCCACGACGAACACATCCGCGCGATCTGTATCAGCCTTGACGAACCGATCGGCGCACACGCACTGGAGCTGTGGCTGGAATCGCTGCTGTTACTCAGGGGCGAGGATTTCCTGCGCATCAAGGGAATCATCAACGTCGCCGAACTCAAGGGGCCCACACTGATTCACGGCGTCCAGCACGTACTGCATCCGCCGGTGTTGCTTGAGCATTGGCCCAGTGAGGATCATCGATCCCGGATCGTGTTCATCACCCGCGATATCGACGAAGCGACGCTGCGTGAGTCCATGGACGTGCTGTCTGCAAGTACCAGCAGCAAATCCAGCGCCAGCCACCGTGGGTAAGCAAGTCGGTCGCATGACCACCAATCGGTTATTACCGTGAATGCCCGGCAAAGCCGGGTCGCCGCCAGCGTTCAGACGTGGGTGGAGGACGTCGTTGTAGAGCTCAATCTCTGCCCGTTCGCCAGGCGTGAGTTGATCGGCGGCCGTGTGCATATCGCGGAATCGCAGGCGACGCAGACCGAGCACGTTCTGGTCGACCTCGAGACTGAAATCCAGCGGCTGCTCGCCGATGATGCGATTGAGACGACGCTGCTCGTCCTACCGCATGCACTGCCGGATTTTAATGACTTTAACCAGTTTCTCGATCTCGCCGACGGCCTTTTGCAGCACATGCAGCTGACCGGCGTGCTGCAGCTGGCCCACTTTCATCCGGACTACCGGTTTGCCGATACCGACCCCGGGGATGCCGAGAACTTCACGAACCGGTCGCCCTACCCCATTCTGCATCTGCTCAGGGAATCGAGCCTCGATCGCGTGCTGCGCTCTACAGAGCACGCCGATCAGATTCCGACACGCAACATTGAACTCATGAACGCGCTCGGCGCGGACGAAATGCGATCGCGCCTGGCGCGTTGCTGCGCCGTCGCGGACGATTGAGCTCGTCAAAGAAAGGCGCCTGCGCTTAGGTCACGCCTGCCGCCAGGTGGTCCGCACGAAGCGCCGTCGAAATAGACATATCGTGCGGGCCGGCAATGCCGGCCACATCGTTGCCAGGCGCTGTTTTGTCTATTCCGCGAGGCTTACCTTGCCGTGATTGTCGCAATGATCGCCGTGCGGGTGGTGCAGGTGTCCGTCCACCAGGTAATCGACGTGGTCGCCGTGCGGGACCGCCGGATGTCCGCAGCCCGGCCCGTGGACGTGTTCCTTGTCGTGACCCGAACACACGTGAGCGATGCAACCGTCGGGGTTAGCACTGCTGACCTCGATCGCATGTTCGTCGTAGTGATCCTCGTGGGCGCAGTGGAGGTGACCGTCGTGAAGGTAGCCGACGTGGTCTCCGTGCTGAACCGCCACGTGACCGCAGCCAGGGCCATGCTGGTGGTCGTGATTTTCGTGAATTTTGTGCGTCATGGTTTTTGTCTCCGTAATTACTGATGACTGTCGGCGTCGGGGTCGGCGTGCTCCAGAACATTCCGGATGAGCGCTTCCACGTGGGAATCCGCCAGCCGGTAGTACATGTCCCGGCCATCACGTCGCCGCGCAACCAGGTTCTCGTTCAGCAGAACCTTTAATCGTTGTGAGGTGGTGGACATTTCTGCCTGCGTCAATTCCGCGATCTCGGAGACCTGACGCTCTCCGCGCAAGAGCAGCTCTAGAATCAGCAGCCGAGCAGGATCACCGCCGGCTCGCATCATGCCGGCCGCCCTTTCAATCAGTGCCTGGCTCGATCGAGGGTGCTTTGCCCCGGTATTGCCCGAGCTCGACGCCATGTGCACGCCACCTTTCAGAAAGTTCTATATTTCAACAATTGATCATATATAAATACGTTTGGGCTGACAAGCGACAGCGGTGGGAAAAATGGCGATCAGGCTGAATCTGTCGATCGCACTATCGACAGACCGCGGTACACCAACGAATGCCTGTGGCATTCAGGGAGGGCTGTTGACGTTTAAACCGTCGAGGACAGTGAATCTTCCCAAAACAAACTCGAACAACCGAACGGCGGAGTCTCTCGCACGGCAGAGCCTCATCGCCGGCTCTGCTCCGCCATCAGGGCAGTTACGAGTAACCGATCTGGACAGCGATCACCAGTGCCAGTGACGCAGCCGCCAGCAGCTTGAAGATCAGCGGCAATATGAAACGAAACCAGCGAGAGTAAGGGATGCCGGCCAGCCCGATGATGCCCATCAACACGGCATTGGTCGGCACAATCATGTTCATGAAACCGTCGCCGTAGAGATAGGCCAGCACGGACACCTGTCGCTCAATGCCTACCAGGTCGCCGATCGGCGCCATGAGCGGCATCGTCAGGTACGCCTGGCCACTGCCGGACGCCACGAAGATGTTCATGATGCTCTGGATAAACAGCATGCCCACCGCTGACAGTTCGGCCGGCAGCCCTTCGAGCGGACTGGCCATGAAATTGACGATCGTGTGCAGCACCATGCCGTCTTCCAGCAGCAACGAAATCGCACGTGCGAAACCGATCAACAGCGCGGTTGCAGCAAGTTCGGATGCGCCTTTGCTGAACACCACGGCGACACGGTCAACGTGCAACCGGGCGACGGCACCAACAACGATCGTCAGTGCAACAAACAACGCGCTTAGCTCAATCAGGTACCAGCCGCGCTGGGTAATGCCCCAGACGAGCACGAACAGGGCACCGAGCGTTAACAGCAAGACGGTGAGTCGCGTTCCGGTCATGGGTGGCGGTTCAACGTGCTCGGGTGGCTGGGCCTCCGGGATGTCCGCCACGAGGCTCTGCGACGGGTCCGTCTGGACCCGCTTGGCGTAACTCCAGACGTGATGGACACCGATCAGGACAAACGGCAGGTACCAGGCGAGCCGGTACTGCCAACCCGAGATCGGCTGCAGTTCGGCAACGTTTTGCGCGATCACCAGCGTGAACGGGTTGGTCAGGGCCGCGCCGTAGCCAATACCGTATCCAACGACGAGAATCCCGATGGCGGCGACGACGTCGAGCCGCATGGCAACACACAGCGCAATCAGGACACCCGCCAGCGGTATGTACTCAATGGCCATACCGATCGTCGCGGAACCGAATGAGAACATGAAGACGCCGGCCAGAACCAGGAGTCCCGGCGCCGAGCCGAAATTCACGATGGCGCGTCCCAGCAGCGCATCGATCGCGCCCGTGTCGCGGATAACCGCCAGCGCGCCACCAATCAGCAGGACGAAAAAGATAATCCCCTGTGCTTCCGCCAGAGCGCGCGGAATTGACGTAAACAATGCAAGCGGTGACATCTTTGGATGATCGTCGATGACCGCGTAGGTGCCCGCTATGACCACCTCGCGGCCGGCATCGTTGATCTCTGTCTGAAAATTGCCGGCTGGCAACACCCAGGTCATCACCAGCGCCGCAATCATGAGCATGAACATGAGCGCCAGCGTGTGCGGCATCTTGAAAGATGGCTTTGCCGCGCTGTCCGGCGCCGCCGTTGTTTCGTTGGTCATCGGGTACCTGCCTTTTTCGGGGGTTTGTTCGCTACGACTGCGTATCCCGTCGAGCGCATCGACGCTTCAAAGTCCGTGCGATGTGCTAGTCGTTACCGAGGTAGCGTGCGAGCCACTCCTGCTGTTCCCACAGCATGTGCATCAGTGACTCACGCGCCCGGTAGCCGTGGCTTTCATACGGCAGCATGACGAGGCGGGCCTCTGAGCCCAGTCCTTTCAGCGCATCGAACATGCGTTCGCTTTGCATTGGGTAGGTACCGGAGTTGTTATCTTCCATGCCGTGGATCATCAGGATCGGCTCGTCGATCTTTTCGGCATGGAAAAACGGCGACACCGTCTCGTAGACGTCCTGCGCCTCCCAGAAATCACGCTCTTCACCCTGGAAGCCGAAAGGCGTCAGCGAGCGATTGTAGGCGCCTGAACGGGCGATGCCTGCGGCAAACAAGTCAGAGTGTGCCAGCAGGTTAGCGACCATAAAGGCACCGTAGGAATGACCGCCGATGGCGATGCGCTCGGGGTCGGCAATACCGCGCGCAACAAGTGTATCGACTGCAGCCTCCGCACTGCTCACCAGCTGCTGACGGAAATTATCGTTGGGCTGCTCCTCGCCGACGCCAACGATCGGCATCTTGGGATCGTCAAACACCGCGTAGCCCAGCGACAGGTACGCAAGCGGCCCCCAGAAGCTGATCCGGTTGAACTCGTATTGCGAATCGCGCACCTGGCCGGCGACCGACTGGTCACGGTACTCCAGTGGGTAAGCCCACATCAGCACGGGGACCGTACCGTCGCCCTTCTCATAGCCCGGCGGCAGGTATAGCGTTCCGCTCAGGTCGACGCCGTCGTCGCGCTGGTATTTGATCAGCTCCTTCGAGATGCCGGTCAACTGCGGATGCGGGTGTGCAAACTCGCTAACCTGCGTGAGCGTGTCCCCGGCCAATTCTCGAATGAAGAAGTTCGGCTGTTCGTCGCGCGCCTCGCGCAGGGTCAGCAGACGCTCACCCTTGTCATCCAGCACGCTGCTGACGCGCTCATAGTACGGCGCTTCGGACTGCCACAGGCGCTCCTTTTCTCCGCTGGAAATGTCGAAACGGTCGAGGAACGGGATGTTGCCTTCTGGCGAGGCGCCCTGTCCCGCCAGCAATATCGAATCACCGTCGATGGTGTGGATCACCGATCGGCCAAATTCGTTCATCGCCGTGATCGGCTGGCCAGGGTCCCTGTAGGCGTCGTTGTAGGAGCGTTCGTCGAACAGCACCGGCTCCGCATCCGGCTTGCCTGGCTCGAACGCCCAGACGCGCAACATGCGGTCGGCAAATCGCCACTCGACCAGCATGGCCAGCGCCGCGTTGCCCCACTGGATGCCGGAGTAACGTCGTTCGGTGGCTATCAGTTCCGAAGGCTCCGCATCAAACGGCGCCGCCAGGCTATAGACTCGATCATGAAACTCGACGTCGACGCTCATATCGCCACCGTCCTGTGCCTCGGCCCACACCAGCGTCGCGGCCACGTCGGCGCGCCACTGGATGCTTCGGCGGCCGGTGCGCACGGAATCGAAGCCCTTCGGAATGTCCTCGGCGAGCGGCAGGTCGGCGATCTGCGTGACCAGGCTGCCGTCCGCTTCCCAAACTTCCGACAGCAACGGGAATCGACTAAACGGCACGGCGTAGGAAAACGGGCGGCGGATTTGCGAAACCAGCAGGAACTGCGTGTCCGGCGAGGCATCGAAGCGGGAGACCAGGCCGGGTTCACCAAGCTCTTTCAACCTTCCCTTCAGGCTGATTCGCGCCAGT
>JBCDJX010000069.1:0-19583 GCA_038747355.1 Pseudomonadota bacterium | reverse complement strand
GTCCAGACCGCCGCCGTTCGCCCGCGTTGTCGCGCCCATGCGGTACGCCTACCCCGTGGACGCCGCGATTCGGGCATTCAAGTTTCGCTATGTGGAGAGCCGGTTGCCGTCGTTGTCTGCGTTGATGTTGCTGGGAATCCCGCACTTGCCGACCGGCATCGACGCCGTGGTTGCCATGCCGATGCACTGGCGTCGCCGGGTCGAGCGAGGCTTTAACCAGGCCGCCCTTCTCGCGGCGCCTCTGGCTCGCGAGCTGGGCGTGCCGATGCTCACCGGCGTTAGCAAGACCCGTCATACACGACCACAGTCTTCGTTGTCGGTTCGCGAGCGCCGGCGAAACCTTGCCGGCGCGTTCGCCTGTGCCCGGTCTGTCGACGCGCGCCATGTACTGATCGTCGACGATGTGCTGACGTCCGGCCAGAGTGCCGGGCATCTCACGCACGCACTGCGCGCCGCCGGCGCACAGGCCGTCAGTGTCCTGGTGATCGCGAGGGCCAGTCAGGTGAGGGTGTAGTCGAGAACGAGTCCGACGAACACGGCGAGGCCGATGTAGTGGTTGTGCAGGAAAGCCCGGAAGCAGCCGTCACGGTCGCGGTGCCGGGCGAGCCACTGGTGATACCCCATCAGGATCGCGGCAACGGCGATCGACGCGTAGTACCAGCCGCCCAGTTCGGCCTGGCTGCCCACCAGCGCGAGCGCCGTGAGCATGACCAGTTGCAGGCCACCGAGAATGAACAGGTCCGCATCGCCGAACAGGATCGCTGTCGATTTCACACCGAGCTTCACGTCGTCGTTGCGATCAACCATCGCGTAGAAGGTGTCGTAGATCACCGCCCAGACCAGGGTCGCGCCAAACATCAGCCAGGCCACTTGCGGCGTGCCGCCGGTTTGCGCGGCAAAGGCCATCGGTACCGCCCAGCCGAAGGCGGCGCCGAGCACGAACTGCGGGATCGAGACGAAGCGCTTGATGAACGGATACACGATGGTCAGGGCCGCGCCGCCGACCGCCAGCAGCTGCGCCTGCTTGTTGAGCATGGAAGCAAGCCCGATCGCGATCAGGCCGAGCGCGACGAACAGCGTCAGCGCCTCACCGGGCGACACCGCGCCGGAGGCGATCGGCCGATCGCGTGTGCGTTCAACGTAGGGGTCGATATTGCGGTCGGCGTAGTCGTTCAGCACGCAACCGGCGGAACGCATGATGAAAACACCGACGGTGAAGATAATGAACAAACTGCTGTCCGGCCGCCCTTCACCGGCCACCCACAGCGCCCACAGCGTCGGCCACAGCAGCAGCCAGATGCCGATCGGCTTCTCGATACGGATCAGCTTGCCGTAGTTAATAAGCTGCAGGCGGAGATCCTGCCAGATGCTGTTTCGGGCCATGCGGCGGACGTTACCAAACTCGCGGGTCCGCGCGCGAGCTTCAGACCTTGGCGTAGCGCTCCGCCTGACCGAGCCAGCGGCGCACGATGGCCGAGCGCAGGTCGCCCTGATCCATGATCTCATTGGCGACCGACTGTACCCGCGGCATCAAATCAGCATCCCGGGACAGGTCGGCGATGCGGTAGTCCGGCAGGCCGGTCTGGCGTGTCCCGAGAAGCTCGCCCGGCCCGCGCAATTCCAGGTCTCGCTGTGCGACGACGAAGCCGTCGTTGGTATCTCGCAGCACCGACAGGCGTTGCTTGGCGAGCTGGCCCAGCGGTGACTTGTACAACAACACGCAGTGCGACTCCGCGCTGCCTCTACCGACACGACCACGCAGCTGGTGCAGCTGCGACAGGCCCATGCGCTCGGCGTTTTCGATAATCATCAGGCTGGCATTCGGTACGTCAACGCCGACCTCGATGACGGTGGTTGCCACCAGTAGTTGAATGGTGCCGTCCTTGAAGGCGCGCATGCCGCGCTCTTTTTCGGCCGGCTTCATACGTCCGTGCACGAGCCCCACGCGCAGTTCGGCCAGTTGCTCGGTGAGCATGTGAAAGCTTGCTTCCGCGGCCTCTGCCTCCAGCACATCGGATTCTTCGATCAGCGGGCAGACCCAATACGCCTGCTTGCCCTCCGCGCAGGCGGAGCGAACCCGAGCCACGACTTCGTCGCGCCGACTGTCTGAGATCGCGATCGTGCTCACCGGCTTCCGACCCGGTGGCAACTCGTCGATGATCGACGTGTCGAGGTCGGCGTAGGCGGCCATCGCAAGCGTTCGAGGAATCGGTGTCGCGGTCATGACAAGCTGGTGCGGCTGTCCGGCAGCGCCGCCCTTGTCGCGCAGCGCCATACGCTGGTGCACGCCGAAGCGATGCTGTTCATCGATAACCACGAGCCCCAGGCGGTGGAAACTCACGCCTTCCTGGAACAGGGCGTGGGTGCCCACAACGACCTGCGCGCTGCCGTCGGCGATCGCTGCCAGCGATTCGCGCCGAGCCGCCGCTCTCTGACTGCCGGCGAGCCACACCGGCCGGACACCGAGCGGCTCCAGCCAGTCGGTGAACGATCGCAGGTGCTGTTCCGCGAGCAGTTCGGTGGGCGCCATGATGGCCGCCTGCACACCGGCGGCAACGGCCTGCAGGCACGCGATAGCCGCAACCACGGTTTTGCCCGAGCCGACGTCACCCTGGATCAGGCGCATCATCGGATGGGCCTGAGCAAGATCGTGCTGGATGTCGCTGACGACTCGCTGTTGGGCCCCGGTCAGCGTGAACGGCAGGGCATCGATGAAACGGTCGACGAGTTCGGCGCCGGTCGGCAACACCGGCGCCGGCACCTCGCTCGCCACTTCGCGCATCGAGCGCAGGCTCAGGTAGTGCGCGAGCAGCTCTTCGAACGCAAGGCGCTGCTGCGCCGGATGCCGTCCGGCTTTCAGTGCCTTCACGTCGGCGTCCGGCGGCGGGCGATGCAGGTACTGAATGGCTTCTGCGAGTGACGGCATTTTCAGACGACGACGGACCGTGTCGGGCAGCAGTTCCCGCGGCGGTTCCGAGGCGAGCAGCTTCAGCGCTTGGTCGGTCAGCAGGCGCAGCCGCCCCTGTTGTATACCTTCGGTCGCCGGGTACACCGGTGTCAGCGAATCATCGACCGGGTCCTCGCCGTCACCGCGCGACAGCCGGTATTCCGGGTGCACCATCTCCAGCCCCGACGGTCCCTTACGGGCTTCGCCGAAGCAGGTGACGCGCACACCGGTGCGAAACTGGTCGCGCTGGCTGTTGGAAAAATGGAAAAAGCGCAGCGTAAGCTGGCCGGTGCCGTCCGAGACTCGCACCAGCAGGTTGCGGCGGCCACGATAGACGGTTTCGGCAAGCAGCACCTCGCCGCTGGCCAGGCAGCGCTCGCCCGGCAGGATCGTACCGAGCTTGCGAAGCTGCGTGCGGTCTTCGTAGCGCAGCGGCAGCAGGAACAGCAGGTCCTCGACCCGGTAAAGCCCGAGCTTCTCAAGCTTCTTCGCAAGCGCGGGCCCGACCCCGTTCAAGGCGACGAGGCCGGCGTCGAGGCCAAAACTCACTCAGGGTACTCCGTGCTGTTCTTGCGCGGCAGCTTAAGCCAGCGAGAGAATTGCGTCCGCTTCGACATCCACGCCTTTGGGCAGCGACGCAACACCGACGGCCGCACGTGCCGGATAGGGCGCCGTGAAATAGTCTTCCATGACCGTGTTTACGGTCGCGAAGTTGCTGAGGTCGGTCAGAAAGACCGTGATCTTGACGGCATCGTCGAGGCTGCCACCGGCAGCCTCGGCGACGGCCTTGAGGTTGTCGAACACACGGCGAGCCCGCGTCTCAAAACAGCCTTCGACCACCTCCATGGTGGCCGGGTCCAGCGGGATTTGGCCCGACAGGAAAACCAGGTGTCGGACCCCGATCGCCTGCGAATAAGTGCCGATGGCGGCCGGTGCGTCCTCGGTGTGTATCGGGTTTTTTTTATTCATGGCGGGTTCTCTTTAACAGTCAGGCGCCTTCACGCGTAATTCGAATGACGTTCTTCATGCGTTTGACGCTGCGCATGATGCGGGCGAGGTGTCGGCGATCCTTGACCAGGATCAGGAATGACAGCACCGAGCAGTCGTCGTGTCGCCCCTGCACTTCGACCTGCTCGATGTTCGAATTCTGGTCACCGATAACCGCGGCGACCTCGGCGAGCACGCCCGGTTTGTTGACGGTCTCGACCGAAATTAGGCTGTGCAGCTCGACGTCGATATCGTCTTCCCAGCGAACAGCAATCCACTTTTCCGCGTGCTTTTCGAAGTTGTGCAGGTTCGGGCAGCCGATGCGGTGCACGACCACGCCACGGCCGCTGCTCATATAGCCCATGACATCGTCACCGGGAATCGGGTAGCAGCATTTGCCGTAGCTCACGACCATGCCTTCCGTGCCGGCGATGACGAGGTTGGCGCGTTTGGCTGCCAGCAGCCCCTCGTCATTGATGCCCAGCAGCAAGCGCGCCGTGAGCGGTGCCAGCCGTTCGCCGAGGCCGATTTGTTCGTAAAGCTCGGAGGTGTTGTTCAGCCCGAGCTCTTCGAGCGCCGCTTTCATACGCACCTTGCCGACCTTGCGCAGGCTGGAATCGAGATCCTTCAGGGTGCGATCGAGCAGGCGGCGGCCCAGGTCAATGGATTCGGTCGAGCGCAGTCGGCGCATGTAGCCGCGGATCGAGTTACGCGCCTTCGCCGTGCGGGCAAAGCTCAGCCAGTTGGGATTCGGTTTGGCGCTTTTGGCCGTGACGATCTCGACGGTGACGCCGTTGGATAACTCGGTGCGCAGCGGAACCAGGCGTCGGTCGACCTTCGCGGCCACCGTCTTGTTGCCGATGTCGGTGTGCACCGCGTACGCGAAGTCCACCGTGGTCGAGCCTTTTGGCAAGGGCATGATGTCGCCCTTCGGCGTGAACACGTAAATCTTGTCGGGGAACAGATCGACTTTGACGGACTCAAGGAATTCCTCGGACGAGCCAGCGTCTTGCAGTTCGGCGAGGCTCGACAGCCACTCGCGGGTGCGCCGTTGCGAGGCGGCGTCTTCGGGGTCTTCGGCTTTGTATTGCCAGTGCGACGCAACGCCGGCCTCGGCGACCCGATCCATCTCGCGCGTGCGAATCTGCACTTCGAGCGGCAGGCCCTTTGGGCCGAATAAGGTGGTGTGCAGGGACTGGTAGCCGTTCAGTCTTGGAATGGCGATGTAGTCCTTGAAGCGGCCGGGCATCGGCTTGTACAGGCCGTGCACCAGGCCGAGCACGCGGTAGCAGTCGTTGACGTCGTCGACCACGATGCGGAACCCGTATACGTCGACCACCTCGGAGAGCGTGCGTTTTTTCTCCATCATCTTTTTGTAGATGCTGTAGAGGTGTTTCTTGCGGCCGTCGATTTCGGCGGACACACCCTCGCGATGCAACAGCGCGCCGAGTTCTTCGGAAATGCTGTTAACGATCTGCCGCAGGTTGCCTTCACTGCGCTGCAGCGCCTTCTCGATGACGCGATAGCGCATCGGGTAGAGGTAGCGGAAGCCCAGGTCCTCGAGCTCCGTCTTCATGCTGTGGATACCGAGGCGGTTGGCGATCGGTGCGTAGATGTCGAGGGTCTCGCGCGCGATGCGACGTTGCTTCTCCGCCGGCATGCCGGCCAGTGTTCGCATGTTGTGCAGGCGATCGGACAACTTGACGAGGATCACGCGAATGTCGCCGATCATCGCCAGCATCATCTTGCGGAAGCTTTCGGCCTGCGCCTCGGCGCGGCTGCGGAACTGGATCTGGTCGAGTTTTGATACCCCGTCGACGATCATTGCGACCTCGTCACCGAAGCGTTCGCTGATGTCCTCGAGACTGACCTCGGTGTCCTCGACGACGTCGTGCAGGATCGCGGCCTCGATGGCCTGCGCGTCGAGGCGCATTTCCGCGAGCGCGGTCGCAACAGCGACAGGGTGCGTAATGTAGGGCTCGCCGGTCTTGCGAGTCTGGCCTTCGTGGGCCTCGGCGCCAAACTCGTAGGCGCCGACGATTTCCTCCACGCGCTCTTCCGACAGGTATTCGCCGAGCGTGGACACAAGCTGACGCATGCCGTTATCGCGGCGAAGCGCGATCGGCAGTTTGGACAGGATGCTGGTGGCGGTGTAGTCCATCAGCGCCCAGCGGTAGTTTTACGGCGTGCGCAAAGCGTCATGACCCTTCGATACTAGCGTCGATGGGCCTTAATTCAACGTGCGTAAGGCAGGTCTGGCGACTTGGCCGCCACCGAGGGCTTAGTCGGCGATCGAAATACCGCGTACGGGCATGATTTCTTCGGCGACTTCCGGCTGCAGAAGATCTTCGGCGGCCGGCTGGTCCAGCTCGTCGAGAATGGCCGGGGTGACGTGGCCTTCGGCGATTTCGCGGAGGGCAATAACCGTCGGTTTGTCGTTTTCCAGCTCCACCATCGGGTCGGCACCGTGAGCGACGCGGCGCGCACGCTTGGCGGCAACCAGCACCATCTCGAAAATGTTGTCGATGTTGTCGAGGCAGTCTTCTACGGTAATACGAGCCATGTGGATAAACCCTGGAAAAGCGATATAGAGATAGCGACGTTAGCGAGCGCCGGCCGCGGCTGCCAGCGCTTATTCCAAGCTGGTATAAGTCAGCCTCTACCGGCCTCGAGCATCGCTTCGACCGCGGCGCGCAGCTTGGGTGTCGTCGTTGACGACCGCTCGGCGGAGCCCGCAAAGACGTCTTCAAGGTCCGCCACCGCGCGGTCCAGGTCGTCGTTAAAGATCACGTAATCGAACTCGTCCCAGTGCGCCATATCCGACATGGCGTCGCGCAGGCGCCGCTCGATGACCTCGTTGCTGTCGGTGCCGCGTCCGCGCAGGCGTCGCTCGAGCTCCTCGACCGACGGCGGCAGGATAAACACGGACACGGCCTCCGGCATGCGCTGTCTGACTTGTTGCGCGCCCTGCCAGTCAATCTCGAGAATCACGTGGTCGCCGTTACCGAGGTGCGTCTGCACCTGGCCACGGCTGGTGCCGTAGTAGTTGTCGAACACTTCGGCGTATTCGAGCAGCGCGTCCTCGCGGATCAGCTTTTCGAACTCCTCGGTGGTCACAAAGTGGTAGTCCACGCCGTTCGCTTCATTCGAACGCTGTCCGCGCGTCGTGTAGGAGATCGAAAAACGCAGTTCCGGATTGTTGCGCGTCAGCGCCTGTACGAGGGTCGTCTTGCCGGCGCCGGACGGTGCGGCGATGACAAACAGTCTTGCGTCGCTCACGGGGCTACTCGATGTTCTGGATTTGTTCGCGCATCTGCTCGATCAGGACTTTCAGGTCGACGGCAGCGCGCGTGGTCTGCGTATCGCCGGATTTCGAACCCAGCGTGTTGGCTTCGCGATTCAGTTCCTGCATCAGGAAGTCGAGTCGACGCCCGACCGGTTCATCGCTCGCGAGAATCGATCGAATCTCGGTGACGTGCGAGCCCAGGCGGTCGACCTCTTCATCGACGTCGAGTTTCTGCGCGATCAGGGCCAGCTCGACCTCCAGGCGCGCCGGGTCCGCTTCGATGTCGAGTTTTTCGATGCGATCGCGCTGCTTCTGACGGGCGGACTCGAGCACCTCCGGCATCCGTTCGCGGACGGTGTTGGCGATCACTTCAATCTCCGCACAACGTGACTCCAGCATCTCGGCGATACGCTGGCCTTCGCTGGCGCGCATCGACGCCATGGCTTCGAGCGTTTCGTCGAGCAGGTGCCCGGCCTCGGCAAACAAGGGCTCTGCATCGATCTCGGCTTGCTTCACGACGCCCGGCCAGCGCAGCAAGTCAATCGGGTCAACGTGGCCGATGTCGTTCAGCTTGACCTTCAGGTCGTCAATGCGATTGCCGATGAGCTTCAGCAACTCGACGTCGAGCTGCATTTCCTGGGACTGGTTGACCGCACGGCGAAAATTCAGCGAGCACTCCACCTTGCCGCGCTTCAGACGACCGGACACCTGCTGGCGAAAGGCGGCTTCCTGCGGCCGAAGTTCATCCGGCAGGCGCAGCTGGACGTCGAGGTAGCGGTGATTGACCGCGCGAATTTCCCAGGTCAGCGTGCCGATATCCGACTCAACGGACTGTCGCGCGAAGCCGGTCATACTGTGTAACATTCGTTCCCTACTCCCGTTATGCCGCTTTGGTCACACTATTGGGCCGAGGCTGCGTGTACGGTGCATCTCAAGAGCCGGCATTCTACGCATAGCGGAGTCTGGCCTGCCAGCGACGTTAACACCCGAATTCAAGGCAACATGCGAGTCGAATACGCAAAGGTCTCTGCCCTGGGAGACCGACAGGACAACCAGGACAGGGGCGCCGTCATCGTCGCCGACGACGCGGCGTTGTTGGTCGTGTTCGACGGCATGGGCGGTCATTCCGACGGCGCACTGGCCGCTGAAACCTGCCTGAAGGTGCTGGAAAAGGCATTTACCTCTGCGCCGCTGCCCGTTTTCGACCCGCAGGGATTCCTCTACAGCGCGCTGGCTCTCGCGCACGACACCATCGTTAAACTGGCGCTCAACGTGGAAGCGGATTACCGCCCGCGCGCGACCTGCGCGCTGGCCCTGGTGCAGGAAGGCGGATCTTTCTGGGCGCACGTCGGTGACAGCCGGATCTACCAGTTACGCGCCGGCCGTGTCGTTGAACGTTCGCGCGATCACAGTCACGTCGAAGTGCTGATCCAGGAAGGTGCGATCACCGAGGAGGAGGCGCTCGACCACCCAATGCGCAACTACGTCGAGTGTTGCCTGGGCGGCGACCCGCCGGTGCCCGACATGACAATTACCGGCTTCAAACCGATGGACGTCGGCGACGTCCTGTTGACCTGTTCGGACGGGCTCTGGGCCGGGATCACGGACGACGATATCGCGGCACTGACGGTCCCCGGCCAGTCGCTCGGCGAACGACTCAAGGCGCTGAGCATAAAATCATTGAGCGTTAACTCCCCGAACAGCGACAATACGACCGGCACCGCGCTGCAATGGCTCGGTGACTGAAGCTTAACGTTCCAGGGAGATACCCATGCGCCCAAGCGGCCGCTCGACGGACCAGTTGCGTCCGGTTCGATTTGTTCCAGATTTCACTCGTCACGCCGAAGGCAGCGTGCTTGCCGAATTCGGCGATACGCGCGTTTTGTGCACGGCCTCCATCGAAGACCGCGTGCCGCCGTGGATGCGCGGCGCCGGCAGCGGTTGGGTGACCGGCGAATACGGCATGCTGCCGCGCTCCACGCACACCCGCTCGGCGCGCGAGGCGGCTCGTGGCAAGCAAAGCGGCCGCACCCAGGAGATTTCGCGACTGATCGGTCGCAGCCTTCGGTCGATTGCGAATCTCGAGGCGATGGGCGAGCGCACGATCACCCTCGACTGCGACGTGCTGCAGGCTGACGGCGGCACTCGCACAGCGGCAATCAGTGGCGCCTATGTCGCACTCGAGCTGGCTGTGCGACGGGCCAAATTCAAAAAGCCGCCGCTGATCGGTCGTATCGCCGCGGTCTCCGTGGGCATTTACCGCGGTAACCCGGTGCTCGACCTGGATTACGCCGAGGACTCGGAAGCCGAGACCGACATGAACGTTGTCATGAATGACGCCGGCAACTTCGTCGAGGTGCAGGGCACGGCCGAAGGGCACGCGTTCAGCCAGGACGAATTCACCGCCATGCTCGACCTCGCAAAGCTCGGCATCGGCCAGATCATCGAGGCCCAGGACCAGGCGCTGAACGAGGCCGGTTAAATGCCGCTGCCGAAAAAAATCGTCATGGCAAGCGGCAACCCGGGAAAGATTCGGGAAATCGCCCGCATTCTTGCGGACCTGGATGTCGAGATCGTGCCGCAGTCCGATTTCGAGGTGCCCGATGCCGATGAGACCGGCACGACGTTTATCGAAAACTCCGTGATCAAGGCGCGTCACGCGGCAGCGCTGGCGGGCCTGCCCGCCATTGCCGACGATTCGGGCCTCAGCGTTGATGCGCTGGACGGTCGCCCGGGCGTCTACTCGGCGCGTTATGCCGGGCCGGGCGCGTCCGACGACGACAATGTCGACAAGCTGCTCGCCGAGATGGACGGCCTCAACGAGCGTGGCGCCGCGTTCCACTGCGTGGCGTCATTCGTGCTGGATGCGGACGCTGACCCGGTGGTCGGCGAAGGTGAATGGCGCGGCGAAATCCTCGCGGCCCGCCGGGGCGAGAACGGCTTCGGTTACGACCCGGTGTTCCTCGACCCGGCCTCCGGACGCGCGTCGGCGGAGCTGACCGCCGACGAGAAAAACGCGCGCAGTCATCGCGGCAAGGCGCTGGCCGCCCTCGCCGCGAAACTGAAGGCCCTGGCCTGAGGCCCATGCTCTCCTTGTACGTGCACCTGCCGTGGTGTGTCCGCAAATGCCCGTACTGCGACTTCAACTCTTACACCGCCGGCGAGGATGTGCCGCGCCAGCGCTACGTGCGTGCCCTGGTCAAAGACATTGCACGCGAAGCGACGCGTGCGGCTGATCGAGCGTTGTCGTCCGTGTTCCTCGGCGGCGGCACGCCGAGCTTTTTTCCGCCGGAGGAGATCGCCGAGATCATCGATGCGATACAGGCGTCGTTTGTGCTGGACGATGCTGCCGAGATCACGATGGAGGCGAACCCCGGTACCGTCGAGAGCGGCGCGCCGGCGGGATACCGCCAGGCGGGCATCAATCGCCTGTCGCTCGGCGCGCAGAGTTTCGACACCACGATGCTCGAACGACTGGGGCGATTGCACAGTGTGGGCGATATTGAGCGCAGCGTGGCCGAGGCCCGGGGCGCCGGCTTCGACAACCTGAATATCGACGTGATGTTCGCGCTGCCCGGGCAGAGTGTCGAACAGGCGCTCGCCGACCTGGATGCCGCGGCCGCGCTCGAGCCTGAACACCTGTCGTGGTACCAGCTGACGATGGAGCCGAACACGGTGTTTCATGCACGGCCGCCGGCAGGCCTGCCTGACGGTGATGTTGCCTGGGACATGCAGCTGGCCGGGCAGGCACGGCTCGCCGAGCTGGGCTTTCGCCAGTACGAAGTATCCGCCTATGCAAAGCCCAATCGGGAATGCCGGCACAACCGGAATTACTGGGAGTTCGGCGACTACCTGGCCGTGGGTGCCGGGGCACACGGCAAGGTAATGGGCGCCTCGGGTCCCGAGCGTTACCAGAAGCCGGCCAACCCGCTCGCTTACATGGCCGCCGTGGAGGCCGACGAGATGCCGGCGGTGCAGCCGGTGGCGGAGGCAGATCGCCCGTTCGAGTTCATGCTGATGGCGACGCGACTCGTGGACGGTTTTGATCCCGCCGGATTCGAGGCGACGACCGGGCTGCCCGCCGCCGAGCTGGAGACCCGCATGGCGGCGGCACTGGAAAAAGGACTGCTCGAACGCACTGACGATCGGCGCATCCGGCCAACCGGTCTGGGACGGCGTTTCCTCAACGACCTGCAGGCCGGATTCCTGCCCGGCTGAACGACTTTTCAGTGTCCAGAATCGCGCCCCGGCACGACCGGATGTCGGGCTTTTTTACGAGATTACTGTCGGCCTGCAAGAACCGGTTTATGCACAATCTCGGGGCAGCACCTATTTTTTAAGCATAAGAACGCCCCTAGCTGACATCGGGTCCTCAGAAACGCGCGTAAGTTATTGTTCTATATAAGCTTCCGAAAATGGACACAAATTAATCATTTCGAGACTGTTGCTTGAAAAACGGGGGCTTAGCGCACTCGTTCAAATTTCTTCCACAACGTTATCCACAGGTTCTGTGGATAAAATCTCGAGGCTTGCGGCGTTGCATCAATCGCTATATCATTCGCGGCCTTTTTTGCACGGCACAACCCTCGGAAGCGCGCCATGAAAGCTGAAATCCATCCGACCTACGCAGACACCAAAGTCATCTGCAGCTGCGGCAGTGAGTTCACCACTCGTTCGACGATTAGCGACGACCTGGCGGTAGAAGTCTGCTCCTCGTGCCATCCTTTCTATACGGGCAAGCAAAAGATCGTCGATTCCGGCGGCCGCGTTGACAAGTTCCGCAAGAAGTACGGCATGAACTGATTCGACTTTCGTCGAATTTCAACAATTTCATTGAAAATCAAAGCCCCGGTCTCCGGGGCTTTGGTATGCTTACGCGCCGAAAAATGACGAATTAAAAGAAGAGAAGCCCGATGACCGATGACGCATTCCGCCTGATCAGCCCCGACGGTAAAGAGTCGACACTGCCCGTAATGAAGGGCACGACAGGTCCGGATGTCATCGATATCGGTACGCTGTATCGCGATCAGGGCGTGTTCACCAACGATCCCGGCTTCGTCGCCACCGGCAGCTGCTCATCCGACATCACCTTCATCGATGGCGGCGAAGGCATCCTGATGTACCGCGGTTACCCGATCGAACAGCTGGCCGCGAGCTCAAACTTCATTGAAGTGTCCTACCTGCTGCTGCACGGTGATTTGCCGAATGCGGATCAGCTCGCCGAGTTCGATCACACGATCCGCACCCACACCATGCTCAACGAGGGCATGCTGAACTTCTTCAAGGGCTTCCGTTATGACGCCCACCCGATGGCCCAGCTCTCGGCCGTCGTCGGCTCGATGTCGGCGTACTACCATGACACGACAGACATCAGCGATCCGCAGCACCGTGACATTTTTGCGCATCGCATTCTGGCCAAGCTGCCCACCATTGCGGCGGCCGCCTACAAGCTGTCGATCGGCCAGCCGTTCATCTACCCGCGCAACGATCTCAACTACTGCGAGAACCTGCTGCACATGATGTTCGCCGTACCGGCCGAGCCGTACGAGATCGATCCGGTGTTCTCCGAAGCGATGGACCTGCTGTTTATCCTGCACGCTGACCACGAGCAAAACTGCTCGACGTCGACCGTGCGAATGGCCGGCAGCTCCGGCGCCAACCCGTATTCGGCCATCGCGGCCGGTATATCCGCCCTCTGGGGTCCGGCACACGGCGGTGCCAACGAGGCTGTGCTGAAGATGCTCGAGGAAATCGGCGACGTCAGCCAGATCGACAAGTTTGTCGAAAAGGCCAAGGACAAGAACGACCCGTTCCGCCTGATGGGCTTCGGTCACCGCGTGTACAAGAATTTCGACCCGCGGGCGACGATCATCCGCGAGATGGCGCACAAGGTCCTCGCCAAGCTCGGCCGCACCGACACGCCGATGTTCGATCTCGCGCTCGAGCTCGAGCAGCGCGCCCTCAAAGACGACTACTTCGTCGAAAAGAACCTGTACCCGAACGTCGACTTCTACTCCGGGATCATCTACCGCGCGCTCGGCATCCCGACGTCGATGTTTACCGTCATGTTCGCGATCGGTCGCTGCGTCGGCTGGACCGCCCACTGGCGTGAAATGATCTCCGATCCGAAAGGCAAGATCTCGCGTCCGCGCCAGTTGTACACGGGCCCGGCGAAGCGGGACTACACGCCGATCGATAATCGTTAGGTCAAGGCGCCCTTTACCCATCAAAAAAGGCCCGCTTAGCGGGCCTTTTTCGTGTTACGGGGTGTCGGTTCGCAACTCAGCTAGCCAACGCCCGCCGGCATCTCTTCCATCAATTCCTGTACGGCTTTCATGTCCGCCCGCTTCATCGGTTTGCCGTCGATCGGGCTGATCGGCGCCTGGCGCAGACCGTCATAGGGAAACACGGTCGCCTGCACGATGTTGTACTCATGGCGGAACTCGTAACCCGGGTAAATCTCGACAACGTTACGGCGCGTTTTCAGGCGACGTTCGTAATTCTTGAAGTGAATCTGCCGGTCGCCCAGGTGAAACGCGACCATCTCCGGGGAGTCGCTGAACAGGTGCATGTTCACCGCCGAGTTGTCGTCGGCGGTGCCGTTCAGAACCGGGCCGACCAGCCGCGGCGAAAACTCCTCGAGCATCTGCATGGCGATCAGTGCGGTGCGACGCAGGCTATACAGCAGCTCGACGTGCTCGTCGCCGGCGAACAGGGCCAGGTGCTCGGCGACCGCCTGTTCGATTTCGTTGTTGCCGGGCAGCGCGCCGCGTGTCGACAGGTTCAGTTTCTCGGCAGCCTTGGTTTTGGCGATGCGGTAATCGCGAATGCCCTGGTCGACGATCAGGCGCGCGGCTTCCTGCGCCACGAGTTGGCGGGTGCGTTCGGAAGCCATGTCAGAACAGCGGTTCCTCGTCCTCGTCAGAATTGCTGCCGTCGATATCCAGAACAGGCACGTCGATCAGCTCCTCGCATTCCGGCTCGTTGCCGGCGCGGAAGATCTCGAAAGTCGAGTTGGACGCACCGGCGCGGGCCGGGCAACCGGTCTTGCGATCAATACGCAGGTTGACGATGCCCTCGGGCATCGCCATCTGGCTGTTCGGCGCATCGGCAAGTGCTTTTTCCATGAACTTGATCCACACCGGCAGAGCGGTCCGCGAACCCTCCTCGCCCGGGCCCAGCGGCGCGTCGTCATCGAAGCCGATCCAGACAATGCCCGCGAGCCGGCCGTTGAAGCCGCCGAACCAGGCATCGCGTCGGTCATTGGATGTTCCGGTCTTGCCGGACAGGTCGCGTCGACCGAGCGTCAGTGCACGACGGCCGGTGCCGCGTCGGACCACATCGCGCATCATGTCCTGGATGATGTAGGCGTTTTGTTCCGGGATGGCTTCACCGGCGGCGCGGATACCGTCGAGCTGCTGCGGGTAATCGTCGTTGTCCGGCCGGTAGTCGAGGCCCAGCTCTGCCATTTCGGCGAACGTGTACTCCGGCACCTGCTCGAGCGCAAAGCGGCTCGGTGTCTGTTCGTCAGCGAGGCACTCGCGGCAGACCACCAGAGGGTCCGAGCGATACAGCTCTTCGCCGTCCGGCCCGTAAATCGCGTCCAGGAAATACGGCTTCACAGCGAACCCACCGTTCGCGATGGTGGCGTAGCCCTGCACCATGTCCAGCGGTGAGGTGTTGCCGCCGCCCAGCGCCAGCGAGCCGTTACGCGGCAAGGCGCGACTGCTGAAACCGAATTTCGAGATGTGACGCACCGTGTTGCCGATACCGGTTTCATACAGCAGCAGTCGCACGGACACGAGATTCATCGATCGCACCAGTGCTTCGCGCAGGCGTGTCGGACCGTAAAAGCGGCCGCTGTAATTGATCGGCCGCCAGTCCTTTTCAAGTTCCGAGGAACGAATCACGACCGGTGAGTCGTCGACAACGGTTGCAGCCGTATTCCCGGCGGCGAGTGCGGCACTGTATATAAAGGGTTTGAACGCAGAGCCGGGCTGGCGTTCGGCCTGCGTGGCGCGATTGAATTTACTGATCGCAAAATCGAAGCCACCGATGAGGCTGGTGATAGCGCCATCGTAGGGGTCCATCGAGACGACCGAGCCCTGTACCTCGGGTACGTTGCTCAGCGCCCAGAAGTCGTCGCTGGTCGGCATCACATAGATTATGTCACCGGGCGTCAGTACGTCGACGACGCTTTCGGGTGCCGGCCCCGTGGTCTCGCGATCAATAAACGGTTTGGCCCACTTCATGCCGATCCAGGGAATCTCGCCGTCGGTGCCGCCGGAGAAACGGATGTTGGCGCTGTTATCCTCTTCGTTCACGGCCGTGACGATGGCCACCTCAAGGTCGCCCGGTGCGTACTGCCGCAGCGAATCAAGAATCTCGATCGACCAGGCTTCAATCTCGTTGTCGAGTGGCGTCTCGCTGATATCAAAACTCGCAATCGGACCGCGAAAGCCACGCCGGCGCGTGAATTCGAGCAGGCCGTTCTTCAAGGCGTAGTTGCCCGCCTGCTGCAATTCCGAGTCGAGCGAGGTGAACACCTGGTAGCCGGCGGTGTAGGTCTCCTCGCCATAGCGACTGAGCATTTCCCGACGCACCATCTCGGCAACGTACGGTGCTTCCACCTCAACGGCCGCGCCGTACAGGTTTGATTCCATCGGTGTATTAAAGGCTTCGTCGTAGGTCTGCTCGTCGATGTAATCGAGACTGAGCATGCGACCGAGCACGTAGTTGCGACGAACCGTCGCATCGCGCGGGCTGCGTACCGGGTTGTAGCGCGACGGTGCCGGCAGGACACCGGCCAGCGTTGCCGCCTCGGCCACCGTCAGCGCCTCGAGCGGCTTGTTAAAGTAAACCTGGGCGGCGGCAGCAACACCGTACGCACGCTGGCCAAAGAACATCTTGTTCAGGAACAGCGCCATGATCTGTTCCTTGGTGAATTCCTGTTCGATCTTCCAGGCGAGAAAGGCTTCGTTGAGCTTGCGAACGAGGGTTTGCTCACGCGTCAGGAAGTAATCACGGGCGAGCTGCTGCGTCAGTGTCGAACCACCGCCGGCGATCTCGCCGGTTTTGACCAGCAGAAACAGGGCGCGTCCGATACCGATCGGGTCAATACCGCTGTGTTCGAAGAAACGGCGATCCTCAGCGGATACAAAGGCCTGCACGACATGATCCGGCACGTCGTTGTAGTCGACCAGCACGCGCTTGCGCTGGCCGATTTCCGAAATCAAGCGGCCGTCACGGCTGTAGACCCGCAACGGCATCTGCAGCGGGATGTCTCGGATGGTCTCGGCCGCCGGCAGGCTGGGCGAGGCATAGAAATAGGCGCCGATGATGCCGGCCAGTCCGGCCACAACGCCGACCAGGGTGAGGCCCAGGCCCAGGATGCCCAGCCGCATGGCCGTGCGCTGGCGTTTGCTCGCCGGTTTCGGTTCTACAGGGTCATTCATGTCGCGTTTCACACTACAAACTGTGAAATGTTAAGTGGTAGCCGAAGCTGATTTAAGACTAGAGTGCTGCAGGGATTATGGCGGGATTGTGGCATTCCTGTGATTTGTTAACTAGACCCGCCAACCAGTTCACAGAACAGCGCTTTTGGCCTGCGTACCATGCGTTCGTGTTTACGTGAACATAGTCACGTTTTATTTAACATTTTATTGATATATAGTTAAATCGATATGCTCGGGGCCACGTTATAAGTGGCACGCAACTTACCGGTCTTAAAGGGAAAATCAGTGCTTTTCGGCAAGAAAACTCAGCCCCTGTTGGGGCTCGACATCACGACCTCGTCGGTCAAGCTGATAGAGCTTACCCAGAGCGGCAAGCGCTACCGTGTCGAGTCCTACTCCGCTGAGCCGACACCGCCCAGCTCCGTCAATGAAAAAGCCATTGTGGATGCGAAAGCCGTCGGTGAAGCGATTCGTCGCGCAGTGAAGCGCGCTGGTGCCAAGGCGACGGACGTCGCCGTTGCGATCAGTGGCGACGCTGCCATTACCAAAGTGATCCAGATGCCCTCGAGCCTCTCCGACAGAGATCTCGAAGGCCAGGTCGAAATCCAGGCCGACCAGTACATTCCGTTTCCGATGGAAGAGGTCAGCTTCGATTACGAAATCGTCGGCCCTAATGACAAGGATCCCGAGCTGCAGGACGTGTTGCTCGTTGCGACTCGTACCGAGAACGTTGAGCAGCGTCAGCGTGCCGTGGAGGCTGCCGGCCTGAACGCCCGCATCGTCGATGTCGAGGCGTTCGCGCTGGAAAACGCCTGCGCGCTCCTGAGTCACCAGATTCCCGACGCCGGTCGCGAGCAGTCAGTTGCTGTCGTCGACATCGGTGCGAGCAGCACGACCTTCTCGGTGTTGCAGAATCTGAAAGTCATTTACACGCGTGATTTCAACTTCGGTGGCCAGCAGCTGACCGAAGAAATCATGCGCACTTACGGCCTGTCGATGGAAGACGCCGGTCGTGCCAAGAAACAGGGCGGCCTGCCGAGTAACTACCAGCCCGAGGTGCTTGAGCCGTTCATCGACGACATGACCCAGCAGGTCAGTCGTTCGCTGCAGTTCTACCTGGCATCGGGCGGCGGTCGCGAGCAGCCGGACCTGATCCTGGTGTGCGGTGGCTGCGCCAACATTCCGGGTATTGCTGACGTGATCTCCAGCCGGGTCGGTATTCCGACCGAGGTGGGTGATCCGCTCGGCCAAATGAAAATTTCATCGAAAGCGAAGTCGCAGGGTGTCACCAAAGACGCCACGGCTCTGCTGACGGCCTGCGGTCTTGCACTGAGGAGCTTCGACTAAGATGCCAAGCATTAACCTGCTGCCATGGCGCGAGGAACAACGACAGAAGCGCCAACGCGAATTCGGTATTTCGCTCGGTGCCGCGGTCGTTGCCGGGATCGGCGTCGTGATCCTGACGATGTGGTTCTACGAGGGCCTGATCGACAATCAGCAACGTCGCAATGACCGTCTGACTGCCGAGATCAAGGAGCTCGACAAGAGCATCGAAGAGATCGACGGCCTCGAGCGCCAGAAGGAGCGCCTGCTGGCTCGTATGGAAATCATCGAGCAACTGCAGAAGAGCCGCCCGGAAATTGTTCACCTGTTCGACGAGATCGTCCGGCAGTTGCCTGAAGGCGTTTACCTGACCGGCATGCGCCAGACCGGTGATCGCATCGAGATTCGCGGTGTCGCTCAGTCGAGCACCCGAGTGTCGGCCCTGATGCGACAGATCGACGCGTCCGAATGGCTGACCGATCCGGACGTGGACCGCGTTGTGACGTCGCAGAGCGGCACCACCCGGCAGTCTGAATTCGTCGTCTTCCTGAAGCAGGCGAAAACGTCCGAGGAGGAGGAATCATGAGCGTCGTAGATGATCTTCAAAACCTCGACGTCAACGACGTCGGCCGCTGGCCGCTGGTCTTCCGGCTCGCCGTCATCGCCATCGTCTTCGTCGGTGTTGTCGGTCTCGGTGTCTGGTTCACGATCGTTAAGGACAAGGCGCCGCTGCTCGAACGAGCGGAGCAGGCGGAGCAGGATCTTCGCGTTGCGTTTGAAAGCAAGCAGCGCAAGGCCGCCAACTACGATCAGTACCAGGAGCAGCTGAAACAGATCGAAGAGTCCTTCGGCACGATGCTGCGCCAGCTGCCGGGTGAAACCGAGATCCCGAGCCTGATCGTCGACATTTCCCAGACCGGCCTTGCCGCCGGCCTGCAGGAACGCCTGTTCCAGCCGGCATCTGAAATCCCGCGCGACTTTTACGCCGAGAAGCCGATTCGCGTATCGCACGTCGGCAGCTACCACGAGATCGCCAACTTTGTCAGCGGTGTCGCAGCCTTGCCGCGAATCGTGACGATGCACGAAATCTCGATTGCGCCGACCGGTGATGGCGGCTTCGACGAGCTGACGTTCAACGGCGTCGTCAAGACATACCGCTACCTCGAGGAAACAGACTAATGACGGGTCGGTCACTCAAACTTGCCAAAACCGCCGTGCTGATTGCAGCCACTGCCGGCCTCGCGGCCTGCAGCGCGAACATGGACGAGCTGGATGCCTACATCAACGAGGTGAAGGCAAAGCCGGGTCGCGGCATCGATCCGCTGCCGGAAATTACGCCGTACGAGGTCTTCTCTTACGAAGCAGAAGGTCTGCGTTCGCCGTTCCAGCCGGACACCGCCCAGGTAGTGACGAACACGGCCGGTGCGGTGACCATTGACGATACTCGTATCCGCGAGTACCTCGAGGGCTTCCCGCTGGACTCGCTGGCGATGGTCGGCACGCTCGACATCAGCGGCACGTATTACGGCCTGGTACAGACGTCCGATGGACTCATCCACCGGGTGATTCCAGGCAACTACATGGG
>JBCDJX010000068.1:0-20347 GCA_038747355.1 Pseudomonadota bacterium | reverse complement strand
CCCGGGCCCGGGTTACCGCGGCAGGCGCCGTCGGTGTAAATCTCAACTCTTTGGGTCAAAGCGGGTTCTGGGTACGCGGTTGGCCGGTTCGACGAGGCCGGCGACGACCTTGGCTTTCTTGCGCCAGACCGGTCGCACCGGCGTCAGGGTCGTGACGCGCTTTTGCGCCGCGATCATGTAGCAGGCGGAAAGCTCGGGCCAGAAGCGGCGGCCGCGACGCTCCCATTGGCTGCTGGATGTCGTCCCCTGCAGCGGCCAGCGGAAAAAGTAGCGGTGCACGCCGTAGATACGCATATCCAACAGCTTCATCCAGTCGCGCAACGTGCGGTCGGTGATCAAATCGTGCGCGCCGGGCGGGTATTCCGCGCCGGGCACAAGCCGTCTCAACCCCCAAAGTCCGCCCGGACGGAAGCCCAGGATCACCAGATGACCGCTGGCGCGAAGAATCCGATGCACCTCGCGCAGCACCGCGTGCGGACGATCCGAGTAATCCAGCGTGTGCGGCAATATCACGGAATCCACGGAATCCGACTGGATCGGCAACCGGTGCCAGTCGGCAATGACGCTGGCGTTGCCGCCCGGCTGGCCCACCAGCAGGCTCCGCTGCGTCCTTGAAAGCTTCAGAAACTGGGTGTCCGCACCCCAGGCGCCG
The DNA here is from genome assembly GCA_038747355.1 of Pseudomonadota bacterium. Classification (GTDB taxonomy): domain Bacteria; phylum Pseudomonadota; class Gammaproteobacteria; order Steroidobacterales; family Woeseiaceae; genus UBA1847. The sequence continues at coordinate 19,695 of JBCDJX010000068.1, read as the reverse complement.
ATCTGCACGCATTCCTCCCCAAACACGTCCTCCACCGTTTCCTGGACGATGCGCGTCTCCTGCTCCAGCAGGGCCTCGCCGAGCGGCGATTCCAGCCAGTCGGCAGCCGTCAGCGGGTAATTGGGAGTGACGTCCTGTTTGATTGACATTTGTCCCTAAAATCCAACAACTTGGGTGTGAACCCGGTGCTTGCAGAACCCGTCGCGGTCGGTACGATAGCCGGATGCGTTATGTCCTCTCCCCATTATTCCAGAAATTCGCGGCGACCACCGCCGGAATTGCCAGCGTTTTCCTAAGCTTACCCGTTTCCGCCGCCGATCCCTGGCACGTCGACGGCATGCCGCCGGGCGCCCGCAGCGAGCAACCGTCGCTGACATTGGTCTCTCCGGTCGAGGGCATCGACCTGGAATCGGCGGGTTCCACCGAGATCGACCTGCTGACGACGCTGCGCTGGAGCTTCTCGATCAACGAGCCGGAAACCCGCCGCACGGAGATGGAACGCAACTGGTATGTCCGCCATCCGGAGTACCTGGATCGTGTCTTCAAGCGCGGTCAGCGCTACCTGCCGCACATCATCGACGAGCTCGAGCGCCGCGACCTGCCGATGGAGCTTGCGCTGCTGCCGATCGTCGAAAGCGCGTTTGATCCGTTCGCCTACTCGCACGGTCGCGCGGCCGGCCTGTGGCAGATGATCCCGGGCACTGCCCGCCGTTTTGGCATCGAACAAAACTGGTGGTTTGACGGCCGCCGCGACATCGTCGAGTCGACCCGCGCGGCGCTCGATTACCTCGAATACCTGTACAAGTTCAATGAGGGCGACTGGCTGCGCGCCATCGCCTCCTACAACAGCGGCGAAGGCAACGTCCGCCGCGCTGTGCGCAACAACCGCAAGGTCGGCAAACCGATCGACTTCTGGAACCTGAAGCTGCCGCGCGAGACGTCGATGTACGTGCCGAAGCTTCTGGCGCTGGTCGACATCGTCAGCGACCCGGGCAAGTACGGCATCAACCTGCCAACGATCGTCGACACCCAGCAGTTTGACATCGTCGACATCGGCTCGCAGCTCGACCTGGCGCTGGCCGCCGGGCTGGCCGGCGTGGACGTCGACACGATCTACGCCTACAACCCGGCCTACAACCGCTGGTCGACCGACCCGAAGGGACCGCATCGCCTCGTGCTGCCGATCGACGTCGTGGAGACGTTTACCGCGGCGCTGGCCGAGGTGCCGAAGAAGGAACGCGTGCGCTGGAAACGCCACAAGGTCGGTAATGGCGAGACAATCTCCGAAATCGCGATCGACTACCACACGACCGCGGCCGAGATTCGCAGCGCCAACAACCTGCGTGGCAATACCATCCGCGCCGGCCATTACCTGCTGATTCCGGTTGCCAGCAAACCGCTGTCGGCCTATTCGAAGAGCGCAGACTCGCGCCTCGAAGCCAACCAGAACCGCCAGCGCGACGGCAGCCGCGTCGAGCACATCGTTGCCAACGGCGAGAGCTTCTGGACGATCTCTCGCCAGTACAAGGTGTCGACGCGACAGCTCGCGAAGTGGAACAACATGGCGCCGGGCGACACCTTGCCCGTCGGCCGCAAGCTGGTGGTCTGGACCGACGTCGAACCCATGCCGCGCACGTCGCCGACGCAGCTCGGCAATATGACCCGAAAACTCAATTACACGGTCCGCAACGGCGATTCGCTGTACACCATCGCCCGCCGCTTCCGTGTCGGCATCGATCAGATTGCACGCTGGAACAGCCTGAACAAAAACAAGATCCTGCGACCGGGACAGAAGCTGACGATCTACGCAGACGTCACGCGACAGTCTTCCTGACCGCACTCAACACCACAGAAAGAAGGAAAACACCATGGGATTCATGGCCGGCAAACGGGCGCTGATCGTCGGCGTCGCGAGCGACCGTTCTATTGCCACCGGTATCGCCGAGGCCTTCGCACGCGAAGGCTGCGAACTGGCATTTACCTACCAAAACGACAAGCTCAAAGGTCGCGTCGAGAAACTCGCGACGCGCCTGGGCTCCGACACGGAGCTGCTGTTCCCCTGCGATGTGACCAGCGACGACGAGATCGCCGCGGTGTTCGCAGCGCTGGGCAAGCACTGGGACGGCTTCGACATTCTCGTGCACTCGGTGGGCTTTGCGCCGCGCGACCAACTCGAAGGTGGCTTCACCGACGCGGTCACCCGCGAAGGTTTCGCCATTTCACATGACATCTCCGCGTACAGCCTCGCGGCACTCGCCAAAGCTGCCGTGCCGATGATGGAAGGCCGCAACGCCTCGATGCTGGCGCTGACCTACGACGCAGCCGTCAAGGTCGTGCCCAGCTACAACGTCATGGGCCTCGCAAAGGCCAGCCTGGAAGCCTGTGTCCGCTTCCTCGCCGCGGACCTTGGTGCGAAAGGCATTCGCGTCAACGCGATCTCGGCCGGCGCCATCAAGACGCTGGCAGCGGCCGGTATCGGTGGCTTCCGCAAGATGTTGTCCTACGCGGAGAAGACCTCGCCGCTGAAACGTACCGTCACCATCGAGGAGGTCGGCAACACCGCCGCCTTCCTGTGCTCGGATCTCGCCAGCGGCATCACCGGCGGTACGGTATTCGTCGACGCCGGTGCCAACATCATGGGCATGGCGCTGGAAGACGACGACTAGCGCCTAGCCCAACACAGTGTTGTAGATCGACAAATACGCCGCGGCCATGGCGTCCGCGGCGTATTTTTTTGCGTCATCCAGGTTGTTGGCACGAAGACGCACGCGCTCCGCGGTGTCGTCGAGAATCACGTCGATCGCGGCGAAGAAGCCGTCGGCATCCCTGGGTTCAATCAGAACGCCGTTACGACCATCCACAATGATCTCCGGGATACCGCCGGTGCGACTGGCAACAATGGGCAGGCCCACCTGCATCGCGTCGAGCAGCGTTGAACCGACGGCTTCCTGAACCGACGGGAAGACAAACAGATCAAACGCGGACAGGTAATCACCGACGTTGTCGACAAAACCCTCGAAGTGCACGTTCGAAAGGTCCTCAGTCTCGGTTTCAAACGCCTGGCGATCATTGCCATCACCGACCAACACGAACTGCCAGTCTTCGCGCGTGGCCTTCGCCTGTCGCGCGACCTCGAACAGGGTCCGCTGCCCTTTGGTCGCATCCTCCAGCGCACCCACGTGCCCGATCAACGTCTTGCCGGCAAAACGATCACGAATGGCCGCGACGGCCGACGAATCCACGGAAAGTGAGGCCGAGGCGTCGGGTACGACGTAGGGCTGCAGGAAGTTCTGTTGCCGTTGCATGGCGGCAGCCGCCGCCTGCGACACAGCCACGGCGGCCGATGCACGCCGATACGCACGCTCGCGAAATCCCGACGGCTTCTGCGGGTTTACGACGCGCCGCGTCAGCACATAGGGAATCCGGAACAGGACACTCGACAGCCAACCGCTGTAGACCGCGCGCGCCTCATGCGCATGCACCAGCGAAGCGCCGCGACACGCGAGCGCCGCTGCAACCGGGTTTGAAGACACCTCACGCTGCTCAAGCAGGGCGACGTCCTCAAGCCGGGATCCGAGCGGATTACCCGCACGGATGATCAGGCGCTGCGGCCAGCCTGCTGCTGCCAGTTCACGAACCAGCAGCTCTGTCTGTCTCTCTCCACCGCGAAAGTGCTTCGCGAGATTGATGTGACAAATCGGCGGCCGCAATGCGCTTACGCTCCGGCCGTCTCCTTCGACGGGTCACCGTCGAGTCCGACGTTGGTCTTCTCGCCAGACAGCCGGGCCACGATCGTCGCACACACCGCGTCACCCCAGACGTTGACACTCGTGCGCGCCATGTCGAGCACGCGGTCGAACACCAGCAACACGCCGATCGCTTCGACCGGCAGACCAATCGCCGCAAGAATGATCGCGATTGCCACCAGCGAGGCCGACGGGACACCGGCAACACCGATGGAGGTCAGCAGCGCGATCACAACGATCGAGAACTGCACACCGAAGGTCAGCTCCAGGCCGTAGGCCTGCGCGATGAACATGGCTGCCACGCACTCATACAGCGCCGTACCGTTCATGTTGACGGTGGCACCAAGCGGCAGCACGAAGCTCGAGGTCTCGTTGGAGACGCCAATCTTGTCTTCGAGTCGGTCCATCGTAACCGGCAGCGTCGCCGACGAGGACGCCGTGGAAAACGCGGTCAGCATGGCCGGCGACATGCCGGCGATGGTCTTTAACGGATCCGCATTGCCGACGAATCGAATCAGCACCGGCAACGTGACAAAGGCGTGCACCGCGAGTGCCAGCAACACGACGAACGAGAACAGGATTAATGGGCCGGCCGCGTCGAAGCCGGTTTCCGCCACGGTTTTCGCCACCAATCCGAACACGCCGATCGGGGCAAACATCATGATCCACTCGGTCATGCGCATCATGACGTGGAACACCCCGTTCCAGAACTTGTACAGGGGTTCCGCGAACTCGTTGTCGAGTCGCGTCATGAAGTAACCGAACAGAATGGCGAAGAAAATAATGCCGAGCATCTGGCCATTTGCGGCCGCCTGGATGATGTTCGGCGGCACCATGCGCAGGAAAATCTCGGCCACATCGCCCGCGCCGCGACCTTCGACACGCTCTGCGATGGCACCGACATCCTCGTCCAGTGCCAGCAGGTCCTTGGCCGGCTCACCGTCAACGATGCCCGGTGCGAAGGCGTTGACCAGCACGAGGCCGACGAGGATCGCCGCGAGCGTCGTGGATGCGTAAAACAGCAGGGTCTTGCCACCAAGCTTGCCGAGGTTGCCGCTGGAACCGATACCGGCCACGCCGACGATAATCGACGAGGTGATCAGCGGCACAATGATCATCTTCAGCGCATTCAGGAAGATGGTGCCGATGTAGTCAAACATCGAGATGAAGGAAACGCCGAGCAGACCGGGCTGCGATACGTCGGTTGTGTTGATGTTCACCAGGTAGCCGAAGAACACGGCCAGGGCGAGCGCGATAAAAATCTGCGTATGCAGCGCCAGTTTAGGCATAGACCCCCACGGTGCGGCGTCGTGCCGCGTTTATTCTTCAGCGCGCATTGTAACAAGCCCGGGCGTGATAACACGCCCGGGCCTGGAATAAGCGGCGGCTTCTAGCCGTCGGGAATAAGGACGGGTTCGACCGACTACTGAACGAACATGTCGCCGGCAAGCAGTTCCTCGTCGATCTCGACATTGGCGTTTTCCACCAGCGCCTCAACGAAGGCACGGTAATCGCCGATCCCCGCCTGCTGCGCGAGCTGCGCCTTTCGGGCGTCGCGTTCTTCCAGTGGAATGGACTCAGGACGTCCCTCGAGCACCGCATCAACGGTGAACACGGTGTAACCGCCCGCAAGATTACGCACTTTGCCGACCACCGGAATGCCGCCTTCGGTCGGCTTCACCGACGTGAATGCACCGACAACCACCGTCGGATCTACGTCGCGGTTGTCGCGACCGACCAGCACCGGCTGGCTGACCGCGGCATCGACGGCAGCTGCTGACTCACCGAAGTCCTGGCCACTTTCCACCGCAGCGACGATCGCATCCGCGCGCGTCGACAGGATCTCGTCCGCTTTCTGAGCGCGCAGCGTGGTCTCTACCTGCTCGCGAACCTCTTCCAGCGGCTGGCGCTCCTGTTCGTTGAACTGCACAACGCGGAACACGGCAGAACGCTCGGCGTCAAGCTCGATGATGTCGGAAATCTCGCCGTCTTCGAGGACACGCGGGTCGAACACGGCATCGATCGCCGCCTGGTTGTTGCCCAGTTCGCCGCCACCGGCGACGCGCGTGAAGCCGTCAACCGGGATGACGTCAACACCTGCGGCTGCAGCAATGGCCGCCATCTCCGGCGTGTCGAACAGCGCGTCGGACATGGCGCGCTCCGCGAGCAGGAAGGCGTCGTCAGCCTGGCGGTCCTGCAGCTCCGTCAGCAGGCTGGCACGAACCTGTTCCAGCGGCAGCGGACCCTGCTCGAGAATGTCGTCGAGACGGATGATGTGGAAACCGAAAGCCGACTTCACGAGGCCGCGAATTTCGCCGGCGTTCATGTCGAAAATCGCCGTGCCCAATTCGCTGGAAAGCTGTGTGCGCGTTGAGGCGCCGAGGTCACCACCGCTGGATGCGGTCAGGCCGTCCATGGAGTACTGCTGGGCCAGGTCTTCAAACGGCTCACCAGCCTGAACGCGGGCGAGTAGACCGGTCGCCGTCTCTTCGGCAGCAGCTTCATCGTCTTCGAACAGGATCAGGATGTGACGCGCCTGGCGCTGTTCGTCCTGCAGGAAACGACCGCTCTCTTCGTCGTAGTAGGCCTGCAGGTCGGCCTCGGTAATCTCAACGCCGGCAGCGACGTCCTCACGAGAGATCAGTGCGTACTCGATGTTGGCCGATTCGGGCAGCTGGTAGAGCTGCGGCGCACCGTCGTAGAACGCGACGATCTCGTCTTCAGAAATCTCAATGCTGGCGTTAACCAGTTCCGGCGACAGGTCTGCCATCGTGACCACGCGCTGCTGTGCAACGACGTTGATGTAATTGCGGTATTCAGCCGGCGAGACGACGGCAGAGGCGCCGATGGCCAAGGACATCTGGCCTTCGCGGATCATACGACGCTGCACTAGCTCGAACTGTTCGGTCGAGAAGCCCTGCTGGCCAACGACACTGCGATACAGGTCGATGTCAAAGCGACCGTTTACTTGAAACTCCGACATCTCCTGGATGCTCTCGACCACCGCGTCGTCAGAAACCTGGTAGCCCAGGTCGATCAGGTATTCCTCAATCAGGAACTCGCGGATGATCTGTTCCAGTATCTGCCGACGGATCTCGTAGCGGACCTCTTCGCTGGCGTCGATGACCTGCGGGTTCTGCGCCACGAAATCCCGGTAGCGGGCCTCAAAGAAGCCGAGCGGAATATCCGTGCCGTTGGCCGACGCGACGTTGGTGCCGCCGGCGAAGTTGTAGTTCAGGCCAACGCCGACAAAAACGAAGGGAATCGCCAGCAGGCCGAGGATGACCAGTGCAAAAGTACCAGTAAATTTTTCGCGGATATTCTGAAGCATGAGTGCCGTCTGTTAGGTGCTGTTTGAAGGGGCCGGACCCCGGGCAAGGGGCGGGATTTTATAGGAGATGAGAACAATCTCCAATAACCATGGGTTTAGTTAACTGGGTTCAATCGCCGCTGGCGGTTGCTGCAATTTCAAGCCTTCGCGACCCTTTGGACCGCGTCTTCGGATTGACGCCTCGCTGCCAACTCATTAATCCACAAAAAAACCCCGCCCACTTGCGTGGACGGGGCTTTTCATTTTTGGCGGAGTGGACGGGACTCGAACCCGCGACCCCCGGCGTGACAGGCCGGTATTCTAACCAACTGAACTACCACTCCTAACCTTGGTGGGTGCTGACGGGATCGAACCGCCGACCCTCGCCTTGTAAGGGCGATGCTCTACCAGCTGAGCTAAGCACCCCTAAAGCTGTAGTGGCGACGCCAGGTCAAAGCGCCGCTACCAACTGTAAGGTCTGGATATCGGGGAGGCCTCTGAAAACCGCGTGGTTGTGCGGTTTTTGAAGGTCTCACCCCCCGAAGGGCGCGCTAGTTTACGGCATCCTTCAGGGCTTTACCAGCCTTAAATCCAGGAACATTGCTCGCAGCAATCTGGATCGTTTCGCCGGTGCGCGGGTTGCGACCCGAGCGTGCAGCGCGTGCTTTTACCGAGAACGTACCGAAGCCGACGAGCGACACGGAACCACCACTTGCCAGCGTGTTCGTAATGCTGTCAACAACGCTATCAACAGCTTTCGTTGCGTCTGCACGTGACAGGCCAGCGGACGCGGCAACCGCGTCGATCAATTCACCTTTGTTCATTAAACATCCCTCTGAAGATTGATACAGCCGAGTCACAACTGCGACTCGAATCTTTTTCGGAACTCTAGTGGTCCGTTCTTATTCGAAGATCAATCCAGCGAGCTTCCCCCACGGACGCAAACCGCTGAACGAGCCAAGGCGCTTGCGCACCCCCAAGCTGCGGGAGTTATAGCAAGCGCCTATAAGGCGGTCAAATGGCTTAGTGGTGCGGGTTTCAGCGCACCTTAGTGGGGCAGGACGACCTCTTCGGACTTTCCATCATCCGAACCGGTCTTGGACTTGGTCTCATCTTCCTCAGAACCGGACTTCGGTACCGGCGCGTGTGCGAGCGCGTGCTCCAACACCTCGTCGATCCATTTCACTGGAACAATCTCCAGTTTGTCCTTGATGTTCTTCGGAATTTCCGCCAGATCCTTTTCGTTCTCGGACGGAATCAGCACCTTGGTAATCTCGCCGCGGTGCGCCGCCAGAAGCTTTTCCTTGAGCCCGCCGATCGGCAGAACCTCGCCGCGCAGCGTGATTTCACCGGTCATCGCGACGTTGCTTTTCACCGGAATGCCGTTTAGCGCCGAGACCAAAGCCGTGCACATTCCGACGCCGGCACTCGGTCCGTCCTTCGGAGTTGCGCCTTCCGGGACGTGGATATGCACGTCGAGTTTCTGGTGGAAGTCGTCGTCGATGCCCAGAACCTGGGAGCGACTACGCACCACCGTCATGGCGGCCTGGATGGATTCGGTCATGACCTCGCCGAGCTGGCCGGTGTGCGTGAGCTTGCCTTTACCGCCCACCACGGCGGCTTCGATGGTCAGCAATTCGCCACCCACTTCGGTCCACGCAAGGCCGGTTACCTGCCCTACCTGGTCCTCGTCTTCGGCCTTGCCATAACGGAATTTCTGCACGCCGAGGTACTTCTCGACATTCTCGGAATTCACCACCACAGTCTCGTCAGTTGGCTCCAGGAGCAGCTGTTTGACGATCTTGCGACAGATCTTGGAGATCTCACGTTCGAGACTGCGAACGCCCGACTCTCGCGTGTAATGACGGATGACGTCCATCACCGCGTCTTCGGTGACTTCCGCTTCGTTTTCCTTGAGGCCGTTTTCCTTCATCTGTTTCGGAATCAGGTAACGCACGGCGATCGCCATCTTTTCGTCCTCGGTGTAACCCGGGATACGAATAACTTCCATGCGATCGAGCAGCGGACCCGGGATATTCAGGCTGTTTGCCGTGCAGACAAACATGACGTCCGACAGGTCGAAGTCGACCTCGAGGTAGTGATCGGCAAACGTCGAGTTTTGCTCGGGGTCGAGGACTTCGAGCAGCGCCGATGACGGATCGCCACGGAAATCCATCGCCATCTTGTCGATTTCGTCGAGCAGGAACAACGGGTTGCGAACGCCGGTCTTGCCGAGGTTCTGGATGATCTTGCCCGGCATCGAACCGATGTAGGTACGACGATGGCCGCGGATCTCCGCTTCGTCGCGGACGCCGCCTAGCGACATGCGGACAAATTTCCGGTTGGTCGAGCGTGCGATGCTTTGTCCCAGCGAGGTTTTGCCGACGCCCGGCGGGCCTACGAGGCAAAGGATCGGACCCTTCAGTTTCTTCACGCGCTGCTGCACGGCGAGGTATTCAAGGATGCGTTCCTTGACCTTTTCGAGTCCGTAGTGATCGGCCTCGAGCACGTCTTCCGCCCGCTTAAGATCTTTGAGGACCTTGCTCTTCTTTTTCCACGGCGCTTTCAGCAACCAGTCAATGTAGTTGCGCACGACGGTGGCTTCGGCCGACATCGGTGACATCAGCTTGAGCTTGTTCAGTTCTGAGGTGGCCTTTTCCTTGGCCTCCTTGGACATGCCCGCGTCCTCGATCTTGTTCTCAAGATCCTGGATTTCGTTCGGGGCATCCTCCATCTCGCCGAGTTCTTTCTGAATGGCCTTCATCTGCTCATTCAGGTAGTACTCGCGCTGGCTCTTCTCCATCTGTTGTTTAACGCGACCGCGAATGCGTTTCTCGATCTGCAGGACGTCGATCTCGCCCTCGATGATGCCGAGGATCTGCTCCAGGCGTTCCTTGACGTCACGAATCTCGAGCATGCGCTGCTTCTCGGAGAGCTTCAGCGCCATGTGTGCGGCAACGGTGTCAGCCAGGCGGCCCGGCTCGTCGATGCCCGACAGCGAGGTCAGGATCTCGGGCGGAACCTTCTTGTTCAGTTTTACGTACTGCTCGAACTGGGAAATGATCGAGCGCACGAGCACGTCGATTTCGCGCTCGTCGTGGCGATCTTCCTCGCCGAGTACGGTGATGTCGGCGGAGAAGTAATCGCCAACGTGCATGCGATCGATGGCCGCACGTTCGCTGCCTTCCACCAACACCTTGACGGTGCCGTCCGGCAGTTTCAGGAGCTGCAGGATCGTGGCCAGCGTGCCGACTTCATACAGATCTTCCGGCTGCGGGTCGTCGAGATCCGCCTTCTGCTGGGCAACGAGCATGATGCGCTTGCCGTCAGACATCGCGCGATCGAGCGCGGCAATCGACTTCTCGCGTCCGACGAACAGCGGAATAACCATATGCGGATACACGACCACGTCGCGCAGCGGCAGCACAGGAATGCCCTCGGGCTCCTGTGTCATGACCACGGTTTTCTCAAAATCTTCTTCTGACACCAGGTGTGACCTCGGATTGTCGGGAATGGCAAAAATATGGGTCCGGCGACCCGGACTTCAAGCTGTGACTTACCCCGGGTTATCGACCCCGGGGGGAAGGGACTTAAGCGCCTTCCGAACCCGTGGGTCGGGTTTCTTCGACGTCGTCGGACTCGTAGATCACGTAAGGCTTGTTTTCACCGGTGACGACGGCCTCATCCAGCACGACTTTCTTCGCATTCGTCGCCGAAGGCAGGTCGTACATGGTTTCGAGCAGGACGTTCTCAAGGATGGTGCGCAAACCACGCGCGCCGGTCTTGCGCTCCATGGCCTTCTTGGCCACGGCGCGGAGAGCGTCTTCGCGGAATTCGAGCTCGACACCTTCCATCTCGAAGAGCTTACGGTATTGCTTGGTGAGTGCGTTTTTCGGCTCTAGCAGGATTTGAACGAGGGCGTCCTCGTCCAGTTCCTCAAGCGTCGCGACCACCGGCAGTCGGCCGACAAACTCGGGGATCAGACCAAAGCGGATCAGATCTTCCGGCTCGGTGTCGTGCAGCAGTTCGCCGATATTGTCGTCTTCTTTCTCCGACTTCACTTCGGCGACGAAGCCGATGCCGCTCTTCGACGAGCGATTCAGAATAATTTTTTCGAGACCCGCGAAGGCGCCGCCGCAGATAAACAGGATATTGCCGGTGTCCACCTGCAGGAACTCTTGCTGCGGATGTTTGCGGCCGCCCTGCGGCGGTACCGAGGCGATCGTGCCTTCAATCAGTTTCAGCAGTGCCTGCTGCACGCCCTCGCCCGACACGTCACGCGTGATCGACGGGTTGTCCGACTTGCGTGAAATTTTGTCGATTTCGTCGATGTAGACGATACCCGTCTGCGCCTTGTCGACATCGTAGTCGCACTTTTGCAGCAGCTTCTGAATGATGTTTTCGACGTCTTCACCGACGTAACCGGCTTCGGTCAGCGTGGTCGCATCAGCGATCGTGAACGGCACGTTAAGAAGACGGGCCAGCGTCTCGGCGAGCAACGTCTTGCCGCAGCCGGTCGGGCCGATCAGCAGGATGTTGCTTTTCGCGAGCTCCACGTCGTCCTTGGAACGCTCGTCCAGGCGGTCGTGCAGGCGCTTGTAATGGTTGTAGACAGCTACCGACAGGACTTTCTTCGCACGCGACTGGCCAATGACGTACTCGTCGAGTACCGCGTTGATTTCCTGGGGTTTGGGAAGGCTGTCACGACCCGGCTCGGAGCTCTCTTCCAGCTCCTCGCGGATGATGTCATTGCAGAGTTCGACGCACTCATCGCAGATGAATACGGACGGGCCCGCAATCAGCTTGCGGACTTCATGCTGGCTCTTGCCGCAAAAAGAACAGTAGAGGAGTTTTCCGTCCTCGTTCTTACCGCGGGAGTCATCACTCATATAACTTGCCTTCCAATTGTCTTAGCGCGCCAGAAACGCCGAAATCTGTGTATATCACGGGGTTTCGGGACATGCAAAGCTGCATCTCTCATAACCCCTCCGGTTAAACATAACCCTCTGTTTACTAAGGGTTTAAACGTCTTCCGGTGCGCCCATTTCCGTGCGCGAAGCGAGGACGGTATCAATGATACCGTACTCCACCGCCGCCTTGGCGCTCATGAAGTTGTCTCTTTCGAGGTCCTGCTCGACCCGGTCGACCGGCTGGCCGGTGTGTTTCGACATGATTTCATTGAGTCGGCGCTTCATTTCCATCACTTCCTGGGCGTGGATGCTGATGTCGGTGACCTGGCCCTGGTAGCCGGCGCTCGGCTGGTGAACCATGACCCGGGAATGCGGCAGCGCAAAGCGCTTGCCGGACTCGCCGCCTGCGAGCAACAGGGCGCCCATGCTGGCGGCCTGGCCCACGCAAATCGTGCTGACGTCACTCTTGATAAACTGCATGGTGTCGTAAATCGACAGGCCCGCAGTCACGGAGCCGCCCGGGGAGTTGATGTACAGGTGAATATCCTTGTCTGGATTTTCCGACTCCAGAAACAGCAGCTGGGCCACGATCAGATTGGCCATGTGATCCTCAACCGGACCGACCAGGAACACCACCCGCTCCTTCAGCAATCGCGAGTAGATGTCGTAAGAACGCTCACCGCGTGCCGTCTGTTCGACGACCATCGGTACCAGGTTCAAAGCCGTTTCATTCATGTATTTCGCCCATCGGTAACGTTGTTTTCGGTAGTGTCGCACGATTCCTTTAGATTCAGGAATCCATATACTCCGTGAAGGATGTTTTCTTGGTCTTGGTCTTGGCGTTTTCAAGGACCCAGTCAAACGCTTTTTGTTCCAGCACAACCGGTTCGAGTTGCTGGCGCAGCTGCGGATTGGTCATGTAGAGATTGATCATGTCGTCCGGGTTCTCGTAGCTCGCCACCATCTCGGCGATGTGTTCGCGCAGCTCTTCCTCGTCCGCCGAAATGCCCTGGTCGGCGATCACCTGGCGAACCAGCAGCCCCAGGCGAACGCGTTTTTCCGCCGTATCGACGAAATGCTCAGCCGGCGGCGCCTGCGTCGGGTCTTCAACACCCATGCGGCGCATGGCTTCCTGCTGCATGTTGACCACTTCGTTGTTTTTCATGACCTGCGGGATTTCGATCGGGTTGGTGTCGAGCAAACCTTCGGTGAGCTGATCGCGAATTTCTGACTTTACGCGCTGCGCCGCCTCCCGATGCATGTTGTCGAGCACGTCGGCGCGGAATTTCTCCATGCCTCCCTCTTCGATGCCAAACGACTCAGCGAACGCATCGTCAACGTCCGGCAGGGTCTGTTCTTCCACGCGGTGCACCTTCACGGTGAAGTCGACCTTCTTACCCTGCAGATCCTCAGCGTGGTAGTCCTTGGGGAACTTGACCTTGAAGGTCTTTTCGTCGCCCGGCTTGACCCCGGTCAGGCCCTTCTCGAAGTCCGGCAGCATCTGGCCTTCACCGAGAACGACCGGCACTTCGGTGCCCTGACCGCCCTCAATTTTCTCGCCGTCGAGCACGCCGTCGAAATCAACCACGACCCGGTCGGACTCCTTGCTCTTGCGATCGACGTCAGACCACTCCGCCTTTTGCTTGCGCAGCTTGTCGATCATGGCGTCCACATCACTGTCACCGATGGCGATGTCCGGTTCCTCGATCTTGATCTTGTCCAGATCCTTGAGCTCGACCTCCGGCAACACCTCGAGCTTGGCGACGAACGCAAAGTTCTGGTTGTCGAGATCTTCTTCCTGTTCGATCAGCGGGTTGCCGGCCGGGTTCAGCTTTTCCTGAATCACGGCCTCCGAGTAGCTGCGCTGCATGAGTTCGCTCAGGACTTCCTGGCGAACCTGCTTGCCGTAACGCTGCTTGACGACCTTCGCCGGCACCTTGCCAGGACGAAAGCCCTTGATCTTCGCGGTACGACCGACATTTTTCAGGCGGCTGTCGACTTCCGTCTGTATCTGGTCCGCCGGTAACTCAATACGCATACGTCGTTCCAGCGTGCTGGTCGACTCAACAGTGACTTGCATGGGGATTCCTAAAACTAAATGTGTTGTTTGTTGACTGGGCCGGACAAGGGCCTAGCCCGGTTCCGGAAATTGTGTTCGCTTGTCCTTTTTCAACGACGAGTGGGCCGGTACTGCATCGAAACACTCTCGTTCTAACTACTTTGTCGTGTCTTTGGGAGCACTACCGTCGATGCGGGCACTTCCGTAAGTTGCGGGCGCTACCGTCGACTATTCCGCGACATCGCACGAGTGACGTTCTTTCTACGTCCTGGGCTCTGTCACCGCAGACTTCGTCAGTGACGTCCGGTGCTCGTTAACCCGACTGCGCATCGCTAAGGCAGTGGGATGAGCGTTATCGCGCCTACGGTAGTGGTGCGAAAGGAGAGACTCGAACTCTCACGGGTTACCCCACTGGAACCTAAATCCAGCGCGTCTACCAATTCCGCCACTTTCGCCGCCGATAGCCCGCCATTATAGCCGAATGGATTTCGCGCTGTCGTCACCCTGAGACGACTCGACACCGGGGCCGATGCGCGCATCGGGCCCCGGGAAGGAATTGCCGGCTAGTTGCAGTTCGCCAGGCTGTCGATCCAGCTGCTCAGCAGCGCAACGCCGGCATCATCGACCAGCGCGGAGCCGATCGGCGGCATCGCCGCGCTGTCGCGGCGAGCCATGCGGTTCAGCAGCACCGAGCTCGATGCATTGCCCGGCGCAATGATCCTTGCCCCGCTCAGGCCCAGGTCGCCGCCGAGCGGCAGCGCATCGCAGGCGTTGGTCGACGACAGCGACGTTGTATAGCGAAGGTCCATCGTCGACGGCGTGGGCCCGTTGGGTCGGTGACAGGAGGCACAATTCGTGTGCAGGTAGGCGCGCGCACGATCGTCCAGATCGGCCGAGGTGTCGGTCGGGTCCGCCATGGCCGGCAGGGAGTCCACCGGCCCCGGCAGCGGCGACGTAAACATCATGACGTGATCGATGGTCGACAGCTGGTTGGCCGAGATGCCCGTCGACGGGTACGTAAACGCCTTGTTCAACTGTGCCGTCTCGGGGCCCAGGGAGACGCCCGCGGCCTCGGTGTGGCACTCGAGACACTGTGACTCTGAGGGATAGATCCACGGCTGGCCGTTGACCATCACCGTCTTGCCACCGCGAACCCGCGTGGCTTCCGTCTGCGCGGCATTCCATTCATAGGTGTAGCCGCCCCAGCTGCCGTCAGGGTGGCGCATTAAATGACGTGTCTCGACAAGATCCCCGCCAACGCGGAAGTTTTTGACTATGACGGTGCCGTTCGGAAACGCCCAGTCATCGTCCGCATTCCTCGTGATGGTTGTGCCGTTGGGCAGCGCGATGTAGCGCTCCTTGTCGGCGTTATCCGACCAGAACCGGGCATTCAGGTCGTACGGCAGCAAGCCGCTGTAGGGCTCAAGGATGTCGGATGCTGTCGTACAACCCGTGTCTGACAAAAGCTCGGGAATCGTGTCATTTACGGTGCCGGTACCCGGTTCGAGACGACGGACGCGACCGTTGCCGCCACCACCGATGTTGACGACGTACAACTCGCCGTCCGGACCGGGCGCAAAGGCTGTCGGGTTGATCGACGAGTCGAGCAACTGATCGTTATCGAGCCCTCCCTGCCCGTCCGGCTCTGTGGCCCAGAAGCGACCGGAGCCGTAATCGGCAAACACGTAGCGACCGGCGAGATCCGGGATTGCCGTGCCTCGGTACACGAAGCCACCGGTAATGGAATTGCCAAGGCTGTGGGGGTATTCCGTCACCGGATCGATCAGTCCACCGTCCGTGCAGTCACCGGCGTTGGACGTATCCAGCGTGCCCTCGCGGCAGCGCCAGCCGTAATTGCCACCGCGTTCGATGAGGTTGACCTCCTCGCGGGCCCCCTGGCCGACGTCGGCCAGCCACAGGGCATCGGTTTCCGGATCAAAACTCCAGCGCCAGGGATTGCGCAGACCCCAGGCGTAGATTTCCGGACAGTTGTTGGCGTTGCTCCCGGGTCCGCAGTTTGGCTGGCCGGAAAACGGGTTGTTGCCCGGGATGCTGTAGCCGGCACCGGTGCCGCGCACCTCAAGACGCAGCATCGAGCCAAGCAGTGTGGTCGTGTCCTGCGCCCGCCGGCGTGGGTCGTTGCCGCTGCCGCCATCGCCAAGTCCGATGTACAGCAGGCCGTCCGGACCAAAGGCGATATCGCCGCCGTTGTGGTTATTGAAGTCCTGGTCGATCTCGATGAGCACCTGCTCGACCGTGCCGGCGCCCGGGTTGTTGACGTCGTCGAGAATAAAGCGAGAGATCACACTGCGCATGGACGGACCGGTGTGGTCCACCGTGAATGACAGGAATATTTCAGGCGTCGACGGGTAATCCGGATGGAATGCCATACCGAGCAGACCACCCTCAGATGCCGTGTTGATCGCCCGGGTGTCATTGAGGTCCAGGTATTCCAGCAGGGCCGTGGCGTTGTTCGGATCAAAGGTCTGGATCACGCCGTTTTTCTGCAACACGAACCAGCGTGGTGCGGCAACGGGTTCCAGCAACAACTTGGTTGGCAGAAAAATATCCGGCAGGCCGGGGTACGGATCAGCGAGGACTATGGCGCTGTCCACCTCTGGAGCCGCAGGCGCTATGCAACTCAGGTTATCCGGTCGCGAGCTCAGGCCTGGCGTCTCGGCGGCGACATCGTCGTTGCTGATCGTGCCACTGGCCGTAGCGCGGTTGAGGGTGGCGTTCACCGGTGACGACAGATTGACCGAGAACGTCTCGCTGGCTTCGATGTCTTCGTCGCCGATGACGGTGACCTGGATATCGGCGGTTCGCTCGCCCGGCGAAAATTGCAGCGTCCCCGAGGCGCTCTCGTAGTCGACGCCGGCCGTCGCACTGCCGTCGGTGGTCGCGTAGTCCACTGACACAGTGTCAGTGCTGGCGGCCGACAAGGTCACGGTGAACGCCAGCGCGAAGGTGCCGCTGTCGCCTTCGCTGCTGCTGACGTCGGAAATGCTCAGTGTCGGCAAGGGCGCGGGCGAGGGATCGGGACCCGGGGCCGGGGCACTGCCACCGCCTCCGCCACCACAGGCGGCGACCGCCAGGCAACAAAAGACCAACGGAAGTCTCTGCAGCCACTTTCCAGTACTGGACATAACACCACCCCGCGATTTGCTCCGGCTCCAGTATCGCACAGCGTCAAGGCTGAACCGGGGTCGGCGTCAAGAAACGGGAAAGTGGGTGGGGTTGAGGTGGTGGGCCCCCGGGGACTCGAACCCCGGACCAAGAGATTAAGAGTCTCCTGCTCTACCAACTGAGCTAGAGGCCCCCTCAAAACGGGCGGCGAGTATCGCACCAAACTCCCAGATCGTCGAGTGTGACGAGCAACACACAACGCCGGCCGAAAAGACAGACGTCGATCACGCAATTCGTCGCTTAAGGAATTTCGAGCACGCAAATCAGGGTTTTCATGATTGCAGAACTGTCTGCCATCAGCGACACATGACGCATGAAAACCGCTTTTTAAGTTCCTGAAACTAAATGTATTTCCGACGCCGGAACTTCATTTGCAGTTTTTCTAAACTTCCTTAGTCTTCGTTGCGCTGCCCGGCAGCACAACCAAAAAAAATAAAGAGCTGCGTTTTGAAAATCACGGAAAAAGCGATCGCCGAGTTTTCGCGGCACCTGTTTGAGCGGGTGGCCAGAAAATACGGCGGTGATTGCACCATCAACGAGCTCCGTGTGATGAACGCGGCGTACTGGTTCTCGTACAACGACAACCAGTGCACACCCACCCTGCTTGCCCAGACCACCGGCATTCCGAAGTCCACCGTCAGCCGCTCACTCGCGAGCCTGATCGACAAGGGCTGGTTGACCGATGAGCAGGACGCGGAAGACCGTCGTCGACGAATCATCAAACTGTCTGAAAAAAGCCTGGCAACCCGTTCGGCGGATTTCACCGACGCCGTAGGCTGGCTCGAAGGGGCGATGGGGGAGTCAGTCTGAGGTTGCCTGATGTCGCTGGTGGTCGTTCAGCGACACACCCGACGGGTCCGCTGGACGTGGAGGCGCTTTGTTCAGACGTCTACGTGCGCAAAGCCTGTTCGGGTAAGTCGAGAGATCAATGTTCGGCGATCTTGAAAGTGACCGTGCAACGGTTCTTGGGACGGGTTTTGATATCGCGTTGTGGCTGCTGACGCTGATGTATCGGTTGAATGAAGGCCCGTTCGGACTTTATCGAAGCGCCTCTCTTCGATGAACAAACTGGCTCAGTCGGGTCAGTGCACACAGCACTAGGAGATCAATTTTCACCGGCCTACGACACGCCTCTCGTCTACGGCGGGAAAATTGGGGTGGACGATGGGACTCGAACCCACGACGACCGGGATCACAACCCGGGGCTCTACCAACTGAGCTACGCCCACCACAGAAGGCGCGTAGTGTAACGCCAAAATCGCTGACCGGACAGGCATCGATACGGCTTTGCCTGAAACTGGCACGCCCGGCAGGACTCGAACCTGCAACCCTCGGCTTAGAAGGCCGATGCTCTATCCGGTTGAGCTACGGGCGCACAGGCGACAGTTTACCTCCTCGACCGGGTGCGTGGTCGGGGCAGACGGATTCGAACCGCCGACCCTCTGCTCCCAAAGCAGATGCGCTACCAGACTGCGCCATGCCCCGAACTCCCGTACCTGGCCCTGCCCTCCGGACGTCGCCGGCGAACAGGGCGGCAGATCATACGGAGCAGTCTGCGACCAGTCAATCGCGTTTTCCCTGCTGTCTTAGGTCTTTAGCGACACCGCCGATACCCTGTCCAGAGGTCCCGCATTCTGCGCCGCCCGCGGCTGCGCGAAATCACTGTCTGGGTACGAAACGATGGCAAAGCAGAGCGCATTTACGCTGGTTGAACTGGTGGTTGCGATCGCGATTCTCGCGGTGATCGCCGCATTTGCCGTGCCCCGTTTCGCTGACCTGCGACGCGAAGCACAAATCGCTTCCGTACAGGGCATGTACAGCACCATGCGTTCCGGCAGCGACCTGGTTCGGGCCCGCGCCAACGTGCTCGGCCAGACCTCGGGCTCGGCCAACATCACCATCGACGGTTCGCGCAGCATCCCGATATTCGACGGCTACGCCACCGCGCACTGGAACAATGCCGTGCGCTATATGCTGAACCTCGACACCACACGCTTTACCGGTCCCCGCAATGAAATTTGTGAACTCGACTGGTGTGGCAAGGGCAACCAGCGCAACGTGCCCACCGACGCCGGTACACTGACGACGACGGGCCGGGCCTCCAAGGTCTGGCCGCGTGGTTATTCGTGGAACGATCTGTGTGGGGTCCACTACATCAACGACCTCGACGGCAGCCGTCCGCGAATCGGTATATCGACCTCCGGCTGCTGACGCGATCTGCGCGTCTCTGGTATGTTCCGCGCATTGCATCCGGGAGGTAGTCATGCGTCGTTTTCTGTTTGCGCTGCTCGCTCTTTCAGCGTGCGGTGCCACGTTCGCCGACCAGCCGGTACCGTCACCGCCGAAGCACCCCTACGTCGAGATGATCACGACCGAGGGGCGCATACTGATCGAACTCGACGGAGAAGGCTCTCCCTACACGGTCGGTCACTTTCTTGAACTGGTCGACGACGGCTTTTTCGACGGCCTGATCTTTCATCGTGT
>JBCDJX010000067.1:0-20784 GCA_038747355.1 Pseudomonadota bacterium | reverse complement strand
GGCGGCGGCGCCCTCCGGCGCCATGAAGGCGTGCTACGCCGTGATGCTCGCCTTCGACGAGACCCAGCCGACGAGTTTTGATGCAAGTCGGGTGCTCGATGCTGACATCAGCTGGATCTCGGTGAATAGCTCAAAGCCGGGGCGAGACGCGAGCTTCACCATGGTCGTGCATGCGACCAACGCCTGGGCCGATGCGAACACCGACATCGACCTCGACGTCGCGCTCTCGCACCTGCTGTCTGAATTTGAAGCCGTTAGCGGGCTGGATGCCTCGAACGCTGTGCACACCGACATTCATCGTTGGCGCTATGCCAATACGGCGAGGCAGGACGGTGCTGGCTACGCGCTGAACGTCGACGCACGATTGGGTATCTGCGGCGACTGGCTGATTCGCGGCCGGGTCGAGGCCGCGTTCCAAAGCGCCATGCGGCTCGCGGACAGCCTAGGCGACGACCTTGTCAGCCGCTGTTGATGCGGCCTGTTGCAATTTCCGGTACAGCGAGTCGGTTTTGTAGGGCTTATGCACAACGTTGACCACGTTGTGTGGCCGCAACTCCGCCAGCGCATCTTCGTCCAGCATGCCCGAGGCGATGACCACGGGAATGTCCGGACGCAGTTCGGCAACTCTTGATGCGAGTTCGACACCGGTCATGTCCGGCATCATGTAATCGAACACGGCAACATCGATCGGCCGCGGCGCTTCCATGATGTAATCAATGGCATCCAGCGCATTGTTGACGGCATGGACCCGACAACCGCACTCCTCGAGGAGCAGCGACGTCGAATCGGTGATTGCCAGTTCGTCGTCCACCAGCAGCACATCGAGGGTCGTCGCCGCACGCTCTGCAACTGGCGACGCAAGGTCATCGACGATGACCGAATCCAGGTCGGCTTCGGCACGAGGCAGCAACACGCGCACGCTCGTACCCTGTCCGGGCTCGCTGTCGATGACCAGGCCACCGCGAGCGTAAGTGACCGCGCTGTGGACGATCGACAGGCCCAGACCGGTCCCCCTGCCTGGGTCCTTGGTCGTAAAAAAAGGATCGAGCAGTCGGTCGAGGTTTTCCTGCGGGATGCCGATCCCGGAATCCGATACCGTCAGTTCAACGTAGATACTGGGATGCAGTCGACCGGTCAGGGTCTGTAGCGGCTCGTTAATCGTCCGCTCGCGCAGACGGACCACCAGCTCGCCGCCGCTGTCCTCCATGGCGTGCAATGCGTTCGTGCACAGGTTGGTAATAACCTGCTGCATCTGCGTTGCATCGGCAAACACCGGAGGACTCGACTCATCGATCTGCACGCGAATACGGATATTCGATGGGAACGTACTGCGAATAAGCTGGATCGAGTCGCGCAACACCGACTGCAGATCGAGCGAACGGAAATCGGCATCGCTGGCGCGGCTGAAGGACAGAATTCGATCAACCAGTGACTTGGCCCGTGCGCTGCCCATCTCGATCTTTGACAGATAGCTTGTCACGGTTGCGGGATCGTCCGCGTTGCTGCGAGCGAGTCCGGTGTAGCCGGAAATTGCCTGCAGGATGTTGTTGAAATCGTGCGCGATACCACTGGCCAACGTGCCGATCGATTCGAGCTTCTGTGTCTGGTTCAGCGATTTCTCGACCAGGCGGCGACGATCCAGCATGTCATTGAAGTGCTGTCCGAGCACGCCGAATTCATCGTTGCTCGATATGTGCACGCGGGCATCAAGGTCACCGTCTGACACGCGTTGCGTAGCGTGGATCAGTTTGTCGATTCTCTTGGTGACGACGATGTGAAACAGCACACCGAGACACAGCGCGAGAAACGCCACACCCAGCGTCAGCGCCAGCGTCTGCAGACGCACTTGCTCCAGCGCGACCGTCTTGGCGGGCCGAAGATCCTTCTCAAACCAGAGGAACCCCTGCTCAAACTGCCCGCTCGGCTCGTCCGGTGCTACCAGCTTCACCGGGTACACGGCGCCAATATAGTCACTGTCTTGCGAAAAAAGGACGCGGCTGATCAGCGGGCTCTCGAGCGCCGCAGTCATTTGCGCGCGCAGGGTCCGTAGTTCCTCTCGGCCGTCCTGCAAGATTTCGGACAGCGGTCGGCCGAGGTGTTCACGCTTCAGGGAGGCGATGACGATGCCATCCACCGTCACCAGGCTCGCATTGAGCACGTAACGCTCGGTGCCGAGAGAGGCCACGTTCTCCTGGACCCAGCTCAATTCGCCGTATCGATAACCATGCTCCACCTGCGACTGAATGCGATCCAGCAACACACGTTTTTCGCTGGCTTCGTCTGCTGCGACGCGCTGCACGGCCGATTCACCAAATATGGAATACGTCAGCCACGCCAGCAGCACTGCAAACAGGATCAGCGCGAGTGGAAACAGGTTGCGGACGGTGTGCCTCATTGACCCTGCCTTTGACTGGCTACAACCCTGATTATCGAGTCTGAGTACAGCGACTCGACATCCACCTCATCATCCAGAAACCCGGCATCAACGAGAACCTGGTTCAGGGTCCTGGCGGTCTCTGCGATACGGCTGCCCTCGCTCGACAAGAACTCGAGGTTACCCGCGACATCGGGAAACTCGAGTCCCTGAAACATCAACAGCACATCGCTCGGAGTAACGCCCAGCCTGGGCGCCATCAGCTCAGCGGCACGTTGCGGTTCAGCGTCAATGACGTCGAGCGCTGCGAACCAGCTTTCGGCCAGCGCCACCAACTTGTCGCTGTGCGCTTCGACAAGGTGCGGTGTCGCCACCAGCACATCAACGACTTCGCCCGGAATCTCTCGCGAGGAAAACACCTCGACCATACCGCGATCTTTTAGGCGCTCGAGCATCGGGCTGAAGGTCACCGCCGCATCGACGTCGCCTCGCGAGAGGAAGAGCTCCTGCTCATCGATTTCGACCGACACGACCTCCACGTCCGTCAATCGCAAACCGTTTTTCGCCAGCGCGCGTGACAACATCAGCGCGCCGAGCGCCGTACTCTCCACGGCAATCCGCTGACCGCGCAGCGATTCGATCTTGGAAAACTCAGGGTGGGCAACAATCGCGTCGCCGCCGCTGGACATATCCAGCACCAGAATGACAACCACAACGATGCCGGCATCGCGCAGTGACAACACTTCATCGAGCGTCAGTGTCGCCGCATCGATGGTGCCATTGGCGAAAGCCCGCATAACCTGTGTTGACGAGGAAAACTCCAGCAGCCGGGCGTCGCTGTCCGCGAGCAGTCCGGTCTTGCGTGCGAGATACAGCGGCTCGTAGCCCGCCCAGATGTTGGTGCCCAACGCAATTGGATCGTCATGGTCGTGATCGTCCGACAACAGTTCGAGCGTGACACGAGGTATCCCGGAAACGACAAAGGCAATCACAACCAGCGCTAACGCATACAGCAACAGGTTTTTGCTCGTCGGCATTGGCAGATTCCGTGAAGATGAGTCGCTCGCGGCTTATGGGTTATTCTATCGAAATGGCCCGGGCCGCGCTCTGCAACCGGTCGCGACAATGACGAGGAGTGTCATGGATTTCCTGCGGGAACTCATTACAAGTGGACGTATCGTGGACGTGGTGCTGGTTGTCATGACCGTGGAATTGATCGTCTCCGCTGTTATTGCGCGGCGAAAGGGCATCCCGCTGGATGTGCCGGGGCTCGCCTTCAATATCGGTGCCGGCGCAAGTCTGGCGCTCGCACTGCGTGCCAGCCTCACGGGCCTGGGCTGGGAGTCGGTCGCTGGCTGGCTGGTCGCCTCTCTCGTGTTCCACGTCCTTGACGTAGGCAGACGCTGGCAACAAACGCGAAGCTAGGCGACGTCGACATGGATTTATTCCAGTACTGGTTCATGTTTCCAGTGGCGATCTGCGTCGCCACCTGCGCCATGCTCAGCGGAATTGGCGGTGCCGCGCTGTTCACGCCCATCTTCGTGCTGCTGTTTCCGCTGCTCGGACCCGAGTACGTGCTTTCGTCCACGGTTGCCGCGATCGCGGCGGCGCTGATTACGCAGACTTTTGGTTTTCTGTCCGGCTTTATCGGGTACCAGCGGCGCGGCCTGATCGACTATGAACTGGCCAGGCGCATGCTGGTGATCTCGGTGCCGGTTGCCGTTTTCGGCGCACTGATCGCAACATCGATTAATGACGCGTTCCTGCTCGCCGGTTACGCCCTGCTGGTTCTGGTCCTGGGAGCCGGCCTCGTTCGCCAGGGCGAACCGCCGGCACTGCGGTCGGATGTGCCGCAGGAACTCCGTTTTGTGGTTGATAAGGCCGGAAACGAGCACCGATTCGTGGACCCGGGACGCAGCAAACGTGGCACGTTGATGACCGTTGCCGGCGCATTCCTGACGGGACTGGTGTCGGTCGGAATCGGTGAGGTCACGATCTCGCAACTGACTCGGCGCGGCGTTCCTATCGCGGTGGCGGCGGCCACGTCGGTGCTGGTGGTTATCGTGACCGTCGCCACGGCGTCAACCACGCTGGCCGTGCAACTGATTCGCGAGGGCGGTTTGTCGGCGATTCCGTGGACCCTGTTACTGTGGGACATACCCGGCGTATTGATCGGCGGTCAAATCGGCCCGCGCTTGCAGGGCAAGATTCAGCAGATCACCATGCAGCGCGCCATCGGCGCGCTGTTCTTTATCTTGTCGGTAGCGATGGGATACGTCGCCTGGCTGCGTTTCCAGGGCGGCGCCCTGCACTGACTCAAACCGTTTTCGGTCGGCCGACGATTCGGCGGCGCTGCAGTGTGATGCGCGCCTGGTGATACAGCAGCAGCGTTACGCCGAGCACCGTGGGTGTCGCCCACAAGACCGGATTAAACGCGTATTGCGGCAACATATTGACCGCACCGAAGGCGAGAAACGCCGTGTAAACGGATATTCCGGCACCGACCAGGCCGCGTGTGTGCTGGATCAGCCACTCGTTGACCGGTGGCGCAGACCGCAGAATGAAGTGCGTATTCAGAACCGGTGCAATCAGCCCGATGGAGGAAATTCCGATCATCAGCGGTTCACCAATCACGAATCCCTGCCAGGCACAGTTCACCGCGGTAGCAAAGGTGGCGAACTGAAGAAACAGGTTCAGCGGGGTTCGGTTAGCCGCATGGTGACGCTTGTTGCGGATGCAGAGTAATCCGTACCACGCAAGCATGATGGTCAGCGTCGCAAGATACATCATCATCCAGCCAAACATGCCGCGAATGCGGTCAACGTCGTCCCAGAACGGGTGCGTTTGCAACGGTGCCGCCAGTGTGCACAAACTGATACCGATTGCGATAGTGCCGGTCAGCAGCATGCTGCTGACAAAGGTCCGCCCCCACAGCTTGTGATTGTGGCCGCCCTTTTTGCCAACGACCGGTACCCATACGCACAGCAAGCCCACCGCGCCGGTGACGATATGCGCGAAAACCAGGAACTTGAACAGGTAGACGGCCACGTTGTAATCCCCTAAAACGGCGCCTCCCAACGCCTTAAACCCACTCTATAATAGATCGTGGCGTTTCGCCCGCGGCATAAGGAAAAAACAGCATGAGCAAGGCAGCGACGGCCATCGTGATCGGCAGTGGCTTCGGGGGACTGGCCGCCGCCGTCCGTCTGGCCGCACGTGGCTTCCAGGTCACCGTTCTTGAGCGACTGGATGGCCCCGGTGGACGTGCCTATGTGTATCGCCAGGACGGCTACACCTTCGACGCCGGGCCAACCATCGTTACCGCGCCGTTCCTGCTTGAAGAGCTCTGGGAACTGTGCGGCAAACGTATGTCGGATGATATCGACCTGCGCGAACTGAACCCGTACTACACCATTCGTTTCGACGACGGCAGTCGCTTTGACTACAGCGGCGATCACGAGGCGATGAAAGCTGAGATTGCGAAGTTCAATCCCGACGATGTCGACGGCTACGAACGCTTTCTCGAGGCCAGCGCCCTGCTCTACCAGGTCGGCTTCGACAAATTGTTGCACGTGTCGTTTGGCTCATTTGGACGGATGCTGAAGGTCCTGCCCGACCTGATGCGCGCCCAATTCTATCGCTCAGTGCACAGCCTGGTTGCCAGCTACATCAAGCATCCACTGTTACGCCGCGTGTTCAGCTTTCACCCGCTTCTGGTGGGTGGCAATCCATTCAGCACCACGGCAGTTTATGCCCTGATTGCGCAACTCGAGCGCAAGCACGGTGTGCACTTTGCGATGGGCGGCACCGGCGCGCTGATCCGGGGGCTGGTCGGTCTCATTGAATCTCAGGGTGGCACGATGCGCTACAACGCCTCCGTGAAAAAAATCACGGTCGACGGTTCCAGGGTTACCGGTGTCGAGCTGGATTCGGGCGAACACCTGTCGGCGGATGTCGTCGTCTCAAACGCCGACTCCGCGACCACGTACAAACACCTGCTGGCCGACTATCCTCGCAAGCGGTGGACGGACAACAAGCTGAAACGTGCCCGGTATTCCATGAGCCTGTTCGTCTGGTATTTCGGCACCGACCGTCGCTATGACGACGTACCGCACCACATGATGTTACTCGGCGAGCGCTACCAGGCGCTGTTGAAAGACATTTTTTCGCGCAAGCAACTGGCTGACGACTTCAGTCTGTATCTGCACAGGCCCACCGCCACGGATACGTCGCTGGCGCCGGAAGGCTGCGATGCGTTTTACGTGTTGTCACCGGTGCCGCACCTCGACAGCGGCGACGATTGGAGCAAGATCGCCGAAACCTACCGGCAGCGAATTGAGCAGGCGCTGGAAGACACGGTCTTGCCGGATCTTGGCAAGCACATCTCGACCTCGCACATGCTGACGCCACTGGATTTTCGCGAGCGGCTGTTCTCGGTTAAAGGCGCGGCGTTCGGGCTGGAGCCGATCCTGACGCAGACCGCCTGGTTCAGACCCCACAACAAGAGCGAAGAAGTCGACGGTTTGTATATCGTCGGTGCCGGCACGCATCCGGGCGCGGGTTTGCCTGGTGTTATTTCGTCGGCAAAAGTCCTCGACGAAGTCATTCCGGGACTGAACTGAAGCGCTTAGCGCAAATCTCGCTCAACGCTGTCGGCCGCCAGGCGGCCTGACAGGGCCGTCATCGGCACGCCCGGGCCGGGATGCACGGTTCCGCCCGCAAAATACAAGCCGGGCATGCCGGATCGACTGCTAGCACGTTTGAACGAGCCGGACCAGCCGTGTGTCGGCCAGCCGTAGATGGCGCCGCCGCTGCCCGGGAACCTCGCTGCAAAATCCTGCGGTGCGGTGACGGTTGCTTCATCGATGTCGATCGCCAGTCCGTGGCGGCCCAACAGCGCGAACACGCGGTCAGCAAATTGCGCTTTTTCATCATCGGTCACGCGTCGCGGCGGCGCGTTCATCAGGA
This sequence comes from Pseudomonadota bacterium, assembly GCA_038747355.1. Classification (GTDB taxonomy): domain Bacteria; phylum Pseudomonadota; class Gammaproteobacteria; order Steroidobacterales; family Woeseiaceae; genus UBA1847. Next base: position 13,442 of record JBCDJX010000067.1, on the reverse strand, counting down.
TGAACAAGCGCTCAGCATCGGCCGCGCAGGATGCATCACTGCCGTCCATCGGTCGATCCTGTGCGCAGATATACACGGTCGGTTCATCGCAGACGCGCTGATGATCGAAAATAGCCGCAAATTCGGCCGGGTAATCGCCGCCGAAGAACACGCTGTGGTACTGCAGCGGGAATCCGCTGGCGCGACCACTGATACTCCAGGTCATCGCTGACAAGGACCTCGCTTCCTGGCGCCGGTCAGGTACGGCACGTCGAGGCGCCTCGCCCAGCAGGCCTTCCGACAGCGCGTTCACATCGCCGTTGTAAACCACCGCCGATGCGTTGATGTGCTCACCGTCCTCGAGCACCACGCCACGGGCGCGACCGCGCTCCAGAAGCAACTCGGTGACGCGCCGGCCGTAGTACGGCTTGACTCCCTTGCGACGAGCCAGATCCGCGAGTGCGTCGGCAAAGCGCTGCATGCCGCCTCTGACCGCCCAGACACCGGCTTGCTCCGCGTGTGCGATCAACATCAGCGTTGCCGGCGACGACATGGGCGACGACCCGCAGTAAGTCGCGTAACGCGAAAACAGCTGGCGCAATCTCGGATCGGCAAATACGCGTCCCAGTTCATGCCACAGCGAGGAGAACGGTCGAGTCTCGAACAAGCGCAAAGGCTGTGACAGGCCAACGCCGAGCGTCAGGCTTGCCAGCGTGGGCCGCTCCGCCTGCATGAATCCCTCGTCCAGGGTGTCGAACACGCGGGCGGTCTTTTCCGTAAATTGCCGAAACGCACTGGCCTCGGAAGCGCCTGCGAATTCGCCAATCGACGCAACGGTTTTTTCAACGTCGGCGAACAAGTCGAGACGGCTGCCGTCGAGCCAGCTGTGACGAGCGAGGCAATCCGCCTGTTCGATCTCTACCAGCGCATCCAGGGTGGTATCGAGCTTCGCCAACAGGGCATCGAACACCCAGCGCATCGTAAACACCGTCGGCCCGGAATCGACACCGCCGCTGGCCGTCGCAACCTCTCGCATCTTGCCGCCGGGTTGGTTGTGCTGCTCCACAAGCGTGACCTCGAAGCCGCGCGCGCAAAGTTCGAGTGCGGAGGCGAGCCCGCCGATACCGGCACCGACAACGACGATGTGTTCCGTCATGCGCTGAGGCGCACCGCTTCCACGCGTCGCAGACGGCAGGAAATTTGCTCCGCCGGGCGCGTCGTCAGTCGCGACACCGGGCGAACCGTGTTCGGCGACAGCACCTCGAAATCGTAGCGTCGCACCAGGGCGGCCAGGATCAGGCCGGCCTCAATGGTGGCAAACGCCGCACCGACACAGACGCGGGGGCCAGACCCGAAGGACATCAGCGTGCCTTTGTCATCGCCTCGTTCAAACCGGTCGGGATCGAAGGCATCAGCGTGTCGCCACAGCGTCTCACTGCGGTGCGAGGTCCACGGTGAAATCATGATCATCGCACCGCGCTTGACGTGCAGGTCGCCGACCGAACAGGTTTTTGCCGCCACCCGCGGAATAAACGTAATGGGCGGATACAGGCGCAGTGCTTCCCGAAACACATTGCGCACGAGCGACAGTTGTTTGACGTGTCGGAACTCAATTGGACCATCGCCGACCGCGCCGGCGATTTCGTCGCGCATCCTCGACACCATGTCCGGACGCTGCGCAAGAATGTAGAACGCCCAGGTCAACGCGCTGGCCGTGGTTTCATGGCCGGCCAGGAAAAAGACACCGAGCTGGTCGATGAGCTCCTCGCGCGTGAACCCGTCACCGCTCGACGCATCGCGCGCATTGATGACGGCCGCGACAATGTCGTCGTGCGCATCCGGGTTGTTGATGCGCGGGTCAACCAGCGCACCGATATGTCGCCGAATGCGCTCGCAGGCATCGAGCACCCGTTCCGGCTGCTTCACATCCGCCCAGGGCTTGCCGAATATCAGCTGACCGACATTGACGCTCGCGACGCTGCGCTCGAATTCACCAAACGCATCGAACACCTCCCTTGCCGTCCCCTCGCCAAGTGGCACGGAAAAAACCGTGCGGCAAATCACATCCGCCGTGAGTTCGCTCTTTGTGAAATCCAGCGAAAACGACTCACCACTGGTTGCCCGCGCATCGAGTTTTCGCATGTAGTCGTCGACCGCCGCCGACATGGAGCCGAACGCGGTGTTGATGCGCATGTGTGAGAACGCCGGGTCGATCATCGCTCGCTGTCGACGCCAGCGCTCACCGCTGGAGACGAAAATGGAATCTCCGACCAGGGGTTGCAGCGCACCGACCATCAGGTCGTTCTTCGGAAAAATATCCAGTGGATCGGTCGCCAGTTCCCTGGCCAGTTCCGGATCGTTGATCAGCTGGATGGATCGGCGTGAATAACCGAGTGTGGTAAACGGCTTCCGGTACGCCTCGGCCGGCACCAGGCTCAGCAAGTCGCCGTCGCCCTGTCGCATGACCCGAAGCAGGGAACGAATCGGCGTCAGCGGCTCCGGCGCTGGCGGACGAAACAGTCCCGGGCTGCTCCGTGCAGACGTTTCGTCATGATCTCCCACAACACGTATTATAAGCATTGATCAGCTGATTTGGCCTGCATGCAAGGGACCGCATCGAAACGCGTTTTACTGACCTCCGGCAGGTTACCGGTCAGCCTCGAGCTGGCACGTGCGTTCCACGCCGCAGGCTGGCATGTCGTGGTTGCAGATCCCTGGTCGATGCATCTCTGTCGCATGTCGAATCGCGTGCAGGAGTGCATCGTCTTGCCCTCGCCGCAGGACGATCCCGAACACTATCTCGATGAACTCGTACGTCACTGCAGCGAGCACCGGATTGATCTGGTGATCCCGGTATCAGAAGAAACACCGTACGTGGCAGCACTCGTCGATGGCGAAGTGCCGGTGTTTACATCCAGCGCTGATACGGTGTTGTCGCTGCACGACAAACTGGGTTTTATCCAGGTGGCTCAACTGCACAGCCTCGAGGTACCCGACACGGCTCGCGCCGACGAGGACACAGATGACATCTGCGCCGCCGCGTTTGTCTCCAAGCCACGTTTTTCCTGTTCCGGACGCGGTGTTCGCTTTCATCACGCCGGCGACAAGCTGCCGGCCGACAGCGATAGCGTTGTCCAGCAACGCCTCGTCGGCACCGCGGTTAACGTGTTTTGTATTGCCGACAGCGGCGAGCTGAGACTGGCAACCGCCTACCGCGGGCGACTCGCCGACGGCAGTGTCTCGATTGCCTTCGAACGCGACGACGAGGCAGCGGCTTGCACGGCCTGGGCCCACCGCTTCATCCAAGCGAGCAAGTACACCGGCCTCATCGCCTTCGACTTTATCGTTGACGCTCAGGGTGTTGCCCGCCCGATCGAATGCAACCCACGGGCAACCAGCGGTATCCACTTCGCAGAACCGGACGCGCTCGTTGCCGCGATCACCGCCGCTGACATGCCAGATCAAACACTCAAGGCGTCGTCACAGCTCGCCGAAAAGTGGTCCTGCTTCACCCGCTATCTGGCATCGTTGGGCGCGGTCGCCGAGACACGCGAAGCCTGGCAGGTACTGTCAACGTTCAGCGACATCAGCTGGCGTGGCGACGATCCGTGGCCGTTTCTCGCCATGCCGGTTAACAGCTGGCGCCTGCTGTGGAAGGCTCTCAGCAGCGACCAAAGTTTCGCCAGCGCCGCGGTGGCCGATATCGAGTGGCGGCGGCCAACCGATGCCGTCATTGACACTCGCCATGACGATCATTGACCAACGCGGCGATCAGCTGATCCGTCGTGATCCGTCGATGGATCCCGCCTACCTCGAACTGTTATCTATTACTCGGTTCGGCAGCGACAAACTGCGATACCGACGCTTACGGGTGGCAGAGACGGTGAATCGCCTCCCCAGCAGCGACTATTACACCCTTTTCAACGCGGGCCGCGTGGTCGGCGGATACGCGCTGACCCCGGTGGATGTCCGTCACGGTGCCGACACCTACCGTGCAATCTACCGGCATTCGCTGGTGATCGACGAACGTCACCAGGGTAAGGGACTGGGCCGGTGGCTCGTGGCCACGGCACTCGAGGATCAAGCCAGGGATCCCGCCGTCGCTTTCAGCTTCGGCAGCGTCGAACGCGGTAACCTCCGATCGGCTGCGATTCTTGAACGGTCCCGGGTTCAGTCAATCGGCACCTTACGTTCCGAGCTCATCTATCGGCAGTGGACCAATCGGTCCTCCGTAGTGAGTGTCGATCCGGACGACGACTGTGTTCAAGCAGCGCTCGACGAAAGCGAAGCCGATTGCCGGTATCGGTTCACCCGCCGACGTCGCGCGCCGTATTTTGCCGTCGTTGAAGGCGGTAACATCGTCGCCGGCGCCAGCGCTCGACTGAACGCTCTCGATCTTCGTTCTTCCGGCGTCAGCCCCGCCCGCGTGTATTCGTCGCTGATCCGCTGGCTTCCACCCGCGCGAAGACGCTTCGATCCGGCCGACTTTCGATTCGTCAGCTTGTCGGACATCGCCATCAGCGCCGGTAGCGGTCGAGCCTTCAGGAGTCTGGTCAGCCATATCCTGAGTGAATTCTGCGCACACATGGCGGGTATCACGCTGGACCCGCGTCGAACGACCTATCAGCGGCTCCAGAACGAAGGCGTATTGGGGCGGTTCGCCCGGGCCACACGTGAGGAGTTTTGCCTGCTCGCCACGCCACGCAAGCAGTCGGATCTCGAGTTGCCCGACCAGGTCAGCGGACTGTCTCCGCTCGAACTTTAGGTCGCCCCTGACAGCTTGCGCTATGCTTGCCGAAGTGACGCAAGGAGCGCTTTTTTGCCCAAGGATCTGATTCCCGCTGTCGATGCGGAACGCGTGGTCATCCGGTCGGACGGACGCGATCTCAGCTATTACGTAGCGGGGGACGGCGATCCTGTGTTGCTCATACACAGTATCAATGCGGCTGCCTCCGTTTACGAAGTGAAGCCGGTATTCGATGCCCTGGCGACACGCTATCGGGTATTCGCGCCGGATCTACCCGGTTTCGGTTTTTCCGATCGTTCCGATCGCGATTACACCATCGACGTGTACACAACGGCCGTTCGCGACATGCTGCAGGTGATCGGCCAGGGACCCGGTGTGCACGTGCTGGGCCTGTCCCTGTCGTCGGAGTTCGTAGCACGTCAGGCGAACCGGACACCTGACGCATTTCGAAGCCTCGCCCTGGTCACGCCCACCGGGTTTGACCGCGGCTCGGACAGTCTCAGAGCGACCGAAGGCGCTACACGGGAAAACGCCATTGCTGCCGGTCTGGCCGGCATCCCTGGCTTTCGCGCCGGCTTGTTCAAGCTCCTGGTGCGGCCCGGCACTGTTCGCTTTTTTCTGAAACGCACATTCGGATCTGACAACGTCGATGAGTCACTGGCCCGGTACTGCACGCTGACTGCGTCGCAGCCCGGAGCGCTGTATGCGCCGCTCGCTTTCCTGTCCGGTCGACTGTTCGCACGCGACATTCGGCAAGTGTATGAATCCTTGCTGATGCCGGTCTGGTTAGCGCACGGTACACGCGGTGATTTTCGCGATTTCAGCGAGACCGGCTGGACCCAACAGCGCAGCAACTGGACCGTCACCTCATTCGATACGGGCGCGATTCCGTATTTCGAGCAGCATGAGCGCTTTATGAACGCCTATGTTGAGTTCCTGGACGGTGTCGACTGACGTTGCCAGGCCCGCAGAATCGGGCCGTTTTAGTGACTCAGGCACGCGAAATGCCCAGAAAACACGCGAAATAAGCCGAAAAAAGGTAGCAAAGGACGGAATTGCGACTATGCTTGTGCCTCGAAACCACAAACCGGACGGCTGATGGCGTCGGTAACGGGTTCTCGGACCACACCCATCACCATCGGCTGAACGAATAAAATGCGCGTCGCGACCGTTGCAGCCGCGACGCGCAATGCTAACTGTCCAGTTCAGGGTTTCGCGAGGGATGGATACGCTGTAGTCGCGTCGGCGGTGCAAAACAAGCGAGGTGAGACCGTGGTGAGCGGTCGGGCAACGAGCCTCTTTCGCATTACCGATATCCTTTCCCAGACAGTTCGCGGGGTTCGTTAGTTCACAGTCTCCTCAGGGAGAGAGAAAGCGCGTCGCGACCCTTGCAGCCGCGACGCGCAAAGCTAACCGTCCAGTCCGGGGTTTCGCGAGGGATGGATACGCTGTAATCGCGTCGGATCTGATCATCCACGGTCACTGGCCCTGATGACAGGACCCGCAATCGGGAGACGATGCGTCACCGAGATCCCTTCCCAGACGGTTCGCGGGGTACGTCTGAGGCATCGACAAAACGGGCGATTGCGCCAGGCGAACCTGCGCCATGCCAATCCCGTCGACGACCTCTTGCCGTTGGTCGATCTCAACCAGGCCTGAAACATCCAACGACGAGCTGTCTGCGTATGCCGGGGAGAGTTTCCCCGCGTACAGCGCGACAACCGACAGGCAGCTGCCCGCCATTAACATCGCCGTCAGTTTCAGGTCCTTGTTATTCATTGAGTCGTCTACTGAATCGCCGAGTAGTACGGCACCATGTTGTGTTCTTGCGCCCACACAAACCAGTTATCCACCACGGTCCCGGTCAGCAATATGCCGATCCCGCCGGTCACCCCGGTCAGGAAGGCAAACCACCAGGCCCATCGGTGAATCGACTCGATCGTCGCGTTGAATCCCATGGTCCAGCGCCAGAACAAGGCACCGCGTTCTGCGGCCGTGCCTCGATCCACGATCTGGTCAATCTCGCGATGCGAACCGTAGTTGCCCGAGGCGACGATGGTCGCTCCGTGCATGGCGAACAACACAACCGATCCGAGCAGGAAGAAGATCGACAACATGTGGAACGGGTTGTACATCAGGTTGCCGTAGCGTAACGAGAACAACTGGGTCCAATCGAGATGCGGGAATATCCCGTAAGGCACGGCCTCACTCCATGTCCCCAGCATGATCGGACGGATCAGACCGAGGACCAGGAACAACCAGATCGCACCGGCAAATCCCCAGGCAACGTGAGTGCCCATTCCGAGCTGAACCGCTCGTCGATACATCCTCACCCACCAGGCCAGCACCGCAATCAGGAAGCAAAGTCCGGTCAGGATGAACCAGCCGCCCTCATCAAGCGGAGGAATGCTGAGTCCGTATTCGGCGGCCGGAGGATCCAGTGACAACCAGAACAGTTGGCGAACAAACTGAACAGGATCCCAGTCCACGGATGCCCACATGTTGAGTCCGATGATTTCAAAAGCCGCAATACCGAACAGGAGTGAAATCAGGCCTGATACACCGAGGTAACCAGGACCGACTTGCGCTTCACCGAAAATCCCAAGAAAGCGGGAAATACTCGCGCCGCCGCGCTTGAAAATATTGCCCGGAGGATGGGGAACGCCCATGTCAGGTGCGCCATGCACCTGCACGCGGTTAAAAATGTTTTGGTAAGTAGCCATAGCGGTCCCCTAGCTCCAGATTCCGAGGTTTAGCCACCAGTCGTACCAGGACTCCCAGCTGCCTTCCCAATACGGGCCGCTAATCACGATGCAAAGTGCGCTCCACAGACCGGCATTCACCGCAAGGAATAATCCGAGTCGATGAATCCCCAGCGAACCTATCGAATACTGGATCGTGTCGCGGAAATAGCTGTTCTCGTGGTATGCCGTCTTGACTGTGTCGCCTTTCTTATGCGGGTTGGTCGCCGACAGAATGGCGCCGCCATGCAGACCGAGTGCAAGCGTGGTCGTGAACAGGAACGTGACTGCGATGATGTGCGCGGGGTTATAGAGGAAGTTAACGTACGCGTAACCGGTGTTAACGACCCAGTCCAGGTGACTGGTAATCCCGTATGGGAAACCGTAACTCCAGGCGCCCATCAGAATCGGACGAATCACGTTCAACGTTACGTAAGCGGCCACAGCGGCGGCGAACGCGATAGGAACGTGATAATTCATCCCCAGCTTTCGGCTGATCTCGGCCTGTCGCATGACCCAGGATGAAAACGCACCGACCGCACAAATGGTTATCAGTTGCCAGAGACCGCCTTCAGCGATCGGAGCAAATTTTAAACCGTACGTGATATCGGGCGGCGGTAGATGAATCGCCCACAGGTTCCAGGTTGGTCCCGTCGCGATCCCGTAAAAAATGAAAAACGTACCCAGCAGGGCGAAAAATATAGTCGTCACACCAAAAAAACCGACATAGAACGGTCCGACCCAAAAGTCGAACAGATCACCGCCGATCAGCGTGCCGCCACGTACCCGGTACTTTTCTTCAAAGCTCAACATAGACATGGTGATACCCCTATGCGCAGAAAGTTAGCTCCACCGCCCCCGTTAACTGCAGAGGCGTCCCACGGCGGCCGCCGAAAACGGCGGAGCTCACTACTGCGGTCAACTCACTCTTGAGCGACCAATATTTCTTCGTCTCTAGCTTGTTGAACCTCAGCCGCAGCGTACGGTTCGCCTTTCAGCCAGCTACCGTAACGGTCCGTGCTGAGCTGTACGAAGTGATTTACCAGCACCATGAAAAAGGCAAACGCGAGTACGCCTACCAGTCCACGACGTGGGTCAATCATTAGCCAAATTCTCCACATGACTAGTACTCCTTCTCGTTAGTTTCGATTACAGGCAAATCAGGTTCAGAACCACGGACGCCATGCCCATATCAGGATATGAGCGACGATCGTCACGGCTACAAAACCCAAGGTTCCCTGCATGAAGTACTTGTGGAACTCTTTGGCCTCCCTTGATGTAAGACCTGAAGCAGATCCGTTGTTGTCAGACATTTTTTTCTCCTCAACACAAGTCGACATGGTTGTGGCGTTACCGCGAAAACCCTCGCGGCAGGGGTTTTGCACCATCGGCGCAAGCCGCTGGCACAGAACGCTGTTTACGCGGAGAAGACCGTCCCGGTTATCGCGGTGGACATCTTTTCAGCCTCTCGCAGCACCGACCGATAGCCGGTCGACGGTGCCGACCAGGGGCGCCAACGCCAACCCGACAATCGGGCGACAATCGCGACCGGCAGCAAAACCGAGAAACATACGAGCCAGATAAACCGGCAGGACCACACTTCTTCTTTGCGAAGTCCTCGCGTGAGTGCATCTCTGTCCATCTTTCTTCCTCCAACGTGGACGCCCGGCAACAACCAGCCAGACATCAAAACTCTCTTACGCGGCGGCGCGGCCGTCGCTCACTGCCTCCAGGCATTCACAGCTCACTTCATCAAGACCTTGTTCTCGCGCCACCCTTTCCGCCGCATCGCGCAGTCTTTTGCTCGCGGATATGCGGATCAAAACGGGCTTCGATGCCACCAGGTCTTCTAGTGCCTGTTGTGCATCGGCGTGCCAACGCAAGCCTTGCACCGCGGGCGTGGCTTCGCCCTTGTCCATCTGCGTGCCCAGCGGCAGGATGTTGAACAAGGCATCAAACAGCGCATTGCAGAATTCCTGCACGACGTAAGTCGCGCCGCTGTAGCCCATAAACGGTGTTCCGGTATGCCGTCGAATCACCGCACCGGGGAACGACGCCGGGATATACACGCCGTGGGCGCCGCTTTCGGCCAGGTACATACGCTCGTTGTAACTGCCGAACACGACCAGCGGGTTTTTTGTCTGCAGGGCTTCGCGCACCGCTGCGTTGTCGGGCTTGACGCCGGCACGTCGCTCGAAGGTCACAGCGCACGGCATGCCGAGGTCGTTTTCCAGGTAATTCCTCAAGCCACGCGTGTACGTTTCATTGGCCACGATGGCGACACTCGCGGTACCGAAAAAGTCCTGCGTCACCGAGCGCCAGAGATCCCACAGCGGCTTGATGGTGGTGTGCTTCTCTTTCTCGATGAACGGTTCCGGATCGAGACCGAGAATCTCGCCGAGCTCACGCAGAAACTTGGTTGTGCTGTGCAGACCGATCGGCGCCTGCAGGTACGGACGCTCCAGCGCTTCGCAAAGCCCGCGACCGAATTCGCGGTACATGCAGATGTTGGCTTCAGCGTTTGCAAGCTTGGGGACGTCTTTGAGATCGCTGCCCAGGGGAAAACTCAGATTGACTTCAGCGCCGATTCCCTCGACCAGGCGACGAATCTCAGCGAGGTCGGAGGGCATATTGAACATGCCGTAGCTCGGACCGATGATATTGACACGCGGCTTCTCACCGTTTTTGCGTGGCTTGAGCGGCGGAACCTTGCCTTTCTTCGGACCCCATTCACTCCATAACCAGAACATGGCGCGGTCTGCCGACTGCCATTGATCCTCGTCGATCGTCCTCGGCAGGAAACGTTTGATCTTGGTGCCTTCCGGGGTAACGCCGCCGCCGATCATCTCGGCGATAGAGCCGGTAACGACGACGCTCGGCTTTTTGGGGTCGAGTGTGCCGTGCGCCCGCTTCATGGCGCCTTCGGTGCCGTGCTGGCCGAGCTCTTCTTCACCAAGACCGGTCACGACGATGGGCAGTTCGTGAGGCGGCAATCCATCGGTGTAGTGCAACACCGATGTCACCGGCAGGTTCTCACAGCCAACCGGGCCATCAATAATGGTCTGCAGCCCTTTGACGGCTGCGAACACGTAAACGCTGCCCCAGTAGCCGCCGGCGCGATCGTGATCAAGCACCAGCATGTCGTGCCTCCGAAGCGTTGGGCGGAAGGCTCTCCCAGACACCGGCGTTATCTCCCTCGCCGACGTTGGTAAAGAACTCCTTCATCGTGTCGAAGCGCTGCTTCTGGCCGATGGCTGCGTTGATAACCTGCGCCAGCGAGCCCGGCCCCGGTACACCCATCAGCGGCCGCGCCGAGATCAGGTTGGTGAAATACAGGGACGGAATCGACTGTTCTTTCGCCGCTTGCACAACCGGTGTTGTGCCAATCGCGAGATCCGGTTGGAATTCCTTCATGGCCGCAAGATCATCTTCGAGAGAGGCGCGGTAATTGACGATGACGCCTTTCGACTCCAGCCATTCGCGATCACCGTCAGACCACTTGGTGCGCGGGCATGCGGTACCAACGTAGCGCAGGTCTGCACCACTCTCGACGAGCATCCGGGCAACCAGCAACTCGCTGCCCTCGTAACCCGACATCGTGATACGTCCTTTGATCGGAGCGCCGGCGGTGACGGCTTCGATCATCGGCACAAAGCGTGCGATCGCAGCGTCCACCTTGGCCTTCTTGATGTTGTAGGCCTCACCGATCGCTTGCAGCCAGTCCTGCGTGCCCTGCGCGCCGACCGGCGCCGACCCCACCACGGTGCGACCGGCTGCTTCGAAGGCGCGAACCGACGCGGTGTAGAAGGGGTGAATGGCTGCAACGACCTGGCTTTCCAGTGCCGTGTAGAGTTCGCGCCATTCCCGTGTCGGAACAACCGGACCGGTTGCCAGTCCGAGCGGTTCGAGCAGCTGACCGATGCTCACAGGATCGGCCGGGAACATCTCGCCGAGCAACGTCACGGTGGGCAGGGCTTTTCTGTCACCCAGTGCTTTCACCGGTCCCGCCGCAATCTCTTCGCGTGCGTACTCAAGCATGGCGCCTGCGAGGATGTCCTTGGCTTCTGCATGCGTGGGAACGCCGAAGCCGGGAACATCAATTCCCACGATACGCACGCCATCAATCTGTTTGGGCAACATCTGCAGCGGCACACCACTGGCGGTCGGAACGCAGAGGTTGGTTACAACGATAGCGTCGTAGTGCTCCGGGTCCGCCATCTCGTGGACCGCATCGCGAATGTCTTCATACAGCTTGCCGGTGACCAGGGTTTCCGAGTTGAACGGGACGTAGCCGACGGTGCGCCGAGCACCGTAGAAGTGTGACGTAAACGTCAGGCCATAGACGCAACATGCCGACCCGGACAGGATCGTTCCGGTCCTGCGCATACGCAGACCGACACGCAGCGAACCGAAGGCGGGACACATGCTTTGCGGTTGGTCGTGCGGGCCTACCGGGTAGTCCTCGGCATAGCGATCCAACACGCCGGACTTGCCGGCACGCTTGGCGGCCTTCGCCAATTCATTGTTGGCGTGACAACCCGCTTTTTGTTTCCCTTCGTTCATCCCTATCCTGGCTATTGTTGTTGGCTCTTTCAGGGAGGACTCGCGCTATGCGTCGTCGTAAACCACTTCCAAAGATGGCTTAGGCGTATAGTCCTTACCGCACATATCGGCGGCAGTCGCCGGAATCAGCTCACCGGCGCTGTCTTCTTCATCACTATCGAACAAGGCCAGCAAGCCCTCTTGCTCCAGCGGAGTCGGCAATAACGGCGGTGCTTCAGCAACGCCCTCCCCAAGCTGCTCAAACAGCGAGGCCCACTCGCTGTCAGGGCGTCCGATAATTTCGTAGTTGGCACTTTTCCGGCGGATGTCATCGTCGGCAGGAATCGCCGACAACACCGGAATGCCGACAGATTCAGCGAAACGCTGCGCTTCGCCGGTACCGTCGTCTTTGTTAATCACCATGCCGGCGACGCCGACATTTCCGCCAAGCTTGCGGAAGTACTGCACAGCCGAGCAGACGTTGTTGGCGACATAGAGTGACTGCAGGTCGTTGGATCCAACGACAATGACCTTCTGGCACATATCGCGGGCGATCGGCAAACCGAAGCCGCCACAAACGACATCACCCAGGAAATCGAGTAGCACGTAGTCGAAGTCCCAGTCGTGGAAACCCAGTTTCTCCAGCAACTCGAAGCCGTGAATGATGCCGCGGCCGCCACAGCCACGACCGACTTCGGGCCCACCCAGTTCCATGGCGTAGACGCCATCTCGCTTGAAGCAGACGTCGCCGATCTCTACGTCTTCCCCGGAGGCTTTTTTCTTCGACGAGGTTTCGATAATCGTCGGGCAACTGCGACCGCCGAACAGCAGCGATGTCGTATCGCTTTTCGGGTCGCAACCGATCAGCAAAACCTTTTTGCCCTGCTGCGCCATCATGTACGACAGATTGGACAGCGTGAAACTCTTGCCGATACCGCCCTTGCCATAGATCGCGATGACCTGCGTTTCCTTGGCGGCTTCACCGGATGGCACCGGATCAGGCTCCACGGCAGCTTCATCGCGCAGGCGAGTTCGCATTTCAATCTGGGGGTCAATGCGGTGTTCTTTGACCTTGGTATGCATCAGTTCCTCCAGTCCAGGATCATTTTCAGGCAGCCGGCGTCCGAGAACGCCGTGTCGTAGGCCTGTTGCGCGTCCGATGCGCGAACGCTGTGTGTAATCAGTCCGTCCAGTGACAGTGCGCCGCTCTCTACCAGGGATTTGACGCTGCTCAAGTCCGAACGCCGCCACTCCGCGGCTATACGAAAGCTCGCCTCACGCATGAAGGCTGGCGGAAACCGGAACGACACGGACTCGGCGTAAAAACCGGCGAGAACAATCTCGCCGCGCTTGTTGAGGTGCGGCATGACCATGTCGATCACGCTGGCGTCACCGCTCGCATCGATGATGCGCGTGTAGTCGTGTCGATCATC